>UQDJ01000003.1 GCA_900539675.1 uncultured Coriobacteriaceae bacterium | reverse complement strand
TCCCACTCAAAGACAATTTGAGAGGGATTGTAGATCGAGCGTGAGCACCTCACGCTCGATAATCCCCATTTTTGGAATGGATGCAGCATAAAGAGAATGGATAAGCGCTTGCTGATAATCTTCTCTGGCGTGGATCTTTCCAGACATTGCCGTTTGCAAAAAGCGTACAACTGTTCCTAGGTTCGGTAATCATGCACCGGAGCAAGATCGTGCTGCTGGACGTGCAGGGCAACTGTGTTCATCGTGCGCCGGGGTATCCGTGCCAGCTGCGGCTTGGACATGGCGCCTCGCCGGCTTTATGCGGCTTTCCCGCCGGAGCCTGTGCCCGCCGAGAGCGCCGGGGTGTCGCCGTCCTGCCCCGTTCCGATTTCGATGTACGACTCACCGGAGACATCGGTGGCAATGGTGAGGTTGGGGATAACGATGTTGATGCAGTACAGTGCCATGAGGATGGCGAAGCCCACCACCACTGCCACGAATAGGATGTTGGCTGCCTCGCGGGAAAGCCGCGAGATACCAAGTTCCAGCACCGGATAGATAATCCAAGTCATCAGTGTCGCCACCAGGCCAAAGGCGATGGCGTTCTGTAGGCATATCTGACCTATGAAGTTGCAGAACATGTCGCGATAGTCCCACAGCGGCATCGTTCCGTCAGGCAGCGGCTGGTTGAGCATGAGTCCCATTACCAACTCGATGAGGGTGCACACCAGTGCGTTCACGATGAAGCTCAGCACCAGCGGCACCAGCACGCCCTTGCACTTGCGCAACAGGAAGTTCTTGACGGGGTAGAACAGCAGCACACAGGCGGCCGCACCCACGCCGTAGACTACGAAGGGGTAGAGCCAGTCCGACCAGATCTGCGAGTTGGGGTCGTAGATACCCGGCAGGATACCGTACTTTATCAGCGTGCAGTAGGCCGCCTCCATCCAGTGTCCCACGACGCTGAACACGCAGAAGTAGATGATGATGTTACGCCAGAACGCCCAGGTGCGCGGCTTGTAGTAGTTGGAGTTGATCGTGTTGTTGCGCTCTTGCTCGGTAAGCGAGAGCGGCTCGGTGAGGACGGCTTTCACGCGGCGCGAGGTGCCGAAGTATAGAAGCAGGATGATGTCGAAGATTGATGACATGATCTGCCCCGGCAGGCTGAAGTCGCCAGTGCCCAGGTTGTAGCCGGTGCCGATGACGATGTTGAAGATGCAGAACGCGAACACGAACGCGCGTGTGGCGCGCTTGCGCTGCCAGATGAGCCAGAATCCCATCGCGTCGAAGATGATGTTGAGGTAGTCGAGGATGTCGCCGAAGGTGAGCTGGTAGCTGCTCGTGATAAGCAGCGTGGAAAACACAACGGTGAAGATCACGTTGAGCGCGAACATCACCTGGATGAAGCGCAGAAAGCCGAGCTTTTTGGGGTTCGAGAAGTCTTTGGCCATAAAGGAAGGGCTCCTTCGTGTACGGGGATGGGGGATCGGGGATGTTTTGCCCCGGGCGCGCGTCCTTCGAGCGCCCAATGTTTCGAGTGTAGCCGAAGCGGGCAAGGGGCACCCTCTCGCCAGAAGATCAGGAATGAAAGTATGACGTCAGGGAATGAATCGGCAATCACCGGTTCCAGCAAGTGCTCATTTCAACAGCGCGCCTCTCCACCGGAAGACCTACCCTCTCTTTCCCGTCCCCTAGGGACGGGACTTTCCATAGCGTGCGATGATGGTCACCGCCCCGACAGCAGTCACGACAAGCGCAAGGACGGGCACTGTCCATGTAGCCAACGGATCACCGGTGCTCGCGAGCTTTTTCAGCCCACTGTCTTTCGACCCGGAATTGTCCGCGGGTGGTTCTTCGCCCGAAGGCGGCTCAGTTGGGGTTACCGGGGTTAGCTCGGTCCAGGGAATCTCGTCGGGATCATCGGGATTATCCGGATCATCGGGATCGTCGCCACCCGCAATGTCGATAGGCTCGGTAAGGTAATAGCGCAAAAGGTTACCCTCGTCTGCTACCTCTTCCCCTGCGACAAAACCCTCCTGGCCGGCTTCGGCGATCTTCCTCGCGATAGCGCCTTCCTCCTTTGGGGGCGCACCCGCCGCCCACGGGTTGGCATCGATGGGCTTGCCCAAAGCAAGCCAGCCGCCCGACGCGGTCCAGATACCGCCAATCGCACCGTTGGTCAGCAGATGGCCGCGCACCGCAAGGTCGGATCCGAAAAGAACCGTCTCATACTCATCCACATTGCCGCTCAAACTCGCACCCTGCCTTGAAAGGGCAAGTGCACCGCCATCCCCCATCTCCAGCGATTCAAAGGAGCTGCGCACCTCCGTCCCCCAGAAACTCTCCGCCTTCACACGACCCGTCTCGACGCCTTCTGCGTCGAAGACGACCAGCAAGTTCGCCTCGGTTGCATCCGTATCCCCCGGCTTTGCCAGGGCGAGCAGAGCATACCCTGTATCGGAGGCAGCACCAATGCGCACCCCGGTATAATCCGCAAGGTGCAGCATCGCACGGGGCTGGATGCCCGCAAGCGCCGCCTGCGCGCGCTCGGCCTCCTGCGGCAATACGGCCCCTTCGGCCACAAGTACCTCCACCACCGCTGCGGAATTAAGGACAGCCACGTCGGTACCGATCGGCTCAACATAGGAAGCATCCATGACTCCCAGGCAGTCCTGACCCATCGAGAACACCTCTTCGGCTTCGATAAGCGCATAGCGAGCCTCGTGGCCGCCCTGCCCGTCGGGCAGCCAGGCGGCGATCATCCAATACTCCCCGCTCGCCGGACCGAACTGGAGTACAACATTTCCTGCCGATGCAAACTGAGGTATCGCCATGACATCGCTCAGCTTCTGGGTCGACTCGATCTTGCCCGTCTGAGCGTCAATCCACCAACCACACAGGCCCTCCGCGTTGCTGCCCGCCACAAACACCTTCCCCTCGGGCAGTGCCACCAGTCGAACCGGCTTGGTTGAATCGTTTGCCTCTGCGTCTAAGCCCGCAACCGACACACTAGTCGCCGCTGCTGGCCGGGCGGTATCCAGGCAGTGCAGCGTCCAGCCGTCCTGCCACGTATGCTGCAGGAAGCACACATGTCCGTCTCCCCTATCAACGGTGTTAGTGACGAAGGCATCTCGCGCACCTTCGGTACCCTCAACCGCACCGCTTTCGGCAAGTTTCATAACGGCGGTGCTATCCACCGCAACGGGAAGGGATATCTCTGATGAGAGCACGTCCACGCCGTCCTTTTCACCCACAATGAACTGGCCTGCGGGCAGCACCAGCGTGCAGGAGGAGTCGGGTTTGATCGCCGCGGCATCGAAACAGTAGCTAGCACTGACCTTCGTGGCGTCCACCGACAGGTTCACCTGATGGGGCACACCGTCAACCACCAGGCTGGCCTCCTGCCCACTTGCCGTCGTGGCGGCGATGCGGGGAGCACTCGACGCCGTAAGCGTTAACACCCCCATGTTCGCTGCCTTCTGCCCCGCGTCGAGCGACAGCGAAAAGTCCGCCGCCTCGGGCGCGTTCTTGCCGTTGTGGCTGATGGTCAACGTGCCCTCATCGGTCTCACACGCATCCACCTTAAATGACAGTCCTGTATATCCGAACATCTCATTCTCGAAGAAATTGGTGGAGGGGTAGGTGTCGGGTGTGACCTCGCTGCCCGTGTAGAGCATGCATCCGTACCCCTGCGCAGCGGCGTTGGGAACGCCGTCAACTTCGCTATGCACCGCCTCGAGGTCGGGATCGAGCATCTCGATGAGCTTGCTGCCAATCTGCCCATAGGTGTTGGTGTAGAGAAAATCGGCGCCATCAGGCGTCAGGTCGGCACGAATGCGGAAGATGCGAAAGCCATCTGGAAGCGGGTGCTCGCCTGCCGAATCGGTGTAGTAGACGCTCTGGTTCCCGGCGAAGTGCTCGTACTGCACCAGATAATAGGACGAAAATATCCCCGCATCCTCATTGGACACGACAATAATGCCACCGGTCCCCTCAAGCTCGTCGGAGGTGAACGCGCCGAGGGTCTGCTCGAGGGAGGTGGTGCCGTCAGATCCGGGCTGGGCAGTTACGATCACCTGGCCGCCACGCTTCACCGTGATGCCCTCCTTGTTCGCGATGACGCGGGTGACCTGGCTTTCGTCAATCCAGCCAAGCATCCACTTCGCAAAGCCGTCCTGATCACCCGCCTGCTTGTCCATCATCGCGAAAGTGAAGCTGCCGGTGCGATCCGCTACCCCACCCTGCTGAGTCTCGTAGCTGTAGTAGTCGGGAAGCCCCAGCGCATGGCCCGTCTCATGGATGAGGGTACGCGAGGCGATGGCGGAGTCGGACGCCTCATGGAGTTTGATCAAACGGCTGGGCTTTACGCCATCGAACGTCGCGTCGCCGCCGTAGGTCGAACACGCGCTCCACCATGCGCTAGACCATCCAGTGTCAGGACCTGCAAAATGGAGGTACACCGCATCGATCGCCCCATCACCATCTGCATCGTAGTCGTTGTAATCGATGCTGGCGTCAAGCGTCTCAAGCGCCTCGAGAAACAGCTCGGCAGGGTCGCTGTAATACGAGCGCGCATGCTTCGCCGTGTAGTTATATGCGTCAGTGGAAAACGAGAGTTTCCCGTAGGAAGATCGCTGATAGTAGCTGTTCAAACTCTCGTAGGGGTAGATGGCATCCGTGCCCGCCTGCCCTGGCTCGGTGGCGTCGAACAGGGCTTTTAGTGCATCGAGCGTATCGCCCCCATCGAAGGTCATGGCCGGTTCGCCATCCTCGGCGGGAAAGTCGACCCTCAACGCCAACACACGCACGTTGCCCGTAGATGGTATGCCGCCCTGCCAAGTTGTGGGAACAGAGGCGGTGGCGATGCCGTTGGCGGCGTTCTGGCGCGCCAGCGCCCTCTGCACCAGCGAAGCATCGGGCTGGGTGTGGGCGTGCTCTTCCGCATAAGCCAGACGCGCATCCAGCGAGCCGTCGGCCTCATAGGCGGCAAGCTGCTCTTCTGTAGGCACGCAAGGTGAGACATACTGCTCACTCGCAAACTCGTCTGCCCAGGCTGTCGCCACGAGGCCCGACGCCGTTTGCCAAACGAGCGCACATGCGATGGCGAGGGCGAAAAAAGCTGCAAAACGGGCGACGCGCAGGCTCTTGCCGACAAGAACCAAGCATGCAGCGTCGCTGGCAAGACGCGAACGCCTGCGGGCGGGAATCGTGTTCATAGGGAGGACTCCTTGGATTCTCGATTGTTCCCGCCGAGTATACCTTGCGACGTTCCCTTGCCACGAGCGCAAGGACACATCTGGAATGAAAGACGCCCGAGAAAGAGTGACGGGCATATGCCACCCGGCTGTGGCAACGTTTCAACCGCAGTGCAGTTTTACACATATCGGCATGCGATATCCTGTTTAAATACTGCCGCAAGCACCGGCGGGCAATTTCCTACAAACGTGCCACTGGCACGTTTGCTTAACGGAAATTCACCCTAATGGCTTCGATTCCCGTCGCCCACCAACTGCGTTTTCTCACTTCAAAAATAAAAAGCAATGACACAAAGCCATTGCTGAAAATCAAATGGAGCGGGCGACGGGAATCGAACCCGCGTCACAAGCTTGGGAAGCTTGGGTAATAACCATTATACGACGCCCGCTTATGTTGCTTGCACAGTATAGCGCATTGCTTGCGTTTAATATCAAATTATCAACTGAGTATCAAATCTACCATCTGTATTTCATGCAGCTTGACTGAGCTTATTCTAGGGTTGTTACAGGAGGTAGCATTATGACCAAGTCAGCTTCTCAGAAAGTCGAATTCACCATAGAAGATAAACAGGTAACCGTATTTCCCGCGCACACTCTGCATGCTCCCGTTATCTATCTCAACACGTTTACCAAAACTATTGAAGATGATCTGTGGCTCTACCTCTCAAAACAACAGTGCCCCGATTTTTCGCTCGTATCCATTGGTAACTTGGACTGGGATCACAATATGGCACCTTGGGCCATTCCACCTATCTCCAAAGATGACACCCCCTGTACCCCAGGCGCAGATGAATATCTCACCCTTTTGCAAACCCAAATTATTCCAAGAGCAGAAAGTCATATAAAGGGCACGCCTGTGTGGCGCGGTTTGGCAGGCTATTCTCTTGCTGGCCTTTTTGCGGTATACGCTTCCTTTCGAACAACCCAATTTTCGCGCATTGCCAGCATGTCTGGATCGCTTTGGTTTCCCGGCTTTAAGGAATACGTCTTTGAGCATACCTGGGAGCGTAAGCCTTCTTGTTTATACCTTTCGCTCGGCTCAAAAGAAGCTAAAACATCCAATCCATTTTTGAGGGTTGTGCGACAAAACACCGAAGATATTGAAGCTTACCTAAAAGAACAACACATCCCAACGACATTCGTTCTTAATCCTGGCAACCATTTTGTCAACGCCCTAGAACGCACGGCTGCTGGCATCCAGTGGATTTTGAATTACCAATCGTAAGCGGGACAGAATTTATCAAAGTGAGGCTTTTTTATGAGTGCTTATGACACCATATACACTACGTTTGCCCATGTGACACAAGCCCATCCTCAGCGCATAGCAATCAGTGAAAGCGAGCGGTCGTACACCTTTGAAGAGCTTTCTGCTACTGTTGACGCCATTGCCGAACTGCTTATGCCATACCCCAAAAGAGTAGGTGTTGTCATGCATCACTCCGCCACCATGATTGCCGCTCTTTTTGCCATTCTGAAATTGGGTGCCGCCTATGTGCCCGCAGAGCCCGATTTTCCCATAAAGCGTATTGCTTACATGATGCATGAAACAGATGTGGACTGTATTGTTTGCGACAGGAAAAGTGCTTCGTTGTTGCAAAATCTGCCTTTTCGGCTTGTAGTTTTAGACGATCACCTTCAGCAAACCCCGCATTCCCATCTTTCTTTCACTCCCGTAACAGATCCCGCAAAACAGCCTGCTTATATCCTCTACACTTCTGGTACAACAGGCCGTCCCAAAGGTATAACGGTGTCGAATGCTAATGTGTGTCATTATGCTCGCGCGTTCGCCTACGAATTTCACCCCCATGAAGGCGACGCGATGCTGCAGTATTCGGTATGCACATTCGACATCTTTGTTGAAGAAGTATTTGCCAGCTTGCTCAATGGCATCAGGCTGGTTATTCCAGGTAAAACAGAGCATGCATCAATTACTGCACTCATGACTTTTGTGGACAAGCAACAAATCACCATCATGAGTGGATTTCCGTATCTGTTTGACAAGATGAACGGCTTAGATCATATTCCCTCGTCGTTGCGCCTTTTGATCAGCGGTGGCGATGTTTTGCGGGCAAGTTACGTTAACCACTTGCTTAACCAGGCTACGGTATACAACACCTATGGCCCATCTGAAACTACCGTTTGCACCACCTATTACTGCTGCAACACCGGCACCGTTTTACCCAACGGTACCTACCCCATTGGCAAGCCTATTCAGGGTAGTCAAGTTTACCTCCTTGATACTCAGGGGCATCAGGTTCCTGAAGGTAAACCGGGAGAAATTTGTATTCTTGGCGACGGAGTTTCGCTTGGCTACATCAGACATAACTCCCGCGAAATGAAAGCTTTCGAAACGCTTCCAGATGGTCGCATTATGTACCATAGCGGAGATATGGGATATTACCTTTCCGATGGAAACATTGCTTTTATGCATCGCATGGACTCGCAAGTTATGATCGATGGCAAACGTGTTGAGCTAGGAGAAGTCACCACACAATTGTACCAATGCCCTGGCGTAAAACAGGCGGTAGTGCGTGCCTGCAAAAACGACGAGGGACTGCCTTACCTTACTGCCTATATTGTTGCTGATCAGCTACAAGAGGCCTCCCATAGTGATTTGATCAATCATTTTGCCAACCATTCGATCCATCACGCTACTGTTGATTTCACCGATCATGCTACCGGTCAGTCTGGCAATGGTTGTGTCGGAGATTCTCGCGATGACCTTTCTCCTACAGCCCCGCTTTCCTTAAGAAAGCTTACGGCCTTTTTGGCACAATCCTTACCGTCTTACATGATTCCTAGTTACTTTGTGCTGGTTGACCATATTCCTCTTACCGTAAACGGTAAACCTAACCTGTTGCAACTACCTATAGTGCTTAAGGAGTAAGCAATGGCCCACAACGACAATAGCTGCAATATCCCACCAACGGCTCCATTCCAGAACACGACCAATAATACCGTGCCCTCCATATCATCCGTAACGGTGAGACGCGCCACCCTTGATGAGCTTGATACGCTTATGCATTGGCGCATGATTACTATCCATGAGGTATTTCAAGATCCATCCCCTACCTTGATGGACAACTTAGCTCAAGCCAACCAGGTGTATTACGAGCATGCCATCCCTGAAGGCATCCATATTCCCTGTTTTGCCGAAATTGAAAACACTATCGTAGGGTGTGGTGGACTTTGCATCCAGCAAGAAATGCCATCTCCCGATAATCCCACCGGCATATGCGGCTACCTGATGAATATATATGCCTTACCCCATCTGCGAGGCCATGGCATTGGTGGTGCTATTACCACCTGGCTAATAGAACAAGCGCGCCTCCATAATGCGGGTAAAATTTATCTTGAGGCCTCTAAAAAGGGCAGACCTCTTTACGAAAAGCTTGGCTTTGAAGATCTAAATGGCTATATGAAACTGGTGAAATAGCTTCTTCTTGAAGCAATGAAGCTTCCTTTGCACTTATCTCACGGTATTATTAGCACAATGCATATACCAAGTATGGGAGATAGGATTTTCAATGAGCACCACAATTCCAAATCGCAAAGTGGCCGTGGTCGGCACGGGCTTTGTCGGGTCAACAGTCGCTTTCAACTTGATGGAAAGCCGCCTGTTCACCGAAATGGTGCTTATCGATGTTGACGCTGCACGCGCTGAAGGTGAAGCGCTAGATATTAGCCATGGCATTCCGTATTACAGCCCCATGAATATCTATGCAGGTACTTACGAAAATACCGCTGATGCTTCCATTATCATTATCACCGCTGGCGCCAATCAAAAGCCGGGCGAAACCCGTCTGGATTTAGTCCAGAAAAATATTGCCATCTATAAGTCCATCATTCCTGCCATTATGGATCAGGGCTTTGACGGTATCTTTATTGTGGTTTCCAATCCGGTAGATATTCTGACCCAGGCTGTAATGGAAATTTCTGGTCTGCCGAAAGAGCGCGTCATGGGATCGGGCACGGTGCTGGACAGCGCTCGATTGAAGTACATCTTAGGACACACGCTAGACGTTGACCCACGCCATGTTCACGCTCGCATTATTGGTGAACACGGCGACAGCGAACTGGCCGTGTGGAGTTTGGCCAACATTTCAGGCATTCATATTGATGACTTTTTCCGTCTGCGCGGCTTTTCAGATCCGGAATCTATGCGCCGTGATATTGAAAATACGGTACGCAATAGCGCCTATGAAATCATTAAACGCAAGCGTGCCACCTATTTTGGCATTGCACCTTCCGTCACACGTATTTGCGAAGCCATTGTCCGTGACGAAAAGTCAATCATGACGGTATCGAACTTCTTATCGAAAGTGGGTAGCGTCGAAAATGTGGTGTTATCTATGCCCGCGATCATCGGCAGCAATGGTGTCGAATTCCAAATTCCGTTGAATTTAAACGAAGAGGAAACTGAACATTTAGAGGCTTCGGCTGCAACCCTGAAACACACCTTGGAACACGCCAAACTTGCCTTGTAGCACTTCTTGGCTATTGCCTTCTATAGCTTCTCAAATTACAAAAACGTGTTGCCCTCTATATCCTCGCTATCTAATTACAAAAGCGCTTCTGAAAGGAAGCGCTTTTGTTTTAGTTTTTAACGATCGCGTTTTTACCGATAAAACGCTGTTATTTGATCGCGTTTTTAACCGCTTTAGGTTTGCCTGGTAAATCCCCGCTCAGCACTACAACTAAATGCTCTTTAAGATTCCCATGACAAACTTCGATGCATCCTGCAGTGCGCCTTCATCTACGTTTTCAAGAATATCGTTTTCAGCCGAATACAAAGCTGTGTCACCATCCGCCATACCCGCAATAGTAAAGGCTTGAATACCACGAGCCATTGCTTCAGTTGCCGGGGTTTCGCGGTGATTTAATGTAGCCACGCGGAATCCTATACCCGTGCGTTCGCTTGCCTGGCGAGTAAAGCGCTTGATGCGAGAAGAAGGTTTATACGACTTGAAACTTCCTTCACGCTCAATACAGGAAAGCGTGCCGGCACCCAGCGCCTCAAGATTAACAATAATGGCGCCCTTTAATTCTTCAGCATGCGCATCCAAGAAAGCATTGATACCCGAATGAGAATACTGTTCTGCGCCTAGTGCAACAAACCATACTTCTGTATTGATATCAGGGTGACGGAAATCCTGCAGCTTGCGCAGTTCGCGATTGATCTGTTCAGCCGTTTCAGAATTGCCATCCATACGGTGCTGCATGTTCGCATCAATCACGTTGTCTGGATGCATCCCGTCTTGCGCATACTGCTGGGCATTCACACCGAACGGGTGCTCCGGGTGAGATGCATCGCGAGATGCGTCGTAGGTACCCATATCGGCAGTTTCATCAACCGGAACAGCAGCCGGATATTCTTGAGCATAATCAGCACTAGGAGCAGCTTCGCCTACTTCACCTGCTTCGCCTTTTCGTGATTTGCGTAAACGACTCAGCGAAAATGCGCCACCATTCCAATCACGGCGATTGTTGAAATCCGTTTCGTGATAATCAACGTCAACAAAACCGTCATTATTGACGCCATTTGTAGAAATACCGCTGTTACCATGTTCAGCAGCAGATCGTGGATCTAATTGCGTAGTTTGATCCATTCCTTGTTCGAATTTGCTATCTTCACGGAAGCTTGACCAATCACCACGGGCTTTACCCACGCTGCGAGCAGTATAGTTTTCGTCAACATTTACCCAGCTGCTCAGAGATGGCTCTTCTGCCTCGTGCTTCTTTTTCTTAGAACGGAACTTACCAAACAGCCTGCCCACGCGCGATTTAGGCATGTCGACATAGCCTTCACCTGCATATGCTCCGTTTTCGGTATATTCCATATCGTATGCAGAATCATCCGCATCTTCAATGTAGCGATCTTCAGGATCAATATCTGCCACTAATTCATCGCCAACCGGAGCAAACGAACCCGTAGCACCCACTGTAGAAAATGAGCCTGTAGCTGAAACGGCTGAATTGCGCGGTGCTGATTCAGTACCCAAATCTGGCAAATCAAGTCCAAACGAGTCGTGTTTTGCGGCAGCTACAGGATCAACGTGGTCCGTCGGTGCATCAGTGGCACTGATTTCCGGAAGCATATTAGACAGCAGCGCTTTCGATCCCGCATGGGTATCGTTATTGGTTTCCGCCATAGGAGCACGTTGCTTGGTGTTGTCGGAAGTTCCATCGTGTGTGGCTACCACATCGGGCAATACGATAACTTGGCGTTTTGCCTGCTTATTAGGAGCGGAATCCATAGGAACCTGCGGCAGCATGTCTTCCATTCCCACAATAGGCGAAGCAGAGCGCTTTTGTGTCGTCGCCCTCTGTGCGCCGGTAGGTTCTGGGGCACTTGGTTCAGCTGGTGCTGCAGTGGGAACAACTGATGCAGGAGAAGAAGGTGACATCACTGGCGAACCTGCAGTGGCAGCAGAACCGGTAGAGCCAGACGAAGTGACAGATGCAGAGTCTATGGTATCTGCTTCATGAATAGCCTGCTGAATTGCAGTTTTCGAAACACGTTGGGTTTCCTCTTCTTCAGGTGTGCTGTAGTCATCATACCCATCATAACCTGAGAAGGTGTCTGCATTATAGGCGTCGCCATAGTCTGTCATCATTGTCGAATCATCTTGGCCGGCATATAACTCAACATCGTCTGCATACCCATCCACATAAGCACCAGACTGAGACGCTTGATCATATGATTGTCCCGAAGGTTCGTCTGTTGTTTCCTTATTCATAAAACGAGAAACATCTATGGGCGAAATCGCAGCCGTTTCATTGGGAGATGTCTTGGCATTTTGCTGTGCTTGAGCATCTTCTGGAGACGCCATAGGAACTACCGGGGCGCTCGGTTGTGTATTCGCGTTATCCGCAGCAGTTGCTATCGTGTTGCTATCAAGCTGGTCTGTTGGCTCTTCACTTGCATGATTCTTACGGGTTGTTACCGCCTTTAAGCGGGACGCGAATGCATGACCCACATTGTTAGCGGATTTGCGAATGGCACGTGACGTGAAACCATTATGCATATGGCCATGACCAGATTCCGCCTGTGTAGCGGCATCGGTATCTGACGACACGGAGGTACTCATAACCTGCTCGCCTGAATTGGTAAGAGTTTGCTGAGCATCCTGGTCAGGTACAATAACTGCCTTTTGTTGAGCGGTTTGTTCTGTATCAGTAGATGATTGCTGAGCATTGTGGGTCATGCCTTGCTCGGGCGCACTATCTACCGGTTGCTTAATTCCCTGCTGGGTCGCCTGCCCATGAGCATTAATCGTGCTTTGTGCTGGAACTTTTCCAGCAGCCTGTTCGATCCCCTGATTATTCACGTTTATGCCAACATTAGTGCGTTGACTGGGTTCACTGGCATAACTGGTCTGATGAACCACAGGCTGGGTCTGAGTCATTACGCCCGCAGGGGTCTCTGGGGTATTTGATTCATCCATGCTATCGAGCACCGCTTGAGTTTCTTCCGAAATCTTTGGTGCTTCAAAGGATTCGATTTCATTACGCAACGCTTCGAGCGGCGTCATAGTAGCAGGATCTTTTTGTACCGTCGATTGAGACCCCTCATGGGTAGACACTGCTGAAGTATCTACTGCAGTAGTGCCTTCATTAACGCTGCCCTGTCCGTTGGCATTAGGTGCGCTAGCACCAAAAGCACGATCAGGTACTTCGCTGCCGCTTTGCCTTTCAATGGCTTCTTCGGTTAATTGTGCTGCAAGAGTGTCAGCATAACGTGAACGTTGCACTCGCTGAGGTTTATCGTTTGGCTTCTTGTGAGCACGAGCCTTTTCTTGAGCTGCTTTTGCCCACGCGGGGGTTTTATCCCCAGAGGTATTAAAAGGATTTCCCGATACCGCAGAGGCACCTGCCATACCAGCACCTGCCATACCAGCACCTGGCGCGCCAGCCCCCATACCAGATGCAAGGCCACTGGCAACACCACCATTGTTTGCGCCCATGGGTACGGGACGTTCAAACGATTCATTGGATCGAGCTTCAGCTTCCGCCGCTTCTTGTTGTAAATGTTCAACCGGTGTTTGCGGTACCGACGATCCAGCATCCGATTGATCCTCGGGAGATGGCACCTCCCCGTTTTCTCCTGCATCACGCTGCGGTTCATCATTTAGCGGCACCATGGTGCGAAAACGCGTAGGTTTAGGTTGACGTGGTTGCGGCGTATCGCTTACTTCAAAGTGCACGCTCGATACCGCTTCTTCATCAACCGGTTCCAAACCGCCACCTTTCACCAGGCGCGACGAAACGTCCGTCACTGGTACTTTGCCGGCGATTGGTTTACCGGTAAGTGCCGCAATGGCCGCCTTGGCAGCCGCCAAAGATTCCTGAGGATTTAAGTCTGCTTCATAATCAAGCGAAGCTCCTTGCGGAACCACATTTGCAGCTCGAGCAGCATCTTCGCCATGCACGGTGGTACCTTCCTGGGCACCACGAGCAGCTAATTCCTCATTACTTACCAGACCATTACCAACCTGACGAGCAACGTCCATCAATACAGCAACGCCCGATGCATTGTTATTGGCCGAATAACTAAAGGGTGCAATGATGTGCAAAACTGAGCGAACAACCGGTAGGACACATAAAATTGCACAGATAACCAGCAGCGCCGTAAGTACCGACGAAGCCGCTCCGGTGTCGCCTGCAAAAACCGTCATACGGAAAAAGAGAAGAATTACTGCAGCAGCTAGTGCACCAGCGGTTACTTTTTCGAAATAGGGCAACAGCTTTGCTATGGGAGACTGTTCGAGTTTTAAAGCTTTGCCGCTATCGTAGTTAGCAATCAAAACCACTTTACGGTGGCGCATAACGCCGCCTTCGATGGTGGGCTGATATTTTGCAACTACATTTTGACTGGCCCCCGTGTGTAATAAGCGCGAAATAACAGGCTTTTTAAAGAGTTCTAAGCCATAGAGAACTGCCGCAATCAACGTCACGATAAAACAAGGAATTGCCGCTACCGGTACCACGATAGAAACAATGATGGCAACAAGCGCAACCAAGAAGCACACGATACGCGGTATCTGTTCGTTGGTAATGCACCGGAAGTCCTCAATGACAGGAGTAAAGCCTGATTCTTTCTGTAATTTACCTGCCAAGTACAATGCGGCTTGCTGTTCTTCCTCAGTCCCTGCCGGATGAGGCCCAATTTCTTGGGACAGATGAGCAACATCATTGATTATTTCAGCCATAAAGAGCCCCTTTATTATTCGCGCTCAGACGGACGGAATCCCCTATTTGTTACACTCTTTTTAAGTATACGCCATTTAAGGTTTTAAGCAGAACCTTCAAGTATCATGGCGCTCTATCGTTGAACCGGTTCGCGGTTTCTTCATATTTTCTACGGGTTTATACCCTCGTTTTATTATCAAAACCTCACAACAGGTCGAAAACCATACATCACGTGTCACACAAGTAACCACTCCAAAGAAAACTTCACCCTGCTATCCCTCAAAGAACTTTTCACGTTAAACCACTAAAACCACGATTGACCGAACTTGTTAGGCATAGTTCGCTTTTACCCATTTTTTAAATACTGTCTCAAAAATGCATCATGCGAAGCAGCATCAGCACGGGCATTGTTATATTCGTTAACCATACTCTCTTGATGTTGGGAATACGCCTGTACGATTAAGTCCGTCAGGTTCTGAGGCAAACTTTGTGCCATTTGCGTTGCTTCATCGTCAGCTTGATTGTATGCATCGTTATGCGCTTCAGCGGTAGCTTTATCTTGAAGCAAGATGGCAGCATTTGATGCCAAAGCTTCGCCTGCTGCGGTACTTTTCTTATCTACATAGGCTTTCACCGTACTCAAATCAGCACGAGGATATAGCTGTTGGGTGTCTTCCAACTTCTGTTTCGCTTCTTCAAACTTCCCTTTTGCAGAAGTGGTATATTCGGTCGATTTTCCAACGTTCGCTTCATTGGTATCAGACACCACTTTGGCGGCTTGGGCCAACAGTGCATTTCCTTCTTCTATATCTCCCTGAGCTTCATTCATTGAGTCGAGTGCTTGCTTAGCTTGAATGTCATCAGCAAGACGCTCATCAGCGACATTGAGAATTGTTTCACGTGAAGCAATCGTAGAAAGGGTACGCTGAGCTGCTTCTTTATCTTTTTGTGACCCGTCCAATTCGTTTTCAGCCTTTTGCGCATACACGCGCGCTGATTCCAACTGATCCTTAGCGGCTGGAATCTTAGTCTTTAAATCTTTCGCTGTTGACACGGTGTCGTCATTAAAACTTTGCTGAAAGAATTCATCTATAGCCACTGTTGTATTGTCACTTTTCGCAATAATATCGCATGCTTCACGTAAAACACCGATGCTCGTACTAAGACGCTGCTGTTCTTGGTAATACCAATAACCCGCAGTACCCAGTAAGCCAACGCATATCATGGCCACTACAGCAATACTAAAACGGCGATAGCGACGACGACGTTTCTGTCGTAACGCCACTTCAGCTTCATAGTCTGCGCCAATAAATGATGCATGTTTCTTTGGGGTTGTGACTTTGTTTGCGTGTTTGCTGCTTTTAACACTTCGATGAGATTTTTTGCGAGACTCGTCAGTGGACCTATGCGATGCATCCATGGCTTTTGCTTGTTTGCGTTCACGATGGCGATCCAGCCAACCACGTAGTCCACGACGCGGCGGCTCATCGAGTGATGCCGCTTTCTGTTCAAGCACATTCAGAGAAAGCTCATTGGGTTTGCCATTAGAGAATTCTTTAAGATGTAAGAATTTTTTCTCTTTTTGGCCTAACCCTTTAGGAGCTCCTTGTTGATTATGTTGCTTATTCTTGCGTGCCACGGTTGCGCGCTGCTACCTCTTCAATAATCTGATCGCATGTTTCAAATGAGATATTATGACTCGGAAGGGAATTTAAGAATTTTTTACCGTACGATTTTGTAATTAGGCGCTTATCTGCCAATACCACAATACCCGAATCAGTTGCTGTTCTAATAAGACGGCCAACTGCTTGTTTTACTTCAATAACTGCTGCTGGCAGCGAATAGTGAGACCATGCGCGGTCGTCGCGCTGCTGGCGCTCGCACGATAACGGATCAGTAGGCAATCCAAACGGGAGTTTCGGAATTACCACACCCTTCAATGTTGCACCTGGAGCATCAAAACCCTCCCAGAAACTCTTAAGCGCGAAAAGGCTTAGGTGCTCATCTTTCAAGAAGTCATCCTTAAGCCCTTTAACTGAGACACCCCATTTTTGACATACCAGGCGCAGATCTTCATCTTTCAGCGCTGGTCGCACTTCATCAAAACATGCTTCCATTTCTCGACGGTTGGTAAACAGGGTTAAAAGGGATCCCTGCTGCGCAACGTGTAAGCGAATCAGGAAATGTTCCAGGGCTGATAAATAGTTTGGATCTTGCGGTTCTGGCATATCGGTGGGCACAAACACCTTCATTTGGTGATCAAAGTCATAGCTCGAATCTACCTGCAAGGTATCTGCCTGCGATTCTTCACTCTCATTTAAGCCTACTGCACGATTGAAGGCATCAAATTGGCCATCTATCGTAAGCGTTGCCGATGTATAAACCACACTACGAGTTTCAGCATAAAGCGATTCGTTAAGAGTTACTCCCACATCGAGAGGTTGCACTATAAATTCTTCGTCTAACGTGGACTTACTTCTATTAAGACGTACGGAGTACACCAAATTATCGCTTTCGCGGAAGAACATGATTTCCAGCGTATCGTATAGTTCGCGTAGCTCTAATGCCACCAAAGCCAATTCGCGCTGTGCTGCAGAGTTATCATCCATCTGCTCAGCATAAGCAACAATATCACGGAGAGCCTTGATGAGCTTTTCAAGCGTTTCATAGAGGGATTTTGCTCGATTTGCTACTCCTCTAAATGTGTCTCCGTGGCGTATTTCATCATTGAGCCATAAATCGAACTTCTCATAACCACGCGATTTCGATTTTGAGTCGAACAGCAACAGCTCTTTCACGCCTAAACAGAATTCTCCCGCTGCAATAGCAAACGCACCAGCGCACGTTTGCGCCTTTTCAATAAGGGCATCATAGAGCGCTTGCCCTTCTTCAGGAGCTTGTGCACTGCGCTTAACGCGCACTAAAACATTACCGCTACCCTGTCCGGTAAGGCGTTGCACAAATCCGGTTACCTTTTCAGAGGATACCGAAAGTGAAAATGCCCGACGCGCTTCAGCTTCAGCACCATGGGCTTCGTCTACCACCCAATAGCGAATTGGCGGCAGTAAACCACCATCAAAGCGACTATCCCAAAACAACAAGCTGTGATTGGTGACTACCACATCGCATCGCTGTGCTTGTTCCCGAGCACCATGCACAAAACACGAACGTCCAAAGAATGGACACTTTCGGCGCAGACATTCTGCACTATTCGTGGTAATACGACGACGAGGGATGGCGCGATAATCAATCTTGAGTGCATCCATATCGTCGTAATCACTTTGTTCCACAAATGAAAGCAATGCTGCTAGGGATGGTGCTTGATTAATCAGCTGCTTTTTATACTCAATAGTGCGCGGACCTTGTTTTATGACATTTTCTATCTTGCGCAGACAGGGATAGTGACTAAACCCTTTCAGAGGCGCATAGGTAATGCCCAGCTGTTGTGCCAGTAGAGGCAATTCCTTATTTACCAGCTGATCTAATAATGCATTAGTTTTTGTAGCTACTCCAACGGTGATCCCATTTTCCTTGGCGGCATACACCAGAGGAATGAGATACGCCATTGATTTGCCTACACCAGTGCCCGCCTCAACCGCCAAATTGCGCGAGTGAGACAGAGCACTATGGACCGCTAGTGCCATGGCACGCTGCTCATCGCGCGGTTCATAGTCGTTATATACCTGGCCTAAAAGACCCTGAGCGGAAAACGCCTGAGCAATTACGTCATCACTAACGAAGTTCAGTACGCGTGGACATGCTTGGTTTAGCTGTTCTGAAGACTCGTTGTATTCAACATTCTGCTCAACGTAACCTTCTACCACATTGCCTGATTCGTCATATACTGCTGAAATCATTTCTGCAGCATATGCTTGAGCAGCTGCCGACGTTGCAGCTTGTGCTTCACTTTGCTTTAAAGGATTAGCTGTTACTCCGCTAGCTGGACTATTGGCATCCGGTCGCATGGGGTTAAAGTTTTTCGTCAGAGAATCCTTACGAGCCAAACGGAGATTGTATTCAGCGTTTTCGCTCTTTTGCCACTCTTCTGGATCCGCTAATTGCTGGAATACGTATACCGTATTCCATTCTTCAACATTGCTCATACGACCAA
Organism: uncultured Coriobacteriaceae bacterium; assembly: GCA_900539675.1. Lineage (GTDB taxonomy): Bacteria > Actinomycetota > Coriobacteriia > Coriobacteriales > Eggerthellaceae > Anaerotardibacter. The sequence goes on along the minus strand of UQDJ01000003.1, from coordinate 57,634 downwards.
TTGTGCAAATAAGGCGCTGTGGTAACATTGCAACCGCCGCCAATAGAACGCGATACACCATACAGGTTGCTGCAACATCATCATCTGCTCGATGGGTAGACTCAGGGCCCCCAAATGCACGAACGAGATCAAGCAAACGATGAGACGTAAACCTTGGAAGAGCGATACGCGCTAAATCGAGTGAATCAATCCAACGATTTTCTTTCAGCGCTGCGCCTGCTTCGCGCTTAGTGCAAAATGTACGGTCGAAGTTGGCATTGTGAGCAACGACATCCGATGTGCCCACAAATTCAACCAGCCCGGCAAGGGCCGTGTCGGGATCTGGGGCATCAGCAACATCGTTATTACTGATATTGGTTAGATGAGCCACATCCTCCGGAATAGTTTTTCCGGGATTTACGAATGTGACATACCAATCCACCACTTCGCCTTTAACCATGCGGGCTGCAGCAATCTGGATAAGTTCATCGTGATTAAAGGAAAACCCTGTCGTTTCCGTATCAATAACCACCACATCTTCATCCAGTACTCCGAAATCATGAGTTTCGGCATACTGCTTGAGCAGATGGTAACGATTACGGGTTCGCTCTGGGGTGTTTTCTAAAATGTATTTGTCGAGCGTCTTTTGGCTCTGTAAACTTTGTTTTTCCATAGCAGTAAGACTATCATTTATAGAATTCGTTACCAACTTTAAGCCCCTTTACTTCGAGGAGAAACCATGGCAAACACCGGTTATTTCGCAACGTATGCACGCTTCGAAACGGTTGATAAGCAGTCAGCAGCTGCTTTTTTAGGAGCCGACAACATTATCGGTGACGCCTACTCCATCGAGCATGAAATTACTCCTGAATCTGATCGCGCTTGGATTGTGAACCCTTTTGGGAAGAAAATGGGCTTTCTTGACGCTAAAACCGCAGAAAAGGTTGACCTCTGTAAGGCAAAAGGATGGACCACCGTTGCGCTGCTTGCCTTGGTAGCCTTTTCTGAAAAACCTAAACCTGGTTTGTATTGGGGTCAGGTTGTTATCATTTCTTACGACTCCTCACACAAAAAAGCTTTTGATGCGTTTGTAAAGACTATTGGTAAACAACTCGCAAAAGGTGTTCGCCCTGATGTCAATTTAGGACAAGAATCCTTACAGAAGGTTATTGACTCTAAAGGCTCATGGGTTCCTACTGGCCGTATTGCGATGCCTATAAAAGAGAAAGGCACTGCCTGGGTAAAAACTCAGCAAAGCGGCACCGAGTCTCTGGTCCAGCAAGCCCGAAAAGGCAATATTGGTTGCACCATTATCAGCTGGGTGGTTCTTTTAGCTCTCGTTGCGCTTATTGTGTTCGCCATTCATTCGTGCGGAGTGTTTTAAGGAGCACTTTTAGGTGACGGTATTATTGTCTCGTGCACTAAGGGTGTAGTGCACTAGGTGTACATCGCACTGGTTACATAATGCACTAGTTATGTTTTCACATAAGGTTTATTTGTTAAGCGCGTCAAAAATCATCTTGCTACAGAGTTCAGGAAAGCTCATTCCAACCACGCGAGCAGCATCTGGTAACAGTGATGTAGAAGTCATTCCTGGAAGTGTATTGGTCTCTAAAACCCAGAATTTTCCTTCGGCATCCTGCAAAAGATCAGTACGTGACACTCCAACACATTGCAGCACTTTATGAGCAGCAAGAGCTAACTCTTGAGCTGTTTTGGTATCTTCATCGCTTAAGGGAGCAGGACAAATATGCTGCGATCCACCAGCAGCATATTTTGATTCGTAGTCATAAAAATCATGACTGGGCACAATTTTAATAACCGGTAATGCTTGAGGGTTGTCATCCCCTAAGACTCCTACAGTAAATTCGCCACCCGCTACAAACGTTTCTACAAAAGCAGACGAATCTACGGTAAATACCTTTCTGAGTGCTTCAGCAATTTCTTCTTTTCCTTGGCAAATATAAACACCAAGAGCGCTACCCTCCGTTGCTGCCTTCACTACACAGTGTTCGCCCACCGCATCAATTATTTCAGCAACATCCATATCAGCAGATTTAATCACCAATGACTGCGGAGTAGGGATGCCAGCGCTACGATAAAACAACTTTGAAGTGATTTTGTTTACTGCTGTTGCACTTGACCAAACCCCAGACCCGGTATAAGGGATACCCACTGTTTCCAAAAATCCTTGGATGGTGCCATCTTCGCCACCTTTACCATGAAGGGCCAAAAATGCAACATCAAATGGTTGTTCAACTAAGGTAATCAGATCTTTTTTTATAGAGGGATCTAAGCTGGTTACCTTAAACCCTGCTGTTTGCAAAGCCTCAGCAACACTTTTTCCTGATGCAAGCGATACTTCACGCTCGCCGCTATGCCCGCCAGCGAGAAGAGCAACATTAATATCTTGAGGCTTGCGTTCTGCAGTCATTATCCCTACTTCCTTTACCAATCTCTTTACCGAGTTTATTATCGCTAATTCTGTACCAATTCTCCCTTGCGTATAATATGAGCTATGAAAAAAGCAATTCAGGCATACAACATTTCTGAAATCGCGCAGATTATTGCCGAACTCAAACAACCACGTTTTCGCACTAAACAGCTTATAACGTGGCTTTATCGCGATACCGTATCCTCGTACGACCAGATGACTAACTTACCAATATCTCTTCGTAAGCTTCTCGATGCTGATTTCCCACTGATTCCATTAGAAGTAATAGATAAGCAAATCTCTTCTGATGGAACACGAAAATATGTATTTCAGTGTTATGACGGTACTTTAGTAGAAGCAGTGGGAATCCCTTCTTTTGACAAGAAAGAGCGCAAAGATGAAGCTAAACATCTAACGGTATGTTTTTCCACTCAAGCTGGATGCGCTATGCAATGTGCCTTTTGCGCAACGGGAGAAGAGGGACTTGTTCGTAATCTTTCTTCGGGTGAAATGATCTCTCAAATCCTTGAAGTACAACATGATTTTAACGTTCGCGTTACCAATCTTGTTTCCATGGGTCAGGGTGAGCCATTCCAAAACTACGATGCAGTTCTTGATGCACTCCGATTTGCTAATAGTAAGGATGGTTTGGGGATTGGTGCGCGCCATATCACCATCTCTACATGCGGTATTCTTCCAGGAATCCAAAGACTAGCTGAAGAGCCTGAGCAGTTCACATTAGCTGTTTCACTTCATTCGGCAGTTCAAGAAACACGCGATAAGCTCATGCCACGTTGTAAAAATATGCCTCTTTTGCAACTGAAACGTGAACTTCTCGATTATGTTTCAGCCACCAACAGACGTGTTTCTTTTGAGTATCTCATGATTGCTGATGTGAACGACAGCGAACGCGATCTTAAAGCTTTAATTGATTTTATAAATGGCCTTCTTTGTCACATCAACCTCATTCCCATCAACACCGTTGAAGGAAGTAGCTTTAAACCAAGCTCTGAAACGGTACAAAATCACTGGGTAAAAGAATTGAGAGCGGCTGGTAAAGAATGCACTATCCGAAACTCTCGCGGATCAGATATTGATGGCGCCTGCGGTCAATTAAAGAATAAATTATTACATCAATAACAAAAAATCGAGGCTTTAGAATCCATTCTAAGCCTCGATTTTTATTTGATATAAATAGTTAGTCGGTTTTTGAAAACTATAGACTCTCAGCGACTCTCTTACGCCTCTGGCTCGGTTTCTTTATTTTCAACCGAATTTTCTGCAATTAAGTTCAAAATGCGTTCGAGATCTTCTTCATCCTTGAATTGAATTTCAATTTTGTTCTTACCTTGAACCGATCTAACCTTAACTGGTACAGAAAGGAAGCGGGTTAAACCTCTGGCTGCTTTCTTGAAGCTTGCAGGCATAGGAACACGCTTAGTTTTACCTTCTTCTTTTGCCTGCGCTCTACCAGAAAGTAAGCGAGCGATAGCCTCAGTTTCTCGAACGCTTAATTTCTCATTCATCAGTTTGTTTGTAAGAGTTTTTCTACCCTCTGCATCTGGAATGGATAAAATAGCGCGAGCATGGCCTGCGGTGATCTTTTCTTCGAACAATAACTGTTGTGCCTCTTCTGGTAAATCGAGTAAACGTAAGGCATTAGCAATCGTCGAACGTCCTTTTGACACCGTCTGAGCGACTTCGGATTGAGTCATTCCACGACGTTCCATAAGGCGCTTATAACCATATGCTTCTTCAATTGGATTTAGATCTGTGCGTTGGATATTTTCAATCAAAGCCAGCTCGAGCGCTTTATCATTGTCTGCTGCCCAGAAACGAACAGGAATCTCTTTCATCTTTAGACTTTTGCAAGCCTGCCAACGACGTTCTCCGGCAATAATTTGATAATGATCGCCATCTTTACGAACCAGAATGGGTTGAAGTAGGCCTTCCTTCTTAATAGAGTTAGCTAACTCTTCTATTTCCTCAGGTTTAAAGTTAGTACGTGGTTGATCAGGGTTCGGTTGAACCTTCTCTAAGGGCACAACACCAGTCATACCCTTATCATCTTTCGGCTTAGAAGACTGTCCATCTACAGCCTTCTTAACTGCAATATTGGGATCATTAACCGCAGCAGCTACTTGCTGAGAAACAGTAGAGTGAGTTCCGCTACCTTCCGAATGTAAAGGTTGACGTGTCATAACACTAGATGACGGCATTGGAGATCGCTGATTGTGATTTTGATAGACCGATGCCACTTTATGCTGCAAATTTGCTACAGCAGCAGAGGGTTCACGACGTCCAGTATTGAGCTGAGAGGCACTTTTAGGGCGACTCTCCCTTGATACAACCTTAGCGTGCTCAAGCGCATCTTCAGAAATATAAATATCGGAGGCTATAGCGGTTTTTTTAGAGTCCTCAGCGCGAACAACCGGAGAGGCATCTTCTCTTGATGACGGAGTGTTTGGAGCACTAGAAATAGTCTGCCTAGTCTTTTCTCTTTGCTGAATATCAGCTTGAACAACAGATTCGCTATGATGTAAGCCGTTTGAAGTGGTAGCTTTTTGATTTACCGTATTTAAAGACTCGTTGGAAGTCTTTATTGGCTCAGGTTTCTTTTCTTCCTGCTTTTGTTCATTACGGACGGGTGTTTGTAGAGGACTTTCATCAAAGAGCGCATTTAAACCACGCCCTAATCCACTTTTCTGTTTAGCCACGGGCAATCACCTCTCGGGCAAGATCATTATATGCAGCTGCACCCTTGTTATCAGGTGCATACGTTAATATCGGTTGACCAAAACTTGGAGCTTCGGAAAGCTTAACAGTACGCGGAATAAGCGTTTCAAAAACTAAATCGCCAAAGAATTGACGAACTTCACTTACAACTTGATTGGATAAGTTAGTGCGAGAATCGTACATCGTAAGCACAATACCAAAAATATCAAGGCTCGGATTTAGGATGCTCTTGACACGTTTCATTGAATCAAGAAGTTTTGTCACACCTTCCAAAGCGTAAAACTCACACTGGATCGGAACAAGGAGTTTATCAGCGGCGACAAGAGCATTAATCGTAAGAAGACCGAGTGACGGAGGGCAGTCAATCAAAATATAGTCGTAACGACCTCTTAAGCTCCCTAATGCACTTTTGAGACGATTCTCACGAGCCATTTCATTAACTAATTCAACTTCAGCACCTGCCAAGTTGATAGTGGATGGTAAAACATCAACACCCTTACCAACACAAGCTAAAATCACCTCTTCTACTGGAGTATCTCCAAGAAGAACATCGTAGACACAACCATTAAGGTTACGTTTGTCAATTCCATAGCCACTTGTTGCATTACCTTGAGGATCCAAGTCAACAAGTAGTACCTCTTTATTCATAGCACCTAATGCAGCAGCTAAATTGACTGCGGTCGTAGACTTACCTACACCACCTTTTTGGTTAATAATAGCGAGGATCTTAGTTTGTCCAATACTATGCGTAACGGGAGGTTTTTCAGAAAACGGAACAAAAGATGGCTCCTGGAACTCATCTTCGTTATTGTCGATCTCCTGGTTTGTTTCTTGATTATCGTCTTGATGATTTTCAGATTCCGTGTGCGTCTCTGGCTCTGTTTGAGGAGCCGACGCAACCTCACGTTCAGTTACTTGAGCATGCTCGTTCACTTCATCGAAACTATTAAGCGAATCGTCCTCAATTAAGTCTTCGTGAGTGTGCTCATTAATGGGAGTCACTGGTACGTTTTTTTGTTTTTTTCGACTACCGAATAATCCCACGAACATTCCTTTCCTCGTATACCGTCCCGATTATAACTGACGAGTTTCACGTGAAACATTACTAGCAAGACAACCTTTTTAAAGAACTGTCAAGAAAGAATAGTTTCACGTGAAACACTTATCACAACCTATAAGCGTTTGATACGCTTCCTTACAGAGTAAATAATGTTTCATTTCATGATTTATAGGATAGTAAACTACTCAGAACATTCGCTTATCCAATGCTCTAGGTATACTACTCTACTTTAATAAGTAAGAGAATGTTAAGTTCATTAGGTTTATAAAAATACGAAACAACATAATCAAATTCTTGTTTCACGTGAAACATTTAAGCTTTGCAATTAGAAAGCACTTAAGAAAACTCAATAGAAGATAATTCTAACCTTCTGAATTCACATGGTGTACTTTTAAGACTCACCCGAGGTAGTAGAACCGTCTCATAACTTTCCTTTAGTCAAACATTTCCTCTGTGTATCTGAATGACTTTAAGATTTTGATACGTATAAACATATTAGGTTCCGTACAGGTATAAAAATCTTAGTTTAGATATGGCTCAACAATCTTATAGAAACCTATTTAAGAAGACATCTCAGTAAAATATATAACACGTAAAATCATACGTATTATCTTTAATTCGGAATAAAAGAGACGCAACCTGTATAAGCTTAGAACTAATCATGGCTGGATATTAAAAGCAAAGCTATCTCTGTCATAAAATACAACCTTAACTGCAGAGCTATTCTTTGAAAGAGAGTTATCTAACTTTTACCCCATTCATGATGCGCTACATACCAACTCACCTTTAATCATCACTGTCAACTATTCAGATAATGATGATTTAGACATAGTGAAATCCATCGACAGCATAAACTTTAAAACCCATGTTTCACATGAAACATGGGTTTTAAATCATAAAAGCACTTATAAATAGTTACAGAGGTTTCTTTTGCGCAAGACCAACACGTCGTGGAAGTTTGATAGAAGGCTCACCGATCTTTTTAAAGACAACAATTTCACGATGAGTAGATCCGTCAGATAGAACTGCAGACCGTAAGCTTACATACTCCATACCCAATTGAGAAGCAATCTCCTTACTGTGGGGTAACTCATCAAAAACCTCTTGCGCTTTATAACATACCAAGAGACCATTATTCATTAGTAGTGGTGATGCAAGTTCAAGTAGGGCAGGAAGAGAAGATAGCGCCCGGGCGGTAATAACTGCAAACTCATTCTTCTTCGAAAGAGCTAAGTCTTCAAGGCGACCATTATAGGTAGCCACCCATTCACTGATCCCTAACTCTAAAATCATACGATCTAACGCTTTAGTCTTTTTACCAACAGAGTCAGCTAATAACGTAGATCTATTAGTCATAATAGCAACAGGAATGCCTGGGTATCCCGCACCGGTGCCCATATCAAGATAACAACCATCCGGAGCACTTTGAATTTCAGGTAACCCTATCAAAGAGTCCTCAACGTGTAGAACTTGCGCTTTACTCCAATCAATAATGCGTGTAAGATTAGTTGTTTTATTCTCTCTTAAAACTAACTGCAAATGTAAATCGAGCAGCTTTCGCTGCTCGATAGTAAGATTGATTGTAGTCATTTAATTCCTAAAAGTGTTTCACGTGAAACTAATACTATCGAGGGATTACAACAACTCGACGTGCACGACCTTCACCCTCTGACATAGTTTCAACACGATCATCATCGCGCAGAGCAATATGTACAAGACGACGTTCATAAGGTGTCATAGGACGAAGTTTAATACTGCGATCCTGGTTGTACGCTTTATTAGCAGCATTACGAGCAATGTCTTCAATTTTTTGACGTTGACGACCTTTATAACCTTCAACATCAATTATTACCGGGTAGCGATATCCAACCTTACGGGCAGTAATGGAAGAAATTAAGAACTGTAGTGCATCCAGAGTACGACCATGACGGCCAATAAGAACAGCAAGATCATCGCCAGTAATATCGAGAATGAGCTCGCCCTCATCGCCTTCATACTCATCAATAGATACCTGACCAACATTGAAATGCTTTAGAACATCATAGAGAGCAGCTGTAGCAGTATCAGCAACAAGGTCTACTTCTTCATCGGAATATTCCGGAGTCTCACCAAGATCTTCAGCATCTTGACTAGTAAGATCTTGATCCTCCTCTAAGAACTCTTCATTTGCCATAAAAAACTCCTTACATTCAAATCTCCCCTTCACTAAGGAAGGGGAGGAGACATCAAACTATTCAATTAACGTTATGACAAAGAAATATAGTTATCTCAACTCCTAGTGAGCTTAATGCTTATTTTTCTTTGTAGGACGCTTTTTCTTAGTCTTACGAACGACATCCACTTCAACAGGCTTTGGAGTGGTATCTTCTGCTGCAACCTGTTGGTCATGAAACTTAAACACGCGGGTAGAAATTATTTGCTGGAGAACACCAAAAACAGAAGAAGTAGCCCAGAACAAAACAACACCTGCAGGAGAAGTCCAACCAAGCCACAACATGAAGACTGACATGATGCCCATCATGATCATCATCTGTTTACGCTGCGGATTGTTCGTACCATTCTGCTGTAAAAGAGTTGGCAAGAATGTGCAGAAGGCAAACAGCAAAAGCAGGATGCCATAAGGAAGGAAGGTTAAAAATCCTTCGCCCCACATAGCACCCGCTGAACCAGTAAGTGTAGGCAAAATATTAAAGAAAGAATATTCAGTACCATCGGTACGAGCGCCCATCTCATTTAATACCTGGAACAAGGCAACAAAGATAGGCATCTGAATTAACAAAGGTAAACAACCGGTAAGAGGATTGAACCCAATCTCGGCATACATCTTTTGCATTTCTTCAGCTTGACGTTGCTGATCATCCGCATACTTTTCTTGAATCTCACGCATACGGGGGCTGAATTGTTGCATCTTGTAGGATGACTTAATTTGCTTTTGCATCAAGGGGAACAGGATCAGACGCAAAATCAGCGTGACAATAACAATTGCCAGACCCCAGTCACTTACAAAATTGTGAAAAAACTCGATACAAAAGAAGATGGCGTCTTTAAATGCTTCCCACATTTACACCAAAATCCTCTCACTCATTTGTCTTTATCTTGTGTCCGAATCCTAAAATGAAACTCTTCAGGAACCGGATCGTATCCTTGCCCTCCACCAGGCCTACATCTCATAATCCTTCGGATTGTGAGGTATAAGCCCTTTAAAAATCCAAATCGTTTAACTGCTTCTAGTCCATACTGAGAACAGGTTGGAATAAAACGACAGGATGCGGGTAGTAAAGGGGAGATTCCAAAACGATAAAACTTTATTAAGGCTATCAATAGATATTGAGGAATAGCTTTAATAAAATGTAACACCTTTTTGATGTGTTCCATGGTATTAGGCCTTTTCGATATAGGAATCAAGTGCCTTTCTACTCGCTGAAAGCAATTCATTATACTCCGCACGGTTCGTCTTTTTATTAGCAATAAATAAGACGTTAAGGTCTGACCAAGGACCTCCTAAGTCATGACACACTGAGCGAAGTCTGCGTTTGGCTCGGTTACGCCAAACAGCGTTTCCGTTTTTCTTACCTGCAATAAAAGCAACACGGCCACTAGGGCCGTGTTGGGAATCCCCTTGGTAAACAATGATTGTTACAACGGGAGTTGCATGTCGTTTTCCGTGCGAGAACAGGTAGGAGATCTCAGTGCTAGATTTAATGGTTCCTAACACGGCTTCTCACAAGAAAAACTAGACGCAGAGACGCTTGCGGCCCTTAGCACGACGAGCAGACAGTACTGCACGACCACCCTTGGTTGCCATACGGGCACGGAAACCGTGGGTCTTTGCGCGCTTGTGGGTATTAGGTTGATAGGTGCGCTTCATTACGTTTTTCCTTTCAGGTTTACAGTAACTTCGAAATTGTACGATATTCATACAGAACGTCAAGAAACGAGCACCGATAACGGCGTTTTTTCTCACGGAGCCTACACAAGACATCCGACAAGCAGCAAAAAGCGGTAGATGTGGCGCGAAACGAATTGCGATGCAATACCCAACCGATGTAATACCGAGCCGATGTAATACCCAACCGATGTAATACCGAGCCGATGTAACACCGAGCCACTGGAGTGTAAAGACGATGCAGTACGAAAAAGCGTATTTGGGATGCAAACCGTAAGAAGCTCCATATAAGAGAACCTATCTATTGTTTATATTCGTTTTTTTCAGCAAGCACTATGTTGATTTCCTCGCATCTTTTTAATCCGAATAACGTTTTGCACGTACTCATCAGTGTAAAAATTCATTCTTATAAACCAGTTATCCACATTTTTCTCATGCATAAATGTGGATAATGTGGATAACTCACCTGCGCTTTTTGTAAAACCTCGCTCGCTATCCACATTATCCTTTCCAGTGTTTTCCACCTCTTATATTTACGTCTTTTTTAAATCAGTCCTCTGACTAATAAAAAATAGGAATAAGCGTTTGACCTGGGGTTTTGTCGTTAGGCACAACTATCTGCGTAATGCAATACTCAATATGTAGAAGCTAAGACATTGATAGTTTTTAAAAGCTTTAAAGCCACTATCAACTCATTAGATTTAACAAAAATAGCTGTTTCACAGAAAACTTTTCCAAATTCTCTTGAAACGATGTATCGATTTTCGTATTCGGTTTTCCGGTTTTCCACATTTTCTGGAAAGGATGTTGAAAACTCTGAAAATATAGGTGAATAACGGTAGGAGAATTGAAAAACCCTAGTTGGCTTACTAGAATACAGACATGAAAAACTGCCCGACGTATTTACTGATCGTGAAAATAACTACTCACAGCAGTATCGCGTCGGGCTATTTTTCTCATTTCCTGGAAAACGAACCGAAAAAGTAGCATGACACCAGAAAATAACCAACATACTGATAATCCCGGACTATCATCCGAGCAGGATTTAGACACGGCGCAGAAACAAGAATCGTTACCACATGCGCCAGAAGATGTCTTGCCAGCAAACGGCGATCTTCCTCCTTACGCCACAACTGTCAATGGAGGAGTAGTACCACCTAATCCCTATATGGCGGCACAAGGGTATGGTTATCCCAACCCATACTATTATCCTTACGGAATACCACAACCAAACGCGGTGCAACCCACTATGGGGCAACCTATAACTGCGCACCCAGGCAATACATCGGCATCGATGCCCTCAACAATACCAACAATGATGCCCGGTACAACTCCAACCGCGATGCCAGCAATGATACCCACCGCAGCGCCGGCAGCTACACCTTCAACGGTTTCGCCAACCATACCCAATCAATATGATCAACAAGATATAAAGCGTGCGTCCACAGATACGTTTGACTACGATCACATTGCAACACCCGCACGTATTGCAATCTATGACAACCTTCACAGTGCTCCTCGTGTTATTCAAATCGAAGGAGCATCTACTCATGAATATATTGAACGCATTGCTTCTCAAACCTATAAACAGGCTAAAGAAGCAGGTGGAATTATTCCATACACGGTAATTCGAGAAGTATCTGAAAATTTTATTCATGCTCATTTTAAAGAAGTAGTCGTTTCGATTATGGATGGCGGAAATACCATTCGATTCGCCGATCAGGGACCAGGAATACACAATAAAGAGCTCGTGCAGGAGCCTGGATTCTCTTCAGCAACAGAACCCATGAAGCGCTACATCCGCGGGGTTGGTTCAGGACTTCCTATTGTTCGGGATTACCTTGATACTGCTCATGGTTATATTGAGATAGAAGATAATATTAATCAGGGATCAGTGGTAACTATTAGCCTTGTAGCAGCGCGGAGTATTCACGATGAAGAGCCTATAGAGGTACCAAAACTCACTCGTAATGAAAAACGTATTCTCCAAGAGTTATTTACCGAAGGCGAGTTGCGCATTACCGATGTCGTACAATCCACCGGCATCAGTAATGCCAGTGTCTACAATGCATTCCAAAAACTCGAAAAGGCCGATTTGGTACATACAAGCGAAGATAAAAAACGCAAACTGACAGAGTTTGGCCAGCGTATTGCATCGACACTTGAATGATGCGTTACACCCCGCCATCTTGTGGCAGCGCAAGAGTAATAGAGTCTCAACAACCGTTGCGGTGCCACATATACAATATGATCTCAGAAACCAGCGTGGCACCGTATAAGCAATACCAGATAAACGACCGTTGCGGAATTACCGCGAAAACTTGTAAACAATGAGTAGTTATCGGGATAATATCAACCTATGAATTTAGATAAGCTTTGGACAGATCTTATTCGACAAATAAAGTCGTATCCCAACGTAAACGCATCACAGATTGATGCGTTCTTTTCGCGTATCCAAATTCAAGCAGCCAGTATGGGCTTCGTAATGTTTACGTCTGATAACAGCTTTATTAAAGACTGGATCGAAAAGCATTACATAAAGGATATTCAGCAGGCCCTTCATGATCTATACAATATGGACTTCTTTGTTCAGATTGAAGTCGACCCTAATATGGCAGGGCAAACTCCAACAATGCCAGCAGATAGTAGAGCTACTTCACCTGAAATTGCCACAGGAGAACAAGGAATATCTCCACATAGATTAGAACCAGAACATACTGCTGGTCACAATTTGGGTGGTGCCGGGCAAGTTCAATTTCAAAACACCCATCAAGATACCGGCCATTACGCAACTAACTCAATAGTTCGCCCAGAAAAACCTTGGGACCAAACTGCACCATTAACCCCTGAAGAGCGACGTGAAGCATATGAGAGAAGCCTGCGTGAAAGCGTATTGGCAGAAACCACTCATCTACAGCCGTCTTATGGTGTGCGCGATACTTATAGCGACAATCCTATGGGGAACACTTCTGCAAGTAATAATCTCATGGGAAGAGTTCCAGGGCATAGTGTTCCTTCGAGCGGTAATACTGTAAGAGAAAATTCAATGAATGCCACATCTATGGAGCATTCTCCTACAGGAAATAACCCAATAAGAAGTAATACCTCTCTTTATAATACCTATCCCGTTGGAGCTACATTAGACGGGACAGGTAGCCAGTCGGTATCAGCACAACAAAATATGTCCTACCAAAACCAGATGTCAGGGAAAGGTTTGTCGCAAACCGACAGCCCTCATCCTAATTCTTTGGTAAATCAGGACCTCATGTCCAAGGAAAGCGCTCACTTTGCCACAAACGCCAACAACAACCTAACGTTCGACACGTTTGTTATCGGTGAGTCTAATCAGATGGCCTATAACATGGCAGTTATGGTTGCTGAAAAGCCAGGTCATACAGAACTTAACCTTAATCCATTATTTATTTACGGCCGCTCTGGTGTAGGTAAAACACATCTGCTATGTGCTATTAAAAACTATATCAACGAGCAGTATCCGGAGTTCAATGTATGCTATATCGACTCAATGGAGTTAGTGAACAAATATTCCGATGCTGCTATTGAAAAAGATATCGATAAGCAAAGTTTCAAGAATTTTGAAACGTTTTTCCAGCAGGCAGATGTCTTACTTATCGACGATATTCAGGGTTTACAAGGTAAACCGGGTACCTTAAATGCACTCTTTCGTATTTTTAATACTCAGATTGCCAAGGGTAAGCAGTTTGTTTTCTCTGCTGACCGCGCGCCTAAAAATATCGATCTCGATGAGCGCTACGTCTCTCGTTTCAACTCAGGAGCAACTGTTGATATCCAACCTCCTGACGACGAAACCAAACGAAGTATTATTAAAAGCTTCCTGCAGCAATACCAGGACAAAGAAGGCTTACCGTTTACGGTGTCCGATAAAATCCTGGACTATATCGTAGAGAATTCAAATTCCAATATTCGTGAGCTTAAAAGCGCAATGACAAATGTTATCTTCGCCATGACGATGGAAAAGGACCATGAATTAAACGAACAGCACATGCAAGAACTGCTAAGCAATCATTTTATTGGTGGCGGCAAGAAGCGCATAACGATAGAAATGATTCAGTCAGCCGTTGAGAGCTTCTACGGTGTCGCACATAAAGATCTGGTTGGCAAAAAGAAAGAACGCCGCATTGTGCACCCCCGTCAGGTAGCAATTTATCTCTGCCGAGAACTGGCGGAAAGCACCCTTAAGAATATCGGTAAGGCTTTCAATCGTGACCACACTACAGTCATGCATTCGTGTGACCTTATTACCGGACAACTTCAAGAAGATCGCAATCTTCGCGAAGAATTAGAAGCTATCCGCGAGAAGATTCGCCTGGAGCAGTATTAAGCGATTAATCGTGTTGATTGCCCGTGGAACACTATGCGGAAAACTGCCATTTTCTGTGAATAACGTTATCCCCCGGTTTTCCATGGGGATAACTAAGGCTGAATTCCACACGCAATTCACCGGATGTTTATAAGTGATGAGCTGGGACTACGTACGTTATCAACAAATTCACTGCCCTTATTATTCCTACTATTAAGTTATTTAGAAGAGAAGAAGTAGGAAAAGAAAAGGTGGAATAACTCAAGAGTATTATCTCTGGGAGAGTGGTAGTCGTATGCTCACAGAAACAGGTATCATAGATAAGGTTTTTAAGAATAGAGGAGCATAGATGAAATTCAGCATTAATCAATCCGAACTTCAAAACGCTTTATCGGTGGTAGTAAAAGGTTCTTCTACTCGTTCTACGCTATCTATTCTTGCAGGCGTATATATCAAAGCTGAAGAAGGATTAGTAACCCTGCAAACAACTGACCTTGAATTGTCAATCAGGATGAAGTGCCCAGCATTGGTCGAAGAAACTGGTGAGGCCGTAGTACCGGCAAAGCTCTTCCATAATATTATTAAGAGCTTACCGGATGTAGCGGTTCGTATCGAAGCTGACGATTCGACTGCGGTTGTCTTTTGTGATACTACAACCTTTTCGCTTAAGGCATTAAATCCTCTGGACTTTCCCGGTTTTCCGGAAGTTGAAGCCGTCCAGGAAGCTCATTTCCCTTTCAGTACGTTTGCCTCTATGGTTAAGCGCACTGCAAAAGTGGTGTCTCACGATGAAACCCGAATGGTGCTTACTGGTGTCTTGATTTCTTGTGTTGGAACCGATCTTAAAATGGTTGCAACCGACTCCTATCGCTTAGCGGTTGCAGAAGCGCAATTAAATCAAGCGGTGCCAGAAGAATTTGAAGCGGTTATTGCTGGTTCATTCTTAAATGATCTCGCAGCCATGCCATCATCAGATGATCCTATTACGATTGCCCTGAGTGAAAATCAAATTATAGTTACCTATCATGACACCACTTTTATTAACCGTCGTATTGAAGGTGCCTTCCCTAACTATAAGCAGTTGATATCCAATAATCAGAGCACTCGTGTAACGCTTTCTACCCATGCCCTGATCGATGCGGTTCGTCGTGTTTCATTGATGAGCGATAAAATTACCCCTGTTCAGGTAAAGGTTGATGCCGACAATGGGGTAGTAACTCTGGTTACCAATTCCCAGGATGTAGGTAATGCCCAAGAGAATCTTATCTGCGATATTCAGGGCGAATCGGTGGATATCGCCTTTAATGCATCGTATTTCTTAGATGGTTTGAGTTCAATTAGTACCGATGCAGTGTATTTGGATCTCTTTGGCGCTATGAAGCCAGGCATCTTACGTACCACCGATGAATCTGAAAGCTTTTTGTATTTGATCATGCCTGTGCGTGTTGAGCGCGCCTAGGTTTCTCTTGTACTGAGTGTGCGCACTTGGGCTTAACGATTCGCAACATATCGTGTACAAACTTCCGCTCATATACCCATTTTGAATTGGATAACATTGGGGATCTGACGGTTATTGTTGGTCCGAATGCTATCGGGAAGACAAATCTGATTGAAGGCATACAGCTCACCACAGCATGCTCTTCCTTTCGTCATCCTAAACCCGACCATCTTATTTACGATGGAGCCAGTACTGGCTTCTTTGAGACTGCTATCGAGGGCGACGGACGCGCATTGGAAGTGAAAGTTGTTGCCGCCGATGGCGCGCGCACCTTCTTCTTGAATAGAAAGAAAAAACGCGCTGCTAGTCTGAGAGGACTGCTACCTTCGGTGTTATTTTGCCCTGATGATCTTTCGTTGGTGAAAGGATCTCAAAGCGCTAAGCGAAGTCAACTTGATCTGTTAGGCTCTCAGCTTTCGGTGGGGTATAACGCTGTGCGCAAAGATTACGAGAAAATTCTGCGGCAAAAGAATAGCTGTCTTAAGCAGGAAGTAAGCTATTCATACTTGCTGAGCGTTAACGAGGTTATGGCATCGATTGGCGCGCAGTTATATCGATTACGTGCTGAGTTGCTCAGTGCGCTTGAGCCTTATATTCAGCAGTATTATCAGGCATTATCCGGTGATAAGGAGTCGGTACAGGTGGCCTATGTGCCTTCTTGGCTGCGTAAGAACTACGATTTGGAACGCTATCACGCTTTCGAAATTCCACCCCGCACTGAAATTCTACAGACCTTACTAGATGCTATGGAGCGTGATTATTCCAAAGAAGCGGAACGTCGGATGTCTTTATATGGTCCGCAAGTTGATAGGGTTGAGTTCTATCTGAATGAACGCAACGCTACCACGTTTGCATCCCAAGGACAGCAACGTTCCTTGGTGTTGAGTTATAAAATGGCTGAAGTGTCCTTGATCAGGGATAAGTTAAATCAAAATCCTGTTTTATTATTAGATGACGTTATGAGTGAGCTGGATAATAATCGCAGGAGTGCTCTACTTTCACTATTACAGCAAGGGGTGCAAACCTTTATTACGGCCACTAATGCAGAAGTGTTCGACGAGGCCTTACTGAAGCAGGCGCGCCTGGTAGAGTTACCGCAGTAGGGAGGTTGCGCCATGAGTAACCCAAACTATGGCTCATCGCGTGATCCACGTCGATGGGTTGAATATGCTAATGATCGTCAGCGTGCTATTAAGCATGTATCGAAACCCTTATCGTTTGTTTGTGACACAATGCCAGAAGACGTGCGTCAGCGGGTGCTTATCAATCGCCGTATCGAACAGGTGCACGACCAATTTGCTCAGGTAGTGGATCCTTTCATTCTGGAACATACTAATTCAGTGTACTTGTTGCCGCATAAAGACCCTTTTCAGGACAGTAAAGCGTCTCGAAGTGCTATGGCACCAACAATCTATGACTTAAAAGTTTTTTTAGATAATTCAACGTGTGCAGCGGAACTTAATGCCAGACGTGAACTCATCCGTTTAGAGTATTTGAAACGCTTTGGGGTGCATATCGATGTTTTTGAGATAAAGATCTCTCGTGGATCGTATAAAGATAAGCATCCGTTTAGTCGACACTTGCATAAAAACGAAGCATATCCCACGCATACCTTGTCACAAGAAGAAATGCAGCATATTGAAGATATCTGTTCAGCTCTTCCAAAGGGTGCCGTTCGTGATTCGTTTATTAAAGCCATGAAAGCGCAAAAACAGCGCCCGCAAGGATCAGAATAAATAATTTTTCGGAATAATGTGTTTTCTCGCCGGAGAAACGCTCTAAACCGCTTCAAACGCTAAGTAAAAACAACGTATCTAGGGCGTTATCTGTTATACTCTCTATTAGAGTAAAAATGTTCAAAGGCGCTTTCCGTATTGGAGAGCGTTTTATTTCTTATGACAAGAGGGAGGATACGTGGCATCAGGAAGTAGTCATTACAACGGCCAAGACATCCAAATCCTTGAAGGTTTGGAAGCAGTGCGCAAGCGTCCTGGCATGTATATCGGGTCTACTGGTCCGCGCGGTTTACACCACTTAGTATATGAAGTGGTAGACAACTCTGTCGACGAGGCGCTCGCAGGTTACTGTACCCATATTGAAGTTACCATCCATCCGGATAATTCCGTTACCGTTGTTGATGATGGTCGTGGTATCCCGGTTGACAAGCACCCTAAAGAGAAAATTCCTACCGTTGAAGTGGTACTGACGGTGCTGCATGCAGGCGGTAAGTTTGGCGGCGAAGGGTATAAGGTTTCAGGCGGGTTGCATGGCGTTGGCGTTTCGGTAGTAAACGCGCTATCCACTCGTGTGGTGGTCCAGGTACGCCGTGATGGTAAGGAATATGAGATCTCCTTCGATCATGGTAAGACGAAAGAAAAACTGCACGAAATTGGCACCAGTAAACACACTGGTACGACGGTAACGTTCTGGCCAGACCCGGAAATCTTCCGTGAAACTACCGTATTTGATTACGCTACCTTACAGGCTCGTTTCCGTGAGATGGCATTCTTGAACAAGGGTTTGAAGATCACTCTGACTGACGAACGCGAAACAGACAGTGAGGGCAAGCCGGTCAAAGAAGTATTTCATGCAACGGGTGGCTTGCAGGACTTTGTCAAGTTCCTTAACGAAGGCAAAGAAACACTCAATAAGCCCATCTACTTTGAAGCTGAAAATGAAAACGGCATGGTAGAAGTGGCTATGCAGTGGTCTACTTCATATTCCTCTAATTCAGTTTTGTCGTTTGCTAATAATATTCACACCGTCGATGGCGGCACTCATTTGGACGGCTTTAAGCAAGGCTTAACCCGCACCATCAATGATTACGCTCGCAGCAAAGGCATCTTAAAGGATAAGGATAGTAACCTGTCCGGCGATGACACTCGTGAAGGTTTAGCTGCTGTTGTGTCGGTTAAATTGCGCGATCCTCAGTTTGAAGGTCAGACAAAAGGCAAGCTGGGCAACACCGAAATTCGCGGTTTGGTTCAAACCGCAGTCACGAAAAGCTTAGCTGAGTACTTAGAAGAAAACCCCACCCCTGCCAAGCGCATTATCAATAAAGCGTCTCAGGCTATGAAGGCTCGCGAAGCTGCTCGCAAAGCACGTGATATGACTCGTCGTAAGGGTGTTTTGGATTCGTTTAGCTTGCCGGGCAAGTTGGCGGATTGCTCTTCGAAGAACCCTGCCGAATCAGAAATTTTCATTGTAGAGGGTGATTCCGCTGGTGGTTCGGCTAAGCAGGCGCGTGACCGTAAATATCAAGCAATTATGCCTCTGCGTGGCAAAATCTTAAATGTTGAACGCGCTGGCTTGCATCGTTCTTTATCTTCAGACACTATTTCAAGCTTAATTACTGCAATCGGTACGAATATTGGCGAAGATTTTAATGCTGATCAAGCGCGCTATCACCGCATTATCATCATGACGGATGCCGATGTTGACGGTGCTCATATTCGCATTCTTCTCCTGACGTTTTTCTATCGCTATATGCCTGAATTGATTACGCGTGGCTATATCTATATTGCCCAGCCGCCGCTGTATGGTCTCAAGAAAAAGGGCGGCAAAAAGCTGGAATATATCTTCAACGATCAGGCACTCCAAGAACGTCTTAAGGAAATTCCCGACAGGGATAGTATTTCGCTGCAGCGCTACAAGGGCTTAGGTGAGATGGACCCTGAACAGTTATGGGAAACCACGATGGAGCCCAAGAATCGCACCATGCTTCAGGTGAGTATCGAAGATGCTGCTGAAGCGGAGCGTGTAGTAAGCGAACTTATGGGCGACCAAGTTGAGCCGCGTAAGGATTTTATCCAGAAGCATGCTCATGACGTTCGCTTCCTCGATTTCTAAGAAAGGATTAATTCGTGGCTGATAAGAAAGATGAAGGTATGGATCTAACTGGATCCACTATCCTTCCTGCTGAACTCAGTAAGGAAATGCGTACTTCCTTTCTTGAGTATTCGATGAGTGTTATTGTTTCGCGTGCTTTGCCCGATGTTCGCGATGGCTTGAAGCCGGTACATAGGCGCATTTTGTACGCGATGAATGAAAGTGGTATTACCCCCAAGCGCCCGCATGCCAAGTCTGCCCGTACAGTTGGTGATGTAATTGGTAAGTATCATCCTCACGGCGACTCTGCAGTGTATGACACTATGGTGCGTTTGGCTCAGCCATTTTCCATGCGTGTTCCCTTGGTAGACGGTCATGGTAACTTCGGCTCTATCGACGGCGACTCGGCGGCTGCTATGCGTTACACCGAGGCTCGTTTGGATAAGCCTGCTATGGAATTGCTGCGCGACTTAGATAAGGAAACGGTTGATTTCCAACCAAACTATGACGAAAGCTTGCAGGAACCAGTTGTTCTGCCAGCACGTTTCCCAAACCTGCTCGTCAATGGCTCTTCTGGTATTGCGGTTGGTATGGCCACCAATATCCCACCTCACAACTTGGGTGAAGCTATTGATGCCACCTGTTTTATGCTGGAAAACCCAGAATGTACGGTAGATGATCTCTTGAAGGTTATGCCGGGCCCCGACTTCCCTACGGGCGGCATTATTATGGGTCGTAATGGTATCAGGGAAGCTTACGAAACAGGTCGCGGTAGTTTAACGATTCGCTCTAAGTGCCGTATTGAAGAAGGCAAGAACGGTAAGAAATCTATTATTGTTTCTGAAATCCCCTATCAGGTGAACCGTACAAACCTCCTGAAAAAAATTGCTGATCTGATTCGCGACAAGAAACTACCAGAAATCTCGAATGTTCATGACGGCGCTGATCGCCATGGTATCGATATTATTATCGAGCTTAAGCAGAATGCCATTCCTCAAGTGGTGCTCAATAAGCTGTATAAGCACACTCAGTTGCAGGTTGGTTTTGGCTGCAATATGGTTGCGCTGGTTAACGGCACTCCTCGTACGCTTTCCTTAAAGGAGATATTGCACTACTACATTCTTCACCAAGAAGAAGTAGTTGAGCGCCGTACGCGCTATGAACTCGACAAAGCTGAAGCTCGTGCTCATATCCTTGAAGGTTTTGTTATCGCGCTTGATCACATTGATGAAGTTATTCAGATTATTCGCCATTCTGAAACAGATTCTGAAGCCAAAGAAAAATTGATGAGCACCTTTGCGCTTTCCGAAAAGCAGAGCGAAGCAATTTTAGAAATGAAGTTGCGTCGCCTGACCGGTTTGGAACGCGAAAAGATTGAGCAAGAATTGGCTGAACTGCGTGAAAAGATTGAATACTACAAGCGCGTTCTTTCTGATAAGGGTTTGGTAAAGCAGATTATCAAAGAAGAATTGCAGGAAATTAAAGAAAAGTATCCTTGCAAGCGTTCTACAAAGATCGAAGACGAAGCCAAAGAATTGGACGTTGAAGATCTTATCGCTGAAGAAGAAGTTGCTATTACCGTAACCAAGGCTGGTTATGTTAAGCGTCTGCCAGTTGCTACGTATCGTCAACAAAAGCGTGGCGGTAAAGGTATGCAGGGAGTCAATCTGAAAGAAAGCGACTTTGTAGAACATCTATTCATCTCTTCGACTCATGCCTACATGCTGTTCTTCAGTTCGTTTGGTAAGGTCTATCGCCTGAAGGCATATGAAATTCCTGAGGCAAGCCGTCATGCGCGTGGCACCGCAATTGTGAACCTGTTACCGCTAGAAAAGGGTGAAACCATCGCTGCGGTTATTTCAACGAAGGATTTCCCTGAAGACGAATATCTGATGTTTGCTACCGCATCAGGTATGGTGAAAAAGACGTCCATGAAGCTTTATGACCGCACGCGTCGCGATGGTCTTATCGCTATCAATCTCAAAGAGGGCGATCATCTGATTTCTGTTCAGCGCGTAGCTGAAGGTGAAAAGGTTATGATGGTCTCCTCTGCTGGCAAGGCCATTATGTGGGACGAATCGGAAGTGCGCGCAATGGGTCGCGACACGATGGGTGTACGTGGCATGACCGTTAATGCTGATGCGCACGTGCTTGGTATGGAAATTGTTCGTCCCGACACTGATCTCTTTGTCATCACCGAATTGGGTTACGGTAAGCGTACTCCAGTAGAAGAATACCCAGAACATCATCGCGGAGGCCAAGGTGTTTACACCATCACTATGACGCCAAAGAAGGGCCTCTTAGCTGCCATGAAGGTGGTAGACCATGATGACGAGCTCATGATTATCACCATGGATGGTGTTGTGGTACGTACGCCAGTCAGTGGAGTATCTCAGCTTGGACGTTCTACCCAGGGTGTTCACGTTATGAATGTGGCTGACAAGGATAAGGTAACTGCGGTTGCCATCGCTACGGATAGCACCAAGAAATCTTCTAAGTCCAGCACTGCTTCGGTCGATGAAAACCAAACGTCATTATTGGATGAGGAGTAACAAAAAATAAAACACGAACAGCTGCGGTTTTAGGGCTGATTCGAACCAGTGGTTTGATTTGACGGCAATCACCTAAAACTAACAAATATCTTTAATAACAGATTGGATCTGTACTAAGCAATTAACCCTCCTGAGATTTCTCGGGAGGGTTTTTTAAAACCGTCATCACAAGGTAACCTGTCATTCTCCCCTGTTCCTCATACGGTTTGCCGAATTGCTTCATCTCGATTTATCGGTATTCCACCAAGGATGCTTCACGTGAAACGTTGCGTTAAGTAAGTGATCGTGCGCATTGACCGTACAAACATATAAGCGGTGTCCCATGTATGTTTCTTTATAAAGAAACATAATAAGTCATATAACTTTGAACAGGGTTTATATCACTTTTTGTTAGTTCTCCTTATAAATGAATAAGGGTATGGTTTTTCTTAAGAAATGAACGTGTTCATAAGGGATTATCGAGTACGTTTACAAAGGGAGAGGAGAAAGGAGGGAATATGTCAGGCTATTTTACTGCTATTGATCCACATCAATATAAACACTATTGGCTTGATGTTCCGTATGGGAATGATCCGCGCCAGAGCATGGATATTTGGTTGCCCGATGAGGGTGACGGTCCATTCCCACTCATTGTATTTACTCATGGTGGAGGCTGGGTTGGCGGCGATAAGCGTGATAATACTATGCCAGGAGTCTTTAAGGTAATGAGTCAGGGTTATGCTCTGGCTTGTGTGAACTACCGTATTGCGCCTGATGTGGTTTGGCCCGCTCCCCTAGAGGATGTTCGCGCTGCGCTTCGTTTTCTACGTGCACATGCTGACGAGTATCAACTCAAGACCGACAAGATCGCCGCTTGGGGCAACTCTGCTGGTGCCCATATCAACAACATGATTGCTGCGCTCAATAATCGTCCAATTATGAAAGGTAAAGAGCTTGGCAACCCTGAGGTTGATGATTCTATTCAGTGCTTAGTAAGCCTGTACGGTCCCACTGATATGTATCAAATTGATTTATGTAATCGGTTATCTGAAGACGATGTGGTGGATGCAACTGGTGGTACTGAATTAGCTTCCGATCAGGGAGAGGGTATGGTATTCCCCCATAATCTAATTATGGGTTTCAAGAATAGCCGTAATCCTGCTGCTTCCAGTTTTGGAAGTCCCATCAATTTCGTTACTGAAGATTTTCCACCGGCATTCTTACTTCACGGCATTAAAGATCCTGTGGTTCCTTACACTCAATCAGTTGCTTTCATGAACAAGATTAATGAAACCTGCCATGAAAAGCGCGCAAAGTTGCGATTATTCGAAGATGCTATACATGGCGATCCTGAAATGAAAACCGATGAAGTAGTAAACGAAATCCTTGACTTTATTGATACCTATATCTGGGAAGGTGAGCATAATCGCACTAAGCTCCCACCTGATCCAAAATTAGTGACTGATTAACAGCCACTTACTCAATCTATTACTCGACAAGAGGAGTAAGTCATGGCAAAGAAAAAATATACACCGGAAGAATGTGTAGAGAAAAGCTTCATTCATTATCTTCCAATTGTTATTGTTGGCATTTTGATCTGTGGTGTTCCTTCAGCAATTCTGAATAGCTGTGCAGGTATTTACTATCCCGTTATGGCTGAAGACTTTGGTGTTCCTGTAAGCCAAATTTCTCTTTGGCGTACGATGGACTATATTACAGGCGTTATTGTGACCCCGTTTGCTGGTTTATGGCTCGCAAAATATGATGTAAAATAATTATTTTAATATCTGCAGCAGTCGAGTCATTAGTGCTCATATCTTTTGGCATTGTGCCAGAAGTTTGGATGCTGTGGGTCGGTGGCGCTATTGCTGGTGTCACAAACGCTATCATGTTAGGCGTTGCTGTAGCGGCCATTATGAATCGCTGGTTCCGCGTCAGTGTAGGATTAATTATTGGCGTTTGCACAGCTTTTACAGGCTTTGGTGGTATGTTCTTTACTCCCATCGGCCAGATGCTTATTGATTCATCCGGTTGGCGTGTAAGTTATATCACCTTAGGCGTTATCTCGTTGGTGGTAATGGTTTTAGGCGTTGTATTTTTACTTTCGAGTCGTCCAGAAGATCGCGGCCTTTTGCCATACGGAACCGCTCGCGAAGCAAAGAAGCTCGCAGAATCTCATGAAGAAGCACTGGTTCCGCTCTGTGTGCGCCCAAGTGTTGCCCGCAAGTCTATTTTATTGGTCATCTTGGTGTTGTTCGCCATCCTTATTAATACGGTTTGCAACATTAACGCCTACTTCGCAACATATGTAACCTGGTATAACGAGCAGGCTGCAGTGGTTAATGGTATTATCATGGGCGCTTTTGTAACCGGCGCAGAGCTGACGGCGTTTAATAGCGCTGGTAATGCAATTGGTAAACTTGGTTTAGGTATTTTCTCTGATATCAGTGTAAGTAAGACATTGATAGGCTTAGTTGCCTGTGGTGTGGTAGGCCTTTTGATGATGTGGCTTGCACCAAATACGATCTTGCTTCCAATTGGCGGTGTAATATTTGGCTGCTTTATTCCAGGTACCCTGGTTGTGGCACCGATGGTCGTTCGTGCTTGCTTTGGCAATGGTGCTTCTTATCCAGTGATTTGGGGCTACATTGGTTGCGGCCTTGGTTTCGGCGGCGCAGTCGGCAGCTTCTTCTGGGCAGTGATTTACGAAAATCTTGGTGGCTTTACTGCAGCCTTTATCATTGCCTTGATTTGTATGGGGTTAGTTCTTGTGCTTGGTTTAATCGCTCTATCCATGAAAGATAAGTTGCCTCGCGAACGTCTTACTGAGGATGATCTCTAAGATGGTCTATATCCCAAAAATGTCTTTTATATTCGCAAAGAATCATCTTTAAAGGGATTAATAAATTAGAGGTAGTGACGGTATAAGACAATACTTTTTATAGCTACAACAGCGCATAAATTACCCCCTATGCGTGTTGTGACCCTCTTAAGAAGAGTCTAGGCATATCGTCTAGGCTCTTCCGTTTAAGATCTAATGTAATGTAGCGTTATCACATTAGAAACCAAATGAGGAAACTTATATTCATCAGCTATACGTAGGGTTGTTGTTGGGCTGACAAACTAGTGATGCTTTCCGCATAGTCTTGTAAATAATTAATAAAAGCCCAAGTAGCTTCAGAAGGTGCAATATGTTTTGGTAGGCGTGCATAGAGGTAACGATGGCGATGTACATCAGTAGGCTTTCGTACTACTACCTTATAAGGCATATTACCGAGCCACGTAATTTCAGTGGCAATACAACATCCAAGACCAGCGGAAACAATACTTAATGCCTCACTGAACAACTGTGTTTCCATAATGATGCGCGGTTCAAAACCAGCTTCAATGCACATGGCGTATGAAATGTTGCGCATAACGCTAGGATTAGTAAAAACAAAATCATCATGTTTAAAATCAGCTAGAGCTACCGATTCGCGTTGCGCTAAAGAGTGATTCGGCGGCATAACAATCATCAGATCTTCTTTGCCTAGAAAGATATAGTTCGTATCTTCAATGGGAGTTGCAGAAGAACAGAGTATTACATCAAGAGCGCGTTTATTGAACTGGGTTGAATCGGCGTATCCCATGCGAATCAGAATTGAAGGATGTCTCTCATGGAATTGACGCAAAACTTCACCCATATTACCTAATGGAATTTCCATTGCGCAGTTAACGGTGCTATTTCGTTCTTGCACGCTGGTTTGAAGAGCTGTTTTGGCCTCATCGAGGATATCAAACGCGCTTTTCGCCCTACTGGCTAAATAGCGACCATTCTCATTAATGACAAGCTTCTTCCCTTGACGATCAAAGAGTTGCTGCCCTAGTTCTTGTTCGAGCGTGCGTAAAGTGGTGCTCAGCGCAGGTTGTGATATGTGGAGCTCTTCAGCCGCTTTCGAGATATTTTGATGGCGGGCAATCGCCAAGAAATATTGAAGTTGTCTTGTATCCATACATACCCTCATCTTGTTAGCGTGACATCATAAATGATACTCAAGACGCTTTGATCAGGGTATTAGCCAGGTAAAAAGTCATCAGGGTTTAAGTGCGCCACAAAATCATGAAATTCTTTAAGCACCTTTTCATCGTTTTCATCCTTGCTGATTTCAAAGGGAAAAGAAGCCTTTTCAAATACTTCATCCATCACATACAACGGTGCATTTTGTTTTGCAGCTAGCGCAATAGCATCGCTTGGGCGGGCGTCCAATTCAATCAGGCGGCCATGATGGCGCAAGGTAAGCTTCGCGAAAAAGGTGGATGCACGAACTGTGGTGATTAAAACATGGTCCACATAGGCATCGAAATTAGTGATGGCATCGATGAAAAGATCATGGGTAGATGGCCGTGGTAAACGGATATCCTCTATCGCCATACCAATTAATGCCGCTTCTGGTAGGCCTATCCAAATTGGGATAAAGCGATTCGGCATACCTTCATCGTCAGTGGGACAGAGCACTAAAACAGAGACGTTTGCATTATCTGCAATAACTAAGGTCTGAACTCGAACTTCAACCATGGAAACCTCCTTACAGAGGTGATACTATTTCAAGCATAGCACGCAGCTTGATATATGAAGAGTGCAAGCCAATTCATGACGGCAAACACACGTCAAAAATTATTTAAAGCTATTTTTTACAGGAAGTTTGCAGGTCAAATAGCGAATTGTGTGGTGTGTGCTCCTAAAACTCAAAATTTTTTTGAATTACGGGTTGACCAAACTGGGCGTGGGTAGTAAATTATCTGAGCGCGATTTTTCGGGCCCATAGCTCAGCTGGTTAGAGCGCACGCCTGATAAGCGTGAGGTCAGCAGTTCAAGTCTGCTTGGGCCCACCATTTTTTGCCGATAAACGCTCCACCGTGAGCCGAGTTAGCCGATGGAGCGTTTATTATAGAAAAGCCGAAAGGTCGCACATATGGGGCATTAGCTCAGCTGGGAGAGCGCGGGCTTTGCAAGCCTGAGGTCAGGGGTTCGATCCCCCTATGCTCCACCATTACAAATTAAAGCCGCTCACATGAGCGGCTTTTTTACGTATAGGCGTTTATGAGAAAGAAGCGCATATGAAACAAGAAAATATTCGCAATGTGGCAATCATTGCTCATGTTGACCACGGCAAGACCACTCTGGTTGACCGTCTGCTGTATACTGCAGGTGTTTTTCGTGAAAACCAGGAAGTGGCTGAGCGCGTTTTGGACTCCAACGATCAAGAGCGTGAACGCGGTATTACGATTCTGTCTAAGAACATCTCCATTACGTATAAAGATGTAAAGATTAACGTCATCGACACGCCGGGCCATGCTGACTTCGGTGGTGAAGTTGAGCGTGTGTTGAACATGGCAGATGGTGCTCTACTGATTGTTGACGCTTTTGAAGGTCCCATGCCTCAGACGCGTTTCGTCCTTCAAAAGGCGCTTTCTTTAGGGTTGCGCATCGTGGTGGTTATTAACAAGATTGATCGTCCTGGTTCGCGTCCTGAAGAAGTGGTAGATGAAGTGTTCGACCTTATGGTTGAACTTGATGCAAGCGATGAACAGCTTGACTTCCCCATTATTTATGCCAGCGCCATGAATGGCTATGCTCGTTATGAACCTGATGATGGCAATATGAATATGATTCCCTTGTTGGATACCATCTTGAAGGAAGTTCCTGCACCGGATTGCGAGCCTAACGGGCCAGTTGCGTTGCAGATTTGTACCGTTGATCACTCCAGTTTCGTAGGCCGTATCGGTGTTGGTCGTCTGCACTCAGGCACCATGCATAAAAACGAGCCGGTGCTGGTAGTAAAGAATGATGGTACTCGTTATAACACCATCATCAAGCAGGTGCTCACCTTTGAAGAGCTGGGCAAAAAGGAAGTTCAAGAAGCTATTGCAGGTGACATTATTGCAGTGGTTGGTGTAGAAGATGCCGATATCGGAGATATGGTCACCAACCGCGAAACGCCGGTCTTGCTTGACCCTATCAAGGTTGAAGAACCTACCATGGCAGTTGTATTTGAAGCATCTACTTCGCCTTTGGTGGGTCGCGAAGGTGAAATTGTGCAGGCTCGCCAGCTGAAGCAGCGTCTGTTCGATGAAGCCGAATCAAACATTTCGATGCGTATCACGGAAACTGAAGATAAATCGGGTGTAGAAGTAGCCGGACGAGGTTTGTTGCATCTGTCTGTTTTGATGGAAACCATGCGCCGTGAAGGCTATGAATTTCAGGTTGGGCGTCCGCGCGTTATTATCAAGCGCGATGAAAACGGCAATAAGCTGGAGCCAATCGAAGAGGCTACAGTTGATACTCCCAGCGAATATGCTGGTAAGTGTATTGAAGTGTTCGGTCAGGCTGGTGGCGAAATGACCGATATGTTCCAGCGCGGAGATCAGACGCACCTGGTATTTAAATTACCCTCTCGTGGCACCATGGGATTGCGTACCAAGTTGATGAATGTTTCTCGTGGCGAAGCCACAATGTTCCATCACTTCAGCGAATATGGTCCGTATCGAGGTGAATTCCAGGGTCGTAAGAACGGCTGTATGATTGCTATGGCAACTGAAAAGTCAGTAGCCTATGCTCTGGATACCTTACAGCAGCGCGGCAGGTTGTTTATTGGCCCTGGCGAAGATTGCTATGATGGTATGATTGTTGGCGAATCAGCCAAAGAAGGCGATATGGTGGTAAATGTTGCTAAGGCTAAGCAGTTGGGCAATCAGCGCTCAGCTGGTGCCGATAAAGCTATCCAGCTTACGCCACCGGTTCGCTTTACCCTGGAAGAAGCACTCGAATATATTGAAGATGACGAACTGGTAGAAATTACGCCAAAGTCTATTCGTTTACGCAAGCGTTTGCTTTCTGCAACGGATCGTCGCAAAGAAGCCAAGCACAACATGCAGGGTTAAATTACCAAGAACATAATCTCTGCTTCAGAATGCAGAAATTTATAGCTTAATACAACAGGCAGTCGGCATACCGGCTGCCTGTTGTATATAGGTGCGCTGAGCATAGGTGCGCCGAGTATGGTATATCCCTAATAAGTGAACATCCTGCACACATAACAACAAAAAGTGCGTAACGCTTAGTTTCTCTAATCTATAGGCGCAGCAAATATGAAGAGCTTATGGTAACCACGTTCGTTAACGTGAGTAAATTGTGCTCACAAAAGCCATTGATTCACATTGTGCCAAAATAACGGACAGTTGCGCATTTTGCGCAGCCTATGACATTTAATGAGACAGGGAATCTATATGAAACAGACGGCTCTACTTCGAAAGGTATCTTTAATTGGTGCAACCGCTGCTTGTATTGGCGCACTTACCTTTGCACTGGTTGGGTGCGGCAGCACGAATTACGGATACACCGGAGGTGTTGCAGCTACCGTAAACGGTACTGAAATCCAGGAAGACACCATTACTAAGTACATTCAGGATTTTCGCAATAGCTCTAATTTGACCAGCGATCAGGATTGGGCAAATTGGATGAAACAAAATTCTATGGATCCTGAAACGGTGCGCAGTCAGGTAATTGATTACTACACTGATATTGAGCTGAAGAAACAGGCCTGTGACGAAAAAGGTATCACGATCGACGAATCTAAAGTAGATGAGCAGATCAATAAGATTAAGGCTAACTACAAAAGCGATGATGAGTGGAAGCAGGCGTTGCAATCTGGTGGTGTCACAGAAGAACAATATCGCGAATCCATTGAACAGAATCTTCGCGATCAGGCTCTCATGCAGAATGTCGCAGGAGATGCTGCCACCGTTGATGACTCCCAAGTGCTCGATATGATGAACACCTATTACACCATGTTTGATGGTGCCAAGCGCTCATCTCATATTTTGTTCTCTTCTGATGATCAGGATACGGCTCAGCAGGTATTAGATCAGATAAACGCCGGTACGCTCGATTTTGCTGATGCTGCTAAACAGTACTCCACTGATACGGGATCCAAAGACAATGGTGGCGATGTAGGTTGGGATGTTACCAATACTTTTGTTCAGCCCTACACTGATGCTTTGGCTAACTTATCTGAAGGTCAGGTTTCTGGTCTCGTAACCAGTGATTACGGTATTCATATCATCAAGTGCACACAGGAATTTCACTGCGATGGTAAAGCAACGAGCCTGGATCAATACCCCTCTGAATTTGTAGACTACATTTCTAATATTTTGAAGCAACAGAATCAGTCCCAGGCATATAACGATTGGTTTAACTCCTATAAAGAACAGGCCGATATCCAAATTAACGATATGCCAGACAATGTTCCTTACAACCTGGATATGACCCAATATGAGGACAACAACGATCAGAATGGCGATGGCTCTGGTGATCAGGGCGCAGATCAGTCAGCAGATCAGAATGCAGATCAGTCAGCAGATCAGGGTCAGGCTGATAACTCTGCTAACCAGGGTGCCGATCAATCAAGCAATGGCTCCGATGCGAGTGCCGATGCTGCGGATACCGCTAATGCTGCCGCTCAGGGTAGCGACACTTCCGGTGATCAGGGTCAGTCTAATAATCAGTAAGACGTGCGATACGTTACATATAAACTTTTGCAGGGCGCTTCAAATGGGGCGCCCTGTTCATATGAATGCACCACATAAGGTGCATCACTTATGGATGTAAACCATCAGTGCGCCCAACGGCGCCCGTATATGTTTACCCCAGTACGCAACAAGTACACCATAAGTACGCTGCAAGTATGTCCGATAGAGCCAAGTACGCCAAGAGAAGAGGATGCGATGAGTGAAGATATTTTTCAACACCAGCAGAATAGTTCTGAGCCAGACACCGAGCCTCCTCTTATTCAGCTTCATGACGCGACGGTGCGCCGTGAGGGCAAGGTGATTTTACAGGTTGATGATTTTACACTTCATCAAGGTGAAAGCATTGCTCTTATTGGTCCTAACGGTGCGGGTAAATCCACTTTTATCCATCTCATTACGCGTGAAGTATTCCCCCTGTATCGCGATGAGCCACCCGTTCTTTTTAAGGGCAAGAATCTGGTGACGCTTGACGAGATTAAGCAAACCTTAGGGGTTGTTTCTTCCACTATGCAAAACCAAATTACCGTGCATCTACCGGTATTTGAAGTGGTATATGGCGGTTTGTTAGGTGCCTTGGGTGTACCGCGACGGTATAGGATGAACGAAGCTGGTAAAGCGAAAGTGAGAAAGACGCTTGAGTTTTTAGGTATTGAGCATCTGGCAAACCAGGATGTTATGACGCTTTCGTCCGGCCAAGCACGGCGCGTATTGATTGCTCGAGCGCTTGTCCATGATCCAGAAGTGCTGGTGCTTGATGAGCCTACCACAGGGCTTGATCCTGAGGGTATGTATTACGTGCGTAAAACCATGCGTGATCTTACCGCAGCGGGTAAGGCGATTATTTTGGTGACGCACTACCCCGAAGATATTATTCCTGAAATAAAACGCGTCATTATGATTCGCGAAGGCAAACTTTTTGACGACAAACCTAAAGAAGAAGCCCTGACCACAGAGCGGGTTTCGAATTTATTTGGCGTACCTTTAAGAATCTTGTCGCAAGATGGTTATTATTCTCTTGTTACAGAGTACTAATTTAGTGTATACTGCCGTCTTGCACATGCAAATAGCATTGCATTTGGAGAGATGTCCGAGTCTGGCTTAAGGAGCACGATTGGAAATCGTGTATACGCCAAAAGCGTATCTGGGGTTCGAATCCCCATCTCTCCGCCACTGATAATCGCTTCTGAAAAGTTGTAAAACCAACGCGGAAGTTTGATATATTTGAAGCGTCTAAGACGGACGCGTTTTAGAAACGCTCTTGGTGAGCGTTTTCTTTTACATAGGGAATGTGTTGTAATGCGCTTTTCTGAAGTGCTTTACCATCGGGTAATAATCAATCACGTGATTATTCCTGCCAACACTTCTCGTTGAATACCGTTATGGAAGGATGGCAGAGCGGCTGAATGCGGCGGTCTCGAAAACCGTTTTACCGGCACTACCGGTAACGAGGGTTCAAATCCCTCTCCTTCCGCCAGAATGTATTAAGCCTCGCGAAAGCGGGGCTTTGCTTATTCTTAAAGCGAGTTAGTTTAGCAACGCTTGCTTGGTAGCGTAATAAGGTGATCGGTACGCTAAAGCGCCGCTGGTGATTCAATAAAACCTGCGTTTAAGCCTCCGGATCCCAGCATCCTGCTGGAGGCCAGTCTGCGGTGTTGTCGGTATCGTGTGCCGGCACTTCGACAAACCATCCGTAATTATCGCGGTAGAGATGGCGCTTATGGCAGCCAAACATAACTAAGTAATCACAGCAATATTCACCTAAACGTTCCGAAGGGCGCACTCCACGAAATTCAAGAACAGACATATTAAATGAACGACCATCATCCCAGTACAAGGTTAAAGGGGTCAGCAAGCCAGATGTGCTGTAGAGCACAATGACTGATACCCGCTTCTTCTGCCATTTGCGACCGCCGTACACCATTGTTATTTGCTGCGCTCCTTGTTGTTAGTTGCTCTTCGGATTACCATTCAACAGGCTGAGTTACGTGAGCTCTGAATGGTGTTTATAGCCTCATTGAGAGTCAAGTAATAGAACATCTGTTCGTATTATAATCCACTAAATTTCAGCTGTGCAATCCTGGACAATTATGAGAAAAGCTCCATGTCTTGTTCGATTGAGAAGGAGCGAAACGTAATCAGACGGTCGGTGTTGCCAAATGTGCCGCTCGAAAGTTAGCCATAAGAAATGGCGCAAGGCTCGTGATACACTGCAACACGACATGACAGACGACGAAAGGATAGCCATGGCCGAACGTATGGTTAATCCTTCGGATTTTAATCCCGAAGAAGATATTGATGATGTACTCAAGACGGTCATCCGTGCCGTATTGGATACCGCTGCAGACAAGATGGAACAAGGTGAAGAAGTAGTTCCCTTTACCGGCTTGGCAGTAAAGGAGAACTTGTTTATCGAAACCCATCCTGCTGATGATGTGGAACAGTGTTTCTTGGCTGCCCGCCAGGAAGTGGAAGGTGCTCGTGGTGCTACCGCTTATGCTTTTTGTTATGACGGCTACATTGAAACCGACGATGGCACCAAAGATGCTCTGATTGCTGAAGGCGGCTTGCCGGGTGAAGAACAGGCCTACGCTTTTGGTTATCTGTATGACGATAATGGTATCGATCGCACGATTGTCTATGTGGGCCCAGCGCCAAACTTTATGGAGGGCTTGAAGTTGGAGCTCGAGATGGAAGGTACGATCGACCCAACCCAACAGCCTGGTCTTGTCCCTGGTCTAGATGTAGAAACGGAAGCTGAAGCCGAATTGCCTAACACTATGAAGAAGCTTCAAGAGCTGGCTAACGAGGATAAGAATGCATAACGCATTCACGAAAGGCATCTTTACGATTCTTGGCTGGATGGCTGTTTGAGATGGTTGCTTGAGAAAAAATTGCCTGTTAGGTTGACTAATATGAAGTGGCCTTCCTATGACCGCCGCCCAGCCGATGCGAAGTGGTCTTCCGGTGTGAATGTGAAACAGGTATTCAAAAACCTATAGCTTCTAACTGAGCCGTGCCTTCGGGCACGGCTTTACTATGTGAGGGCTTTATGGACATCAGATCTACATTTGCACTCAATATATAAACGTGATCCATGAAAGTTCTAATAACACCGCTACGATAGATGAAGTGAAAACGGAATAGGGAGCGCAGTGCAACGGATATCTGTGAAACAGGTATCAATACAACGGGCATGATGAAATGCATAATGACAGCGTCATTATGCGTTCGGTTTTACGCAAAGCGATTGTGTGTAAACGGTGAGTTCAAAGCCGTTATCGTTTCTGGGGCCTAAGCCTTTGCTATTATGAATCGGCTAATCCTGCTTCGGGAATGCCTTCAAACCCCGAAGCCGTAAGTCCAGAGGAGGTGAACTGATGAAGGCTTATGAACTCTTGTATTTTGTAGCTCCGTCTATCGACGAAGAATCCCGTATCGCTGTTATGAAGCGTATCGAAACTGCCCTCGCAGAAGGTAATGGTGTTGTCGATAATGTAGACAACTGGGGTAAGCGCAAGCTCGCTTACGAAATCAATGGTCTGACTGACGGTGATTACACCCTTATCGATTTCCATGCAGAACCTGCAAACATTGCTGAGCTCGACCGCGTTCTGCGCATCTCTGACGCAGTGGTACGTCACATGATCGTTGCTCGCCCTGACCGCGACTAACGTAAGTAATAAAGCAAGGAAATCAAGCGTGCGAACGGAATAGTTCGTACCACGAAAGAGGTTTTAACCATGAGCATCAACCGAGTAACCCTTACGGGTAATTTGACGCGTGATCCTGATCTGCGCTCCACTGCAGGCGGTATGCCGGTATTGGGCTTCGGTATCGCAGTTAATGATCGTCGCAAGAATCAGCAGACAGGTGAATGGGAAGATTATCCCAATTTCATTGACTGCACGATGTTTGGTGCTCGTGCACAGAGCGTTTCCCGCTTTTTGCAGAAAGGTAGCAAGGTGGCCATCGAAGGTAAGCTTCGTTGGAGCCAGTGGGAACGTGATGGTCAGAAGCGCAGCAAGATTGAGGTTATCGTTGATGAAATTGAATTCATGACGAGCCGCAATGGTGGCACTTCTGCTCCAGCAGCTCAGGCACCTGCTATGAATGCTGCTCCGGCACCAGCTCCTATGGCTGCGCCGGTTGTTGATGCCTCGGTGTACGACACGGATATTCCGTTCTAATCATTCGAAAGAGGTTTACATGTCTGACTACACAAAGCAGCCTCGTCGAAAGTATTGCCAGTTCTGCAAGGACCACGCAGAATATGTCGACTACAAAGACACTCAGATGCTGCGCAAGTATGTTACTGACCGTGGGAAGATCAAGCCCCGTCGTGTTACGGGCGCTTGCACCCAGCACCAGCGCGATATCGCCAATGCTGTAAAGCGCGCACGTGAAATGGCTCTCATGCCTTATGCTGTGCCTGCAGTAAGCGGCCGTGGCGATCGTCGCAACCGCTAAGATAGGAGGATCAGATGAAAGTAATCCTTCTGAGCGAAGTAAAGGGTAAGGGCGGCGAAGGCGACGTAGTAGAGGTCGCTCCCGGCTTTGCTAACAATTATCTGTTCCCACAGGGAATAGCGGTAGCTGCTACCAAGGGTAACTTGAAGCAGCTCGAGCAGCGCAAGCACAACATTGCTGCTCGCGAAGAGAACCGTATTGCTGAAGCTAACAAGACCAAGGAAATGCTGGATGCTTTGACCATTAAGGTTGAAGCCCGCGTAGGCGAAGAAGGCGTTCTGTTTGGTTCTGTAACTGCTCAGATGATCGTTGATGCTATCAAGGCTCAGGCCGGCATCGAAATCGATCGCCGTCGTGTAGATATCAAGACTCCAATTAAGTCTGCTGGTCTGCACAAGGTGTCTATCGCTCTGTATCGCGACATCAAGGCTAACCTGACCATCCTGGTTGGCGACGAAGCTACCTTTGCAGCTGTTGAAGCAGTTGAAGAGGTAGAAGAAGTTGCCGAGGTAGCCGAAGAGGCAGTAGAAGAAGCTGCTGAAGTTGCTGAAGCTGTAGTAGAAGAAGCAGTAGAAGAGGCTAAGTAAACTAGCTTTAAAGCTTTTGCTTCCACTACCTTTACACTCGCAAGAGTGTGGTTCACATAAGTGTGAATTCGAAGCGTCGCTCATAGTAATGTGGGCGGCGCTTTTTTATGGGCGGGATATACTTTTGACTATCCCCGTAGCATTGGTCAGTGAAGAGGATGGTTTGACGTGCCAGCTCCTACTAGCAATAACGACACCACAGGCCTGCATAAGCAGTTTCCACAAAACGTAGAAGCAGAACAGACGGTATTGGCGGCCTGTTTGCTTTCTACCGGCGTGTTCGAAGAGGTGTCATTAAAACTTAAGCCGGAAAGCTTCTTTCGCCCTGCGCATCGCATCATTTTTGAAACGATGCGTGAAATGAATGCGCGCTCCATCCCGATTGATGTTATTTCAGTTTCGGACAACTTAAAGGCGGCCGGCCAGCTTGAAGCAGTTGGTGGCCAGTCCTACTTGCTGGAACTTTCGGAAAACACATTTGCTTTTACCAGTTGGCAGCATCACGCAGAAATTGTTGCACGTGATGCTATGCGCCGTGAATTGTTGCATGCGTCTGCTGAAATAACCTCACTAGCCTATGATTCTCCGGCAGATCCAGCTGAGCTGGTTTCACAGGCGGAAGCCGCGCTCTTTAGTGTGACGGAACAAACCGTAAGCTCTACCTTTAAAGATATTCAGACGCTGATTATTGAAGCCAACGATGAAATTGCCGAAATGGCAAATCGTGCCGGCACTATGCAGGGCGTTCCTACTGGCTTTACCGATGTGGATAAATTATTCTGCGGCCTTCGTGGCGGTGACTTGATTATTTTGGCAGCACGCCCTGCGGTAGGTAAGACTTCATTTGCTATGAATCTTGCAACCAATGCTGCAAAGCTGGGCAGCACGGTGGCGTTTTTCAGCTTGGAAATGTCATCTGTGCAAATTACTCAACGACTTCTTGCAGCGGAAGCAGGGATGAGCTTGTCGCGGATGCGCGGTGGCATGCTGGCGGATAGCGACTGGGGGGAGCTGGTGCGCGTCTCTGGTGAACTGTCCCAGTATGATCTGTATGTGGACGATTCGCCGTCGCTTTCTATCGTTGAGTTGCGCACCAAAGCGCGCCGCATGATGCGCAATAAGAAAAATGGTCTCATTATTGTTGACTACTTGCAGCTGATGCAACCGGTTATTCCACACCCTAACAATCGTGCAGTTGAAGTCGCTGAAATATCGCGTGGTTTGAAGGTATTAGCAAAAGAGCTTGATGTGCCTATCCTCTCGCTTTCACAGCTTTCCCGTGGTGTTGAAACGCGTACCGATAAACGTCCTATGCTCTCTGACTTGCGCGAATCGGGCTCTATCGAACAGGACGCCGACATCGTAATGTTTTTGGACCGAAGCACCTCAGAAGCGGAGGCTGAATCGGATAACCGTCCCGATTGGGGTAAGGCGGAGCTGATTGTTGCCAAGCATCGTAACGGCCCCACGCGCGATATTCCGTTGACCTTCATTCCGGAATTCACGAAGTTCACGAATCACTTCGACGATTCCGGATACTAAGGGCGGCTACTGATTTAGAATGCTAACCTATGCGCGGACGTGATTGAAGTGTGATCCGTGACCAAACAGCGAGTAGCGCGAAGAGGCATGCATCAGCAAGCAGAACGTAATGACGCACAGCGTAATTTGCTCAACTGCGATAGCGCTCCATACCCCCATCAGTCCGAAAAGCGCTCCCATGGAAACTACAAAGGCAACAACGAGTGCGGATTCGCCATATACCAAAATAGTGGAAGAGCGGTGGTTGTCGATTGCATAGAAGTACGAAGAGCTGACGTGTGTAAAGCCAAAGAACAGGTAAGCAAAGCAGATCAGCGGCAGCGCTATACCGATCATGCTGGTTGCTGCGGCAGATGCGCCAAACCAATGAGCAATCTGGAAGCGCAGCAGTGTGCATACCACTAAGCCAACAACGCCGATAGAAAGTGCAACGGCATAGTTGGTGTTGCGCAGCTTACGTACTACTTTGTAATGACCTGCGCCGTACTGTTTAGAAATGAGTGGTTGGGAGCCGTCGGCAACGCCTTGAATCAGCATGGATACCACGCAGGCAGCATAAGCAACTACCGCATAAGCAGCTACTGCAGTTTCGCCACCATAATGCATAGCAGAAATATTGATCGTAATGATGGTTACCTGAGGTAAGAACGTAAGACCCAAAGGAGCAATACCAAGCTTGATGGTGTGAACTACCAGTTCGGTATTCAGCTTGAAGTCTGCCAAGCGCGGACGCTCGTTCTTGTGGCAGAAGAACCCAAAGATCAACGTGAAGCTAACCAACTGTGCCAGTGCAGTTGCAGCGCCAGCACCTGCTGTGCCGCAGCCCATAAGTACGATAAAGACATAGTCAAGAATAACGTTGGTGACGCCAGCGGCAACCGAAGCGCACATAGCGTATTTCACGTGGCCACGGTTACGAATTAAAGGCAAGCAGCCGGAAACCATCAACTGGAACGGGGTAGCCAATGCCAGAACCGTAATGTAGCTGGTTGCTTCATTTAATGTAGCACCTGAACCACCCAGCAAGCCGCAAGCCGGACGGGCAAAAATGAGCAGGAATGTCATGACGATAACGGAAGCGATAGCAAGAAGGGTAATGGTGTGACCCATGGCACGACGGGAACCTTTGACATTGCCAGCGCCTTCGCGAACGGAAGCGATAATGGCGCCACCCATACCAATGCCGGTACCAGTGGCATAAATGAGCGCATATAGAGGATAGGCAACATTGATGCCAGCAAGGCCTGCATCTCCAACATAGTTGCCAACAAAGATGCCATCAACAATGGCATAAATACACGATAGAGTAAACGCGATGGTAGCGGGAATAACGTAGTGCAAATAGGGCTTTACCATGCTGCGTTCAATCACTTCGAGGCCTCCTTTACTGCACAGGAATCGTTAGTGATTCGTTAGTGCTTCTTAATCTGTCTTAATGCTTCCTTAATCTTGCGGAACCACTGTAAACCCTCAAGTAACTTTAATGTTTAGGGGTAAACATGTTCTTTCATTAGATGTTCACAACTTGATAACAACTCGTTTACAACGTCTATTTTTTACGACGAAGTTCTGATAGAGGGCACCGATAGAAAAACGGGAGGTCATGCCGGATAATCACCTTTTTATGTATAAATTTGTGGTTCAATACGAGGTGTTATGCAACAAGTGATCAAAACAATGAGGAAAAAACGGGTCGCCTGCATGTGGTTGGTGACTCACGCATGCGATCGAAGACGTGCGCATTGTTCGGATGTATTTCCCGCACGCTTACTACCCGCGTAGACACCGGGGAAGCGATGGACTGAGAGTGGTATAAATATGGAACAGAGCTATACCTGTGGCATCAAGGAAGCAGCGCGCTTGCTCAACGTTGAGCCTTCAACTCTGCGTTATTGGGAGGATGCAGGACTCATTTATTCCGATAGGAACAAGTCCAGCAACTACCGCACGTATACCCTGCGCGGCTTGTTTGAAGCAAGTGATATTGCTTTTTATCGTTCTATGGGCGTGCCTATCAAAGACTTGGTGAAATCGCGTTCCTACTCTTTAGAGGAAATGATTGCCAGCTTGGGTACCTCGCAAAAGCGCTTGGAGTTGCGAATTGAACACCTAGAAGAAGCGCTGGGCAAATTAAAGGTGCAGCGCAGGTTGGCTATGCGTGCTGAAGAGCTCATCAAACAAGGTGTTCGCCAGGCAAACCCAACAGGTATTCGTCTGGTTGCATATGAAGGCACCTCTCAACGTCAGTGGGAAACCATGGTTCACGATATGCAGCGCTATGCTCTGTTTATTCGAGCCGACGATCCGAAAACCATGATTGAAGGTTGTATTGACTTTGCGGGGTCTACGCCTGCCTATGATCCAGACGATGAAATCACCGTGCTGTGGGAGCGCAAGCTTGCCAATCGACAGCATCAGATTTTCTTCGAAGGTGCCGCATTTAGTGGTATTGGTGAAGAGGTGTATATCGATGCGGAAAGCATGTTCGATGAGGTGCGCAAAGAGGGCTATACACCTCTGTATGCCGTTGCTCACTTTTTAATTCGCACCGAAATGAATGGACGCAAAGATTGTTATCGCGTATGGATTGGCTGCGAAGGCAGTTGCCCCCTACCGCACG
This sequence comes from uncultured Coriobacteriaceae bacterium, assembly GCA_900539675.1. Taxonomy (GTDB): domain Bacteria; phylum Actinomycetota; class Coriobacteriia; order Coriobacteriales; family Eggerthellaceae; genus Anaerotardibacter. Next base: position 17,559 of record UQDJ01000003.1, on the reverse strand, counting down.
AAAACGAATGAGCGCGGTACACTCAAGCCATGAATACGGTAACGTTTATACATACAGCAGATCTTCATTTGGGAGCCCCGTTTCGGGGATTGCGCAACATTGTGCCTGCCTGGCAGGACGCTTTGTTGGATGCCATTCCTAAAGCGTTTCGCAAAATAATTGATACCGCCATAGCGGATAAGGTGGACTTTGTTGTTTTCGCGGGTGATGTATTTGATAATTCACATCCCTCTTATGCGGATTTCTCTTTATTTATAACCGGTCTCACCCAGCTGGATGCGGCAGGTATTCATGCGTATTTGGTCACCGGCAATCATGATCCATACATTTCATGGGAAAACTCCTTTGCCGTTCTGCCAAAAAATACGCACGTCTTAGGTATTAATAAGCCGACATTTGCGTGCTATGAACGCAATGGCGAACCGTTGGCACTTATAGGTGGTAGGGGCTATTACACGCAATCATGGCCGACCACCGAAGATATTTCTGAAGGCATTTCTCGTGGTGCGGCTATAGCCCAAACAGGGAAGTCGGCACCGTTTATGGTGGGTGTTTTACACACTGGATTAGATATTGATCCAACTCGTTCGCCGGTAAACCCTCGGGAATTGTTGTTGCGCGATGTGGACTATTGGGCATGTGGGCATATACACATGCCTCGTCTCTATCCATCCGCAGAAGACCCGCGCATTGGATTTTCGGGCTGCCCACAAGGACGCGATATGAAAGAAGAGGGGGAGCACGGTATCTTCAAAATTACCCTGACGCAAAATGCTCCCAACAAGGCTGAGTTTATTCCCACAGCACGTATTGCATGGAAGCGCCTTACTCTTGATATTTCAGACTGCGCTACGATTTCTGATGTGCAGGAGCGCATTGTGGAAGCGGAGTTCGATTGCAACGCGCAGCTTCACTGTCAGCGCATGATGTTTCGGGTAACACTCACGGGGCACACAGCTTTGCATGAAGAATTAACTCCCGAAGTGTTAGAGGACGTGCGTCAGGTTATGAATGAGGGATATCCATTCTTTTTCGTGGACGCTCTTATAAATGAAACTCTGCCAATGACAGACTATGCCGTGCTACGTCAGGAGGGTCTGTTCCCGGCGGTATATATGAATGCGCTTGATACCTGTCGCGATCACAAGGATGAAACCATTTTGGAATTGGAAAAGCAGTTCTATCAGCGTGATCTTTCGCTGCCAAATGCCGTGGAGCAGCAGTTTGATGCGTTGTGCGATGAAGCGCAAACGTTGGTGTTGGGTCTTTTGGGGCAGGATGAACAATGATGGCTAAAAAAGATCGCACAGACACCACCAAGCTGTCGAACAAGTTGACGAATACATTGGCGAAAAGGTCAGCAAAGTCTGTAAGTTCTGGGCGTGCTCCGTATTTTTTGGAGCATATAAAGGTAACCAGTTTCGGTAAGTTTGCCAATACGATTGTTGGGCCCTTTAAGCCTGGTATGAATGTGGTGTATGGTCCTAATGAAGCTGGCAAGACCACCTTAAACGAACTGGTTAAAGGGGTGTTGTTCGGTTGGCCTCAGGCTCGTGGCGAAACAAATTCGTACCGTCCGGAGCATATGGAAAGAGCGGGAAGTCTCTTTTTCCATAACACGGTTACCGACGAAGTGGTGGAGCTTAAGCGGGTCAAAAATTCAGATGATGTTACTGCCTCTGCACCACTGCTCAATACCATCGATCGGGAAACTTACGAAACTATGTTTTCGCTGACTAGCGATGAGCTGCTGCGCCTTGATCGTCATAGTGATATTACGGCGCGCTTGTTGACAGCAGGATCCGGCACCTCTGCATCCCCCGCTCATGCGCGATCGATTCTGGAAAAGCGTATCAAGGAACTAACGTCACGTTCTGCTCAAGTTCCCGATTCTATTGCTAACCTGAAGTCACGTCAGAGCGAATTACGCGATGTGGTTCGCGCTGGCAGGGAGGAAGCCGATAAGCTGCGCGATCAGGAACGGGTGCTCGCGTCGCTTTCGCCGCGCAGTCACACCTTGCAAGCAACACAGAATCGCCTTAACGGCGAAATAGAAGAGCTGCAGCAGGCTTCCACGCATCTCCGTGCACTGGATACGCGCATCGATACCTTAACCAATGATTTGGATGGGGTGTTGCACTCGACAGAGGATCCAAATGGTGGAGCTGGTGCTTCTCCGGTGCCTGATGATGATATCGCAGCTCTGGTAGATTTGAGCCAGGCTGATGAATACCGGCTGCATGATCAGCTGGACACCTTCGATGAACGTCGCGCCAAATTGGAGCACATGGTAGACAATGCCCGCAGTGCCGCTCACGCTTCACGCGCGGAATATGAACTGTACACCGAAGACGACCAAAAACAAAAGGAATACGCCCGTGCTCGTATGCAGCGCTGGATCATCATGGCAGTTGCTATCGTGGTGCCACTTATTATGGCGCTAATTGGGGTATATGTTTTGGTGGCAGCAGGACGGTTGGCGGGCTCTTCGTACCGTATGCCGGGTGTGTTGCTTATTGCCTTTGCCGTATGCCTGTTTGCGGTAGGTATGCTTATTGCTCGAAAACCTTCTCGCGTGGAAGAGGAATGGGGCGATGAGCGTAAGAAAAAAGAATGGGTTATGCAGCAGGATCGCAAAACCCTAGAAGCGTGCGAACAGGACGCCAGGGATTACGATGCTCAGATCGAGGCCTACCTTAACAATAACGGGCTTGCGGCAGCAGAAGGCTCGCCGCGTCGGGCTCGTCGTCTGCTTGATAAGGCACGCGATTTTCGTTCCTCGTATGAATTGGCACTGCAGACGCGTCAATCACTTGCTGCGCGCAAGGCGGCCCTCATAAAAGAGCTTACGCATGTTCGCGCTCAACGCAAAGAGCTTTGCCAGAAGCTGGGGGTTGATGAGGTTGATCCTCAGACAGAAATTACTCACATCGTGAAGCGAAAGACCGACGAACGTACCAAAACGCAGACACTCATTGCAGATACGCAGCGCCAAATTGGAGAAATTACCGAGCGCTTAACGCTGGCGCGTCGCGGCGTTTCGTTTGATGAAGCAAAGCTTGAAAGCGAAGCGGTAGAAACTCGTCTGCAAGAACAGTATCGCGAACTGGCATTGCTGCTGGTGGCAAAACAGTCGCTTGATGCTGCAATTTCCGATTGGGAACGCAAAAGCCAGCCTGAGGTGTACCGTTGTGCATCGCGCTTGCTCTCGCAGATGACCGGTGGCGCTTGGTGTGGTGTGCGTATGAATCCAGCGGGTGATATTGAAGTTATGGATGCTATCAAAACAGTACGCCCGCCGTATTTGTTGTCATTGGGTACGCGGCAACAGCTGTATTTAAGCTTGCGTATTGCATTGCTTTTAACCGCAGAAAACGTAGGTCGTGGCTTGCCTATTATGTGCGACGACATTCTGGTGAACTTTGATAATGAACGCCGTGAACAAGCCGTCAGTGCTTTGGTGGAGTTGGCTTCCAAACGACAGGTCATTTTGTTTACTTGTCATCCTGATGTAGCTTCCTTGGTATGCGCGTCCGATCCAAACTGTAACCTCATTGAACTGTAGTATTATTCACATGGTGGTTTAGCCACCGTTAACCAAGGCGGTAAGTATGCCGTCACGTGAACTGAACATTTATCGAGAGGACTATTCATGCCAAGTACCGTTCTCCTTGGCGCTCAGTGGGGCGATGAGGGTAAAGGCAAAATCACCGATCTTATTGCGAGTGATTTCGATTATGTCGTTCGATACCAGGGAGGAAACAACGCCGGCCACACGGTTATTCATGGCGATACAAAGCTTGCCTTGCATCTGATTCCTTCTGGCATCATGTATGACCACATCACCCCGGTGATTGGTAACGGTTGCGTTATCGATCCAAAGGTTCTGGTTGATGAAATGAAGATGCTCGAAGAAGTGGGCTTTCCATGCGATCGCCTGCGCATTTCTTGCGATGCTCACATCATTATGCCGTATCACATTGATTTGGACGGCGCATCAGAACGTCATCTGGGCAAGCACATGATTGGTACCACCAAGCGCGGTATTGGCCCTGCTTACGAAGATAAGGTGGCTCGCTCTGGCATTCGCGTTCAGGACTTGCTTGACGAAAAGATTTTCCGCGAAAAATTGGAAGCCGCTCTGGCTATTAAAAACCAGGTTCTTACTAAGATCTACAATCTGAAGCCGTACACGGTTGATCAGATTTGTGAAATGTATCTGCCCTACGCCGATGTAATGCGATCTCACATGGCCGAAACCACCCAGTTGCTCAATGCTGAACTGCGTGCTGGCAAGAATATTTTGTTCGAAGGCGCTCAGGGCACCATGCTTGACGTTGATCACGGCACCTATCCGTTTGTAACATCATCTTCATGCTGTGCTGGCGGTGCTCCGACTGGTTCCGGCGTTGGTCCTAAGGCGATAGACAAGGTTTTAGGTATTGCCAAGGCCTACATCACGCGCGTTGGTTCTGGACCATTCCCGACGGAGCTGCATGACGAAACGGGCGAGCTTTTATGTAAGGTGGGCGGCGAATATGGCGTTACCACTGGACGTAAGCGCCGCTGTGGCTGGTTCGACGCCGTTCAGGCCCGCTATGCGGTTGAGGTGAACTCCATGACCGATATGGCCCTTACCAAGCTAGACGTTCTTTCTTGTGTGCCTTCCATTAAGGTGTGCGTGGGCTATGAGGCGGATGGCGTACGCTATGACTACTTCCCCATGCAGCATTCGGTCATTTATCCGAAGAATGTGACTCCGATTTATGAAGAGTTGCCCGGCTGGGAAGGTGTCGACATTTCTGATTGCAAGAAGTTTGAAGATTTGCCCAAGAATGCTCAGCGCTACATTCATTATTTGGAAGAAGTTTCTGGCGTTAAGGCTTCCATCATTGCTGTTGGTCCTGACCGCAATCAGACCATCTTCAATGGTTGGGAAAGCCGTTAAGAGCTTACAAGGTTGTTGAAGCTTTTGCATACGAGAGTGTGCAACGTGTAAGTTTCACTAACTATATGAAAGGCTAGACCTGTGAATATTTTGGTTCTTGGTGGAGGCGGCCGCGAACACGCCATCGCATGGGCGTTGGCAAAGTCGCCCAAGTGCGAATCGCTGTATGTAGCACCCGGCAATGGGGGTACGGCATCCATTGCGCAAAACGTTAAGAATCTCAACGCTGAACATGGCGAAGAAGTACTGGAGTTTGCGCAAAAGCATGCCATTGATATGGTGGTTATCGGTCCTGAAGCCCCGCTGGTTGCAGGTGTTGCCGACGTTCTGCGCAAAGGTGGTATTGCGGTATTTGGTCCAGATGCTCAGGGTGCGCAGTTGGAAGGTTCAAAGACGTATTCCAAAGAATTTATGCTGGCAAATGGCATTCCTACGGCTCATTACCAGAGCTTTACTAACAAGGAAGACGCCCTCGCCTATTGTGAACAGTTAGGCGCTCCTTTAGTAGTAAAGGCCGACGGTCTTGCTGCTGGCAAAGGGGTTATTGTTGCCGAAACGCTAGATGCCGCGCTGGGAGCTGTTGAAGATTGCTTTGATGGCAGTTTTGGCGATGCTGGTAAAAGGGTTGTTGTCGAAGAAATGCTCACCGGTCCGGAATGTTCGCTTTTGGCGTTTGTTTCAGCCGGCAAGGCATTTTGTATGGCGCCGGCACAGGATCACAAGCGCGCCTATGATGGTGACTTAGGTCCTAACACGGGTGGTATGGGCGTGTATTCTCCGGTGCCTATTGTGACCGATGAAGAAATGGCCACTATGAAACACGTCATGGAAACCGCTGCCGCTGCTACAGCAAAGCCCCCCTTTGATCATGATTATCGTGGCTGCTTGTATGGCGGCTTTATGCTGACGCCCGTTGGTCCGAAGGTGCTGGAATTTAATGCGCGTTTCGGTGACCCGGAGACGCAGGTAGTCTTGCCGCGCCTGCAGGGTGACCTGGTGGATATCATGTTTGCCGTTGCTGAAGGCCGTCCGCAGGATATCCATCTGTCCTGGTCAGACAAGTGGGCTGTAAGCGTGGTGTTGGCAAGCGGCGGATACCCGGGCTCTTATGAAAGGGGCAAGGTAATTCTGGGTGTTTCTGAAGCTGAAGCAATGGAAGACATCATTGTGTTCCACGCTGGCACAGCTCTCAACGCCGATGGCGAACTGATTACAGCAGGCGGTCGCGTATTGAACGTCGTTGCCTTAGGCGATACGTTTGAAGAAGCGCGCAATCGCGCCTATGAGGCATGTGACGTTATCAAATTTGAGGGTATGCAATTCCGCTCTGACATTGGCAAACGTGCTTTACAGGGTCGCTCTGCATGGGATGCGCACTAGGCTTCGTATCCAATAAGAGCGGCGATAACCAAAAAAATGGGTTCTATGCGCTTGACGAATTCATCGAGTGCTATTAGAATACCGTTTCGCGTCACAAAGTAACGCAGCTGGTTGGGTAGCTCAGCTGGTAGAGCAGCGGACTGAAAATCCGCGTGTCGCGGGTTCAAGTCCCGCCCCGACCACCATTGAACTTAAGAGCTCTGCTTCGGCGGGGCTTTTTTTATAGGGAAAACCTGCGCATTTATGCCATAACAAAGAGCTTTCATACCCCTTTGTTACAATGGCTTAACTTACGAAAGAAGGTCCGATGATCGATTTTGCCATTCAGGGTATTTACCCTCCTTCTCTCCAGGCGTTGGTCGACGGCAAAGTTGCCAGCCGCATCAGGAGCAAGGATTCGTCCCTTTACGGGTTTTCTGAAGAGGCGCAAAACTGCGCACATAACTATATGGGTTGGGCAACGCTTGCAAGCGAGCCTCCCTATTCCATTGATGAAATTCAGAAATTTGCCAACGAAATGCTCAATGATGGTCTCAAGACGGTCATTTTAATTGGTCAGGGCGGTTCTACCCAGGCTCCCATGACGTTGACAAAGTATAACAAGCCTGATTCTTCTCGCGTTACCTTCAAGACACTGGACTCCGTTTCTCCGGTGCGTGTGCGCACCATCATGGCCGAAGCTGATCCTGAAACGACGCTTATTATTCAGTCCTCTAAGTCGGGTGGCACCATTGAACCGACGCTGGTTATGAAGGCAGTGCGTGATGTACTGGCTGAAAGCCTGCCGCTTGAGGAAATTCCTAAGCATCTTGTTGCGATTACTGATCCAGGTTCTGATTTGGAAAAGCGTGCCAAGGAAGAAGGCTGGCGGAGGGTATTTTCAGGGGAACCTTCAGTCGGTGGTCGCTATTCAGCGCTTTCGGTATTTGGTTTGGTGCCAGCAGCTTTGGTTGGTATCAATATCAAAAAGATGATTCAAAGTGCCCGTGAAGCTGAAGAGTTATGCTCGACAGATGACTTGGACAATCCAGCTTCCAATTTGGCAGCGTTTTTATTCGACAATTACGAGCGTGGTCGCGACAAGTTTTCGTTTTTCACCCCTAAGCGCGGTCGTGTTTTAGGCCTGTGGATTGAGCAGCTGGTTGCTGAAAGCTTGGGTAAGCAGGGCTTGGGTATCCTGCCAAACATCGAAGTTGACTCGCTGGTGCTGCGTCGCGATCCGGGTGATCGCACCGTTATTACCTACAACACAAAGACCGACCTGTGGGACGATCGTCAGAACTTCAGCCACGCGCTGGAATTTCTTGATCCGGCTATTCCTCAGATGAGCTTTAAGGTTCTCAATGTCGACGATCTGGCAGCTCATTTCGTGATGTGGGAATACGCTATTGCCATGGTGGGCTATCTGATGAAGATCTGCCCGTTCGATCAGCCTGATGTGTCAGTGGCAAAGGCTGAAGTGCTGCATATTTTGGCCGAAGGTGCTCGCGATCCAGAATTTGTCCAGGATGGTTTGGCAGAAGTGCCCATCGGCAAAGTTGAAGTGCATATTTCCGATGCACTGCGTGATTCAGTACATGAAAATAGCGTCTATGCCGCACTGAAGGCGCTCTTTGACAGCATTGAACCGGGCGACTATTTTTCGTTCAACGCATTTTTGCCCTTTACCGGTGAAGGTAGGCGCGAAGCTATCGAAGAAATTCGCCATACGGTAGCATCGCGTTACGGTGTGGCATCCTGCTTGGAAATTGGCCCGCGCTATTTACATTCCACGGGTCAGCTACACAAGGGCGGTCCCAACAAGGGTGTATTTTTGATTTTATCGGCGGATGAACCAAAAGATATTCCGGTTGATGATGATCGTGCCCACAGCTTAGGTGAATTGGCTAAAGCGCAGGCATTGGGTGATTTCACTATCTTGTCACAGCGTGGTCGTCGTGTGGTACACATTCATCTGTCGGACAATTCGGCGGTATCCATTCGCGCTTTAGTAAAAGACTTCAAGAAAGTGGTTTATGCATGAGTCGTGAAGCACTCGAGCTTACGATAACTGGTGTTGTACAAGGGGTGGGTTTCCGCCCCTTTGTCTATCGTGAGGCAAAAAAGTTTCATCTGACCGGCTGGGTTCTGAATACCGTTACAGGGGTAGTGGTCCACGCGGAAGGCGAAGCTGACGCATTGGATAAATTCACACTTACCCTGTCTAACGATGCGCCCGCAGCAGCGCAGGTACGCGAAATTGCTATTGCCGAAGTGCCACTGGAGGGTTTTGAATCGTTCGAAATTCGCTTTTCTGAAGGTTCTGATAGAGAAGAAACCACCTTGGTTTCGCCCGATTTGGCAACGTGCGACGAATGTGTTGCTGAATTATTTGACCCTCATAATCGGCGCTATCATTATCCCTTCATCAACTGCACAAACTGTGGTCCTCGTTTCACCATTATGGAAGGCTTGCCCTACGATCGTGCGAAAACATCCATGAAGGCATTTACCATGTGTCCGGCCTGCCAGGCTGAATATGACGATCCGGCAAACCGCCGCTTTCATGCGCAGCCCGATGCCTGTTTTGAGTGCGGCCCCGCGGTGGGATGGGTGCAATCAAGAAAGACCGAGGAGGATGGTTGTGACGCTGTTTGCGCAGCTGGTGTAGACAACGCATCCGACCAAACGGCACAGCGCCCAGGTGCGGCCGCGCAATCCACCGCCAATGCAACCGTTACATCTGACATGGTTGGCGCAGCTGATATGGCTAAAACTATCTCTTGGGCTCATACCCGCCAAGAGAGCGATGCACTATTCGTAAAGGCCGCAACGCTTATTGCGCAGGGTGGCATTGTGGCGGTGAAAGGCCTTGGTGGCTATCACTTGGTATGCGATGCGAACAACGAGCAGGCTATTGCAAAGCTTCGCCGCCGCAAACGCCGAGAAGGTAAGGCCTTTGCCGTTATGGTGGCGTCAGTGGAGGCGGCCCAAAAGTATTGTTCTGTCAACGACGCTGAGTGTCGCCAGTTGCAATCGCCTGCGCGTCCTATCGTGCTGCTCCAAAAGATGCCCGGTGCGGAATTAGCGCCTGGCTTAGCTGATGCGCTGCCAGAATTGGGCGTTATGCTGCCCACTACCCCGGTGCAGCATTTGCTTTTGCATGCCTGTGCGGCTGTTATGGCAAACGACGGGTCGAAGACGGCATTATCATCGACAGAATCCGACGTAACAAAATCAAACACCGTGTCAACGGCAGCACAAACCGCTGAAATGAATGCCGGTACGGTAGGTTCAGCAGAACCATCAAACGAACAGCTCAATCAGGTTATGTTGGTTATGACATCGGGCAATATTCATGATGAGCCTATTGTGACCGATGAAAAGACGGCATTCGATCGCCTTGGTAGCGTCGCGGATGCTTTCTTGGTTAACAACCGTGCTATTGTGGGCCGCTACGATGATTCAGTGTTGCGCGTGTTGGATGCAGGCGCGGCGGGTGAGGTCATTCAGTTTATACGCCGTGCTCGCGGCTTTGCACCTTTGCCGATTACCATCAATACGCAAAAACAGTCTGCAGCTGATTTCACTCATCACAGCGAACTGCTTGCGGTAGGCCCTGAGCAGAAAAGTACCTTCACCTTTACTCGTGATGCCAAGGCATTCGTGTCGCAGCATATTGGCGACATGGAAAGTGTGCCAGTCATGGATGCATGGAACGAAACCCGCAAACGCTACGAGGAACTGTTCCGCCTTCATCCACAGTGTTTGGTATGTGACTACCACCCCGAATATCTGACCAGCAAGTGGGCACACAAACAGGCATCTGCTACGGGTATGCCGCTTGTGCAGGTGCAGCATCATCACGCTCATATCCTTTCGGTTATGGGTGAAAACGGGATCGAAGGCCCGGTGGCAGGATTTGCTTTTGATGGCACGGGCTATGGCCTGGATGGTGCTATTTGGGGCGGCGAAGTCCTGCTTTCCAATCTGAAGGCCTATGAGCGCTTTGCGAACTTTGCGTATATTCCGCTACCGGGTGGCGCTGCAGCTATTAAAAATCCTGCCCGTATTGCCTATGGCGCTCTATGGGCATTCGATCTGTTGGATCATCCAGCAGCGCAAGCTTTCGTAAAAGATCAAGTTTCCGATGCTGAAGTCCTGGGTCAAATGATCGATCGCGGGCTCAATACACCTGAAACATCATCGGTTGGTCGCCTTTTTGACGCAGCCTCCGCTTTGCTTGGGATATGTACTCACCCTCGTTATGAGGGGGAAGCGGCTATTCTTCTTGAAGCAGCCCTTCACGATGGCATTGCCCATCCCGAAAAGGCGCAAAGCGATGTGAACCATTCGGGGAATTACCGTTTCGAACTAATTAAAAATGTCGCAACCGAAACCAGCACAGCTGCCGATACGTCGGTGTTGCTTATCGATGCGGCGCCGGTGTTTAAGGCCCTCTTAGATGATCTTTCTGAAGGAGTGCCGGTAGCGCTGATTGCGCGTTGGTTCCATGATGCATTTGTCCAGATCATTGTTGATATGGCAGAAATTATTCGTGCGACCTACGACATTGCTGTGGTGGTGCTGGCAGGCGGAGTATTTATGAATCGCTACCTTATGCAGCAGAGTATTCAGATGCTCATGGCGCGTGGATTTACGGTGGCGCTGAACCGAGATCTACCGCCCAACGATGCTTCAATTTCCTATGGTCAGGCTGTGATAGGATTGCAAACACAGACCAAGGAGTGATGAAAAATGTGCTTGGCTATTCCTGCTCAAGTGAAGTCGATCGGTAATGACCAGTTGGCTTCTGTTGATATTTTAGGTGTCACCCGCCAGGTGGCACTGGATTTGACCCCGTCTGCAAACGTTGGCGATTACGTGCTGATTCATGCGGGCTTTGCTATTGAGGTAGTGAGCGAAGATGACGCTCAAGAAACCCTAAACCTCATCAAGCAGTTCCCCGAATTGGCCGACGTCGAAGGGTTGTAGAAGGAGGCCTGCATATGGATCTTTCTTCGTTTAGGGATCCCGAACTGGCTCGCGGATTGGTTCATTCCATTCAAAAGTGGGCGCCTGAACAGGCAACTCTAATGGAAGTTTGTGGTACCCATACGGTATCTATTGCACGCAACGGCATTCGTGGTTTGATGCCCGAAGGCATTCGTTTGGCTTCTGGTCCTGGATGCCCGGTGTGTGTTACATCGAATCGCGATATTGATACGGTGATTGCGCTGGCGCGTATACCAGGTGTTCGTATTACGACGTTTGGAGACATGACGCGCGTTCCAGGATCCACATCGAGCTTGCTAAAGGAGCAGGCAGAAGGTCACGCGATTCAGATCGTATACTCACCGCTTGATGCCCTTAAGGTGGCACAAGAACATCCCGATGAACAAATTGTGTTTGTTGGCGTTGGCTTTGAGACCACTACGCCTTTGGTGGCTATGGCTATAAAGCGAGCCAAGGCATTAGGGCTTAAAAACTTTAGTGTGTTTGTGGCTCATAAGAATATGCCGAATGCCATTGAAGTGATTGTGTCCGATCCGCAGATTCAGATTGATGCTCTTATTTTGCCTGGCCACGTCAGCACGATTATTGGCATGAAACCGTACGAATTTTTGGCAAAAAAGTACGGCATTCCTGGCGTCATTACTGGTTTCGAGCCGGTTGACGTATTGGAAGGCATTGCCATGATCATGCGCCAGCTCCACGAAGGCAGGGCAGAAATTGAAAACGCTTACACGCGTGGTGTCATGCCGGAGGGCAATCCGGTGGCAATGGCGGCCATTGATGAAGTGTTTAAAACTGTCGATGCAACCTGGCGTGGGCTGGGAGTAATTCCCAATTCGGGCTATGCTATTCGTGATGCATTTGCCGAATTCGACGCCGTGAAGCGCTTCGAGCCCGAAGTGGAACCTACGCAAGAGCCGAAGGGTTGCCGCTGTGGCGATGTGCTGCGCGGTGTGATGGCGCCTAACGAATGCCCCTTATTCCGCAAAGTGTGTACGCCCGAAAACCCGGTAGGGCCCTGCATGGTGTCCTCTGAAGGTTCGTGCGCAGCGTATTTTAGGTACTTGTAAGAAATCCACCGCGCTACTTCTGGTATAAATAATGCAATCGCACAAGCGATAGGCAGATAAAAGCAGCAGATAAAATCGGCGCTCGACTCGGTGCACTAGTCGATGCCTGACTCGGCGCGCGAGCCGGGTGCCCGAGTCGACGCACGAGAAAAGGATCTTACATGAGCCGTGAGCCCCAGTATCAGTTGGACCCTCGTATCAAAGCGGTATGGCGCATTAGCGATGTGATCGTGATTACCCTCATTGCGCTTTGTGTTGCCCTAGTAGGTATTGTTGCCTGGCTTGCAGATGCAGATACTCACAGTTGGTCAGGGATCTATATGCTTATTTGCCTTGTTGTTTGGGCAGTGGCCATAGTGGTTGATCTTGTGGCCATAACCCCCTTTCGCTATGCACGCTGGCACTATCAACTTTTTCCCGACTTTCTTGAAATCAAGAACGGGATTATTTGGCGAAAGCATTTTGTGGTCCCCTTTATCCGTGTACAGAATACGGATACTAAACAGGGACCAGTGCTTCGTGCGTTCGGCTTAGCTTCGGTGACGGTCGCCACAGCGGCAGGCGCTATGGAAATCCCGGGGCTTCGTGCCGATGAGGCCAACGAAGTTCGCGATCGTGCTGCTGAGCTGGCTCGTGTTGCCCGCGAGGATGTTTAGCTATGGCAGAAGAAAAACGTCACAAGCTTCATCACAGCTATATCTGGCTACAGACGTTACGCACGGCACCAGCAGTTTTTCTAGTGGTTGTTATATCTATTGCTCCCAATCTTGCACAATTAGTCGATGCATTCAGCTCAGGCTACACTGCGATAGCATCGCTTATGGGGCTGTTGGTGTTCGGAGCGACGCTGGTAATATGTGGCATTGTTATGGCGGTATTGGCGGTGCAATATCGTTTTAGATGGTACGAATTTGACCCCTTAGAGTTCAGTTTTTATTCCGGCGTTTTGAGTAAAAAACGAATGCATATTCCCTACCAGCGCGTTCAGTCGGTCAATGAAAAGATGTCGCTGTTGCAGCGCATTGTGGGTGTGTGCACCGTAACTATTGATGCAGCCGGAGGTGCCTCGAACACCGCTCTTTCTGTTGCCTATGTCGAGCGCTCGGCCGCAGAGCGCATTCGTCGCGAGTTATTTATGCGCAAGGAGCTTCTTTCGCAGGGTATGTCACCTGAAGAGGTGGAAACCTATCTGCAGTCCAAAACGGCTCAGGCCATTGTTGCAGGAGACGTTCCCTTGGATGCGACAAAAGGCGCTGTGTCAGGTGCGCCTGTTCCTCCGTGGGAATTGCAAGCGCAGCATGCGGTGCGTCAGGAACAGAGGGTGCAGCAGCAGAATCAGGTGCACGGGAGCAATATTTTAGATACTCCTACGTTTTTAGTGGATGATGTGCGCGGCATCTTTGGGAAAGATGCCCTTGAGACTGGTGCGATCACCTGCGAATATGGCTTAACCAATAAAGAGCTTATCCTCACAGCACTTTCCAGTAAAACGTCATTTGCTCTTATTCTTATCGGTGTGGTAAGTGCTCTTGCTGGATTGGTAAGTAGCTTTGTGGATCTTGGCCTTGTGCCTGATGAAGAAACGGTTTATACCGCCACGTGGGTGGTTATGTCCGATGTGGCATCTCATTTGGGCTTATTGCTGGTCATTCCTATTCTTTTTTTGCTGTTGGTGTTATGGGCAATTAGCTTTATTGGATCATGCCTATCCTATGCCGGCTTTCGAGCGCGCCGCCGTGGTGAAAGAGTTGAAGTGGAACGTGGGCTTATTACCCATGTCTTTACGGGCATCGATGTTGATCGCATCCAGTTCGTTTCAATACACCAAACCTTTCTGCAGCGCCTGCTGAAGTGTTGCTCGGTTAGCTATGGACGCGTGAGTGCAGAAGAGCAGGAAATGGAATCAAGCTCCTCTACGGCAACAGAGCGCCTAATAGTGCATCCGTTCTTACCTCTGTCAAAAGCAAATGAACTTGTTGAATCCCTAACGCCTGAATATGCAAACCTGCCCAAGCCCACCGTGCGGGTAGCGCCCAAGGCACTGCGCCGCGCACTAACCCGTCATGTCATATTGCAGGGTGCAGGTTTTTGGCTGGCGGTAATAACGCTTCTGACGTGGGCTGCGCTGGCATTTTTCGGCTCAGAAGTGTTTTCGGAAGAACCCCTTACCGGCCTAACGTTTGGTTGGTTGGTGCAGATATCAGCGATTAGTTTGCTGGTATTGGCGGCAATTATTGCTCTTTTTGAACTGATCGGTGCGGTGTTGTGGTATCGCAGCGCGTCGTGTGGTTGGGACCATGGGACGCTTACTATTGTGAATGGCGGTTATTCGATTGACCGCGTCAGTGTGCCACGTCCCAAGGTGCAGTTTGCAACCCTGCGCACCAATCCCTTACAACGCTTTGCAAAGCTGGCAACCATTGACGTTAAAACTGCGGCAGGTACGAGCGGCAAACGTCAGCGCCTTATCGATGTGACCGCCACCGATGCAGAGGCATGGTTGGAGTGGGCCCGTCCCCATGTTTTGGCATCCCAGGAGAAACAGGTACCCCAAGAGCAACAGGCATCCCAAGAGAAACAGGTAGTCCAGGAGAAGCAGACGTCCCAAGAGAAACAGTTTTGTGACGAATAATGTTCGCGAAGGGTAGAGCTTGTTTTGCGCGCTATAGATTGAATCAGGTTCATTGAGCAAGATAAGCTTCTAAGGAAACCCAGAAAAACGAGTCAACAAGACTGCGCTTGGCGCATGCGTTAGCGGAAAGAGACCTGTGAAAACGCCCATACAAAAAGATTCGTCAACGCCACAAGGCCGCAAACCCCGTACGTCCGAACAGGGTCGTGTGCCGTTTTATCGCGGTGACGATAAGGTGATTGCGGGAGTGTGTTCCGGCATGGCACAGCGCTACGACGTTGATACGGTTGTGGTACGTGTTACGTGGGTGGTTCTGTTTTTGTGCACCGCAGGGCTTATCGCCATTCCTTATCTGGTCTTTGCTTTGACGTTACCAAATGAGCCTCGCGACGCCCATGTGACCGAAGTAAATCCCGTATCTGTGGCATCGGATAAGTATTCCCAGGTGGTGGCGGCAAAGAAGACGCCGCAGGCCGGATCTATGGAACAGTATGGAGTGCAGGCCGATGTTGCTCATATGCCGCCGCGCCCACCCCAGGGTGAAGGCGTTAAGGTAAATTCAAAGCCCGCCTATATTGCTTACAACCATACAGAAGATAGCTTCGTTCCCTTTCACAGTTATCCCCGCCGCGGGCTGGTGGCACTGGCGGTGGCAGTGGCTGCGACGCTGATATTTGCAGTGGCCATTAACCTGTTCACTTTGCGCCATCCCGATCAGAGCTTATGGAACTTCTGGCCGGTACTGTTTGTGGTGGTAGGCATCGTGTTTCTTGTATGCTTCTATGACCGAGTGTCGTTGGGTTTGCGTCTGGGAACTATGTTCCTTATGTTTGAGATTTGCTGCGCGCTTTTGCCGTTCACTATGGATATTTGCTCGGTATGGGCTTTAGGACGCGTTGGCGCCAAGGCAATTTTTCTCTTTGCTCTGGGTGTTGTGTTTGTGGCCTGGTCCTACGTGCATCGAACAGGCATAGGTTTATTGCTTGGTGTGGGGGTTTTGGCTATCGCATTTTGTTTCGTTGCGAGCGATATAGGCCTGTTTGATAGACTGATTTACGCTGAGTCATACGCGCACCACCACATTATATCGCCCCTATTCAGAGCTTGATAGTAGCTATAGCTAACTCAGCAGCGCACCTCATCAATTACTCCATTGTGACCACTTCGTGGTGGTTTTGTGCCGATCGGCGATCGGCCAATTTTGAGGCTAAACCGCTGATGAGGTATACTTGCAGGTACGATTTAAGCCAACCTAACTAAGGTTGTACTACATCGTACCTGCGAATTTTCGCGTCACGAGACGCTTTGATAATGCTCGACGTACCGCAAAGGTGCAGTCGTGCGTTTCGCCGAAGAGGCACTTTCTGTATGAGGGGCATCTCAATTGCCGGCGGTCGCAGGAGTGGGCTTGCGTGCTGAAACTACCCCAGCTAATTTCCGCACTCAGTACGACAAGCGAAGCCGCGTCATTGGAGTTTTTTGGCTAAAGCCAGAGTACATACCACGCATAGAGTGTTCCCGCTTATATGTGCAATCTTTGCTATGGTTGTCATTGCTGTGGGTGTTTTATTTGTCTCCGCAAGTCAGGCCCAAGGTTCTGACCCGGAGGATACAACCACTTTGGGTATAGGCAGCGAACAGGCCCATCAGGATGGTTCTGCGGTCACGGCTGAAGAGCGTGCAAGTGGCACTGATGACGGTTCTGTGTCGGGTGTTAGTGAAACCGTTGGTTTGGCGAAATCCGCGCAGCGTTCCATCACGGTGAAAGATCCTGATCCGGTGGTTGTACCAGTAGCAGTGGATGACACTAATCCGCTGGCGGTTCAAAAGGCAAACGAAGTGTGCACCCTTGACCCGCTACCTACCGCCCCGCGCGTTGTTCCCGATGTACATGACGGCACGTGGTCTTCTGGCGTTGCATCCGCTTATGACATTACAACTAACGATGATGGTTTTGGTAACTTTGGTGTGGCAACAACGGCATCGGGCATCGATCTTACCCACGCCAGCATTACCGTTGCTGTTCCCGCAGAGAAATCGTACCTGGTAGGCAGCGTTGTTGAGGTGTGCTACGACGGCAAGGTAGTCATTGCTAGTGTTACTGACACCGGTGGATTTGCTCAATATGGCCGTGCCCTTGACTTGGCCCCCGGTGTGTACCAGGCGTTTGGCGCGTCGTCCTATTCTGAGTGGGGCGTACGCACGGTGTATTATCGCTTCCTATAATTTCAAACAGATCAGCAAATCACATGCTTAATCCCTGCTCGCATTGATGATCGGTTTATACTGAAGTGACGAGATTAAGGGAAAAGATATGAGCAACGTTATTATCGTTGGCTGCGGGCGTGTTGGATCGCGCTTGGCGCTGATGCTTTCCGATTACGACAACAATGTATGCGTTATTGATCGCAATCCCCGTGCGTTCGCATCGTTAGGGCGCGACTTTAATGGCTCTACCTTTACCGGTGTTGGCTATGATGAAGAAGTGCTGATGAAAGCCGGTATCGATGAATGCGACTTTCTTGCTGCCGTGA
>UQDJ01000002.1 GCA_900539675.1 uncultured Coriobacteriaceae bacterium | reverse complement strand
ACTCGTTCATGAGGTTGGCCAGGTCGGCACCCGTGAAGCCCGGCGTGAGCTTGGCGACCTTGGCAAGATCGACGTCGCTGCCGATCGGCTTGTCTTTGGAATGGACCTTGAGGATCTTCTCGCGGCCCTTAACATCGGGAACGTCAACCACAATCTGACGATCAAAACGACCAGGACGAAGCAATGCTGGGTCAAGAACATCGGCACGGTTGGTTGCAGCAATCAAAACAACTGAATCGTTGGCTTCAAAGCCGTCCATTTCAACCAGCAGCTGATTCAATGTCTGTTCACGTTCATCATGACCGCCGCCCAAGCCAGCACCACGCTGGCGGCCAACGGCGTCAATTTCATCGATGAAGATGATGGAAGGAGCTGCTTCCTTTGCCTGCTTAAACAGGTCACGAACACGGGAAGCGCCAACGCCCACAAACATTTCTACGAAGTCGGAACCGGAAATGCTGAAAAACGGCACGCCCGCTTCGCCTGCGACAGCCTTAGCCAACAGCGTTTTACCAGTACCAGGAGGGCCCACCAGCAAGCAACCGCGGGGAATCTTGGCGCCCAAGCTCTGGTACTTCGCCGGATTTTCCAGGAAGTCTTTGATTTCCTGCATTTCCTCAACGGCTTCATCCACGCCTGCCACATCGGAGAACTTCACATCGGGATGCTCTTCGATGGACTTCTTAACACGTGCCTTGCCAAAGGACATCTGAGAATTGTTGGCCTTGTTCATCTGAGAGAAGAAGAACAGCAGCAAGCCTGCAATGATCAAAATGGGCAGAATGGATGCCAGGATAGAACCCCACGGGGAAGCCAAACGTACGCTGTACTGAATTTCAGGATGCGCCGCCATTAACTGACCCAAGGATTCCTGACCGCCCCAAGTGCAGGTGTAGTTATGAACCTGGCCCAAGTTGGCCGCCTTGAGCTGCTGCGTCTGAACAATGTTCAAACGGCCACCATTATGATCAGAGCCAATCTGGGAATTGATAGCGTTAAACGCTTCATTGAATGCCGTTGATGACGCTGCACCTGCGGTTGTGGCCGGATAATATGTACCAGTTACGGTATAAGAGCCAGTGTCGTACACAGCCGACTGTACACGGCCCTGGTCAACCGCCTGCATGAATTCAGACGTTACCAAGTCATCTGTCTGGGAAATACCCGTCGATGACGCCATGGTGCGAGTCATCATAAACATGAAGAACAGCGCAATAAGAATAAACACCACAATGGTGACGATATTAGAGCGGTTCGGCTTCATATTTTTAGGGCCTTGGTGTTGCCCCTGATGATCTTTTCGATTCTTCTGCTGATTCGAGTTTTGTGACATAAGGTGGTTAATCCTTACTTGTGTTCCTACTAGAAGTCCTGCTCGGTGAGTTCCGGCTTCAATACGCCAATGCAGGGCAAATTGCGATAGCGTTCGGCATAATCAAGCCCATATCCCACGATAAATTCGTCAGGACATTCAAACCCAATATACTTGCAGTTTATGTCTGCTTGATGAGGCGTATCTTTTCGTAACAGAGTTGCTACTTCCAAAGATGCAGGATTGCGAGACTCAAGGTTTTTCATCAGATAACGCAAGGTTAAGCCGCTGTCCAAAATATCTTCGGCTATCAGTACGTGCCTACCCTCAATTTCGCAGGTTAAGTCCTTCAAAATGCGTACCACGCCAGAACTTTTCGCACCGTTGCCATAAGACGAAATAGCCATGTAGTCCATTTCAATGGGCAAGCTAATTTCGCGCACAAGATCAGCCATAAAAATGGCTGCTCCACGCAGTACCGATATAACAACTATGCTTTTACCTGCATAATCCTTCGATATTTGCGCGCCCATTTCAGCAACGCGCGAACGGATTTCGTCCTCGGTAAACAGGACGTGATCCAAATCAGGATGCATATCCACCAGAGCCTCTTTTCCCGCCATCAGCGGAATAGATACGCGTATATATACGACGTTTAGTGTACCAAACCGTCGCAATTCAAAAAGACTTAAATTAACAAGGGCACAATTTGGCAAAGCTTTGTTGGCATTTTGCAACAAATATTCACCAGATATACGAAATTAGCCTCATCCTATGCGAATTAGCCTCATCCCGCATAGCTCCTTTAAACCTGAGGTGTTTTCCCCTCAGGTTTTTCTACAACCTCGGCTTCAATTGTTTCCTTAAGTAGATCCGGAAAGTTCTGCAACAGCTTATCCACCGGCAAGCCAACCACATTGTTGTAGTCGCCCTCCAGGTGGGCTACCAGGTTTCCGCCCTTGCCCTGAATGCCGTAGGCGCCTGCCTTGTCGATGGTTTCACCTGTGGCTACATAATCATTAATGTCTTGAGTGGACAGCTCTTTAAACGTCACCTGACTGGTTTCAGTAAAGGTACGAAAGCCCAGTGACACATTGCCGTCACCGCCGTTATCTTTTGTTTCGTTAAGCATGATCATCCACACAGAAACGCCCGTAATAACTTCATGGGTACGCCCCGAAAGGCGCGAAAGCATCTCACGCGCATGATCAGCACTGTAGGGCTTGCCCATCATTTCACCATCAAGCACCACCGTGGTATCTGCACCGATAACAATACCTAAGCCCACCGGATTTTGCGCCAGGATATCCTGAACTACTGCGCCTGCCTTGCGTTCAGCCAGCTTTTTTACCGCCTCTTCCGGATTGGCGCGTTCATCGGGTTCAAGCGACTCATCCACTTCGGTGGACCCGGTATACACCGTAAATTTGACGCCCGCATCTTCCAGCAGTTTTTTACGACGCGGACTCTTCGATGCCAGAATTACGTTTACCGGAATAGAAATGGTTGCCATGCGTGTTTTCTCCTTAAGCGCGATTGGGTTTACGGCGCGCACGAAATACTGCCATAGGTTCGATCAAAACGCCACGTTTATTGGCGCTAACGGCAAGATCGCCTTGAATATTGGCAACAAACCCGCTGATGGGCTTGCCGTCATCGTCGAAGGCCGAAAGTACCGTTTCGATAGTTCCCGATTCAATGCGTGCTTCTCTGCCCACAAAAGCTTCGAGCACGGCTAGCACTGCACGACGTTGCAATACGCGATGCACCGCACCGAAACTGGGCAACAGTGTGCAGCCATCGGGAGCACCCTCTTCGAGTGAATCCTCCCACACGCAGTGCTGCTGCATTACGGTATGTGCCTGTTCATCTAAATAGTCATCTTCATCGGCAATAAGATTCATTGAACGGCACAGGGTATCCAATAGCTGGCTGTTGCGTTCCTTTGCCTTGGGAATTATTTCGTGACGCACAAAGGCACGAAACCTATCCGTGTGTGCGTTGGTGGCATCTTCACGCCAACGATTGCCCTCGTCATCTGTTACAACCGCTTCTTCAGGCAACTCCATCAGATAATTGCGCAGCATCACGCGCGAAACATCCAACAGGGGACGAACTATTGAGCTGTTCTGATACAGCATGGAACGAAAGCCGCCCGGACCCGTGCCTACGATGGAGCGCATATAAAAGTTTTCTACCCGGTCGTCTTGAGTGTGCGCCACCACAATGCGACCCTCGGAAATAGGCGTCATCGTATGACGGCATAAGCTCTCCAGTGCTTCCTGCGCCGCAATATACCGCTCAGTGCGCCCGATAGCTTCTGCATTGCCGCCCGTCTGCTCAACGAGTGCCGGAACATCTATTTCGCACACAAAGCACGGGATATCCAGATGCGCTGCTAGCTTTTCAACAAATTGCTGGTCCTTGTCTGCCTCAATGCCTCGGATTTTGTGATTCACATGCAAAATAGCAGGCTGGCCAACCAGATTGCGCTCGTGTAAATCGCGGATCAAATACGCCAATGCCGTTGAGTCGGAGCCGCCCGACACCATTGCAACAACCGGCGTTGCCGCGTTAAATAAATTGTATTTTTCAATGGTTTGCTCAATGGTGACTATCATGTGAGGTTCTTCCCTTTAGGTATCATTACCAGCCGTCAACAAAGTGACCTCAAGCCTAGACCAAATGGATTACTTTGTTAGCGTATTCATTGTAATCGAACAACCATCTGCGAAAGGACAAGCTCTCATGCAGTTTATTTTGCGCGTACTGGCCATTTTTATTGCCGTTGCAGTTGCCTGCTGGCTGGTGCCCGGCATGGGAGTAGTAACCTCAGGCGATGAATGGGTGGCGCTTGTGCTGATATCACTCATCATTGCACTGCTAAACATGACCATCAAACCTATCCTGCAGATTATTGGCCTTCCCATCACGATTATTTCGCTGGGCATTTTCTATCTGGTCATCAATACCTTGCTGCTGTACCTGGCATCGTGGCTGGGCAGTGCGCTTTTTGGCATGGGGCTCTACATTGCCTCATTTGGATCGGGTTTTATAGCCGCTATTGTTATCTCTCTTGTTTCGTCCATCATGAACGGCATACTGGGCGTAAACGACTAACAAATACCCCTTAAAAACAAACGGCCAGCGCCCAGACGCACAGCGCCCAGACGCACGTTGTGCCTCAACGACTAACACGCAGGCGCACCCACATCAAACATCATCGTGGGTGCGCCTTCTCCTACCGCTGTTCTTATTGGTCAAACACCATCATGTGTTCAGATGCCATCATGCACGCATCGTTTGTGCATCGTACATCGTTGCGTCTACCCCATTATTCGGGGTGCTCACGCAGACGCTAAATTCACGGTATATACGTATGCACTAAGCAATCTTTTCGCCCGCATGAGGACCAGATGCAGTGCTGAATACCTCATCAATGTGCACAAACACGCCGCCCTTCGCCTTAATAGGTGCGCCCTTCTCAGCAAAAATCTGATCAACCTTTGCCTTGAGCTTCTCAAACTCTTCACCCTCATTAACATAGCGGGCAGTGCCGTGAATCTGATAGGCATCGTGGCCCTCCCAGAACACCACGGCGACCTTGTCATTGGCTTTGACGTTTGCCAAGGTCTTCTTAAAGAACTGATCGGATAGATAAATGGTTTCGTCATCGATCACGAACTTCATACCCACGATACAAGCATTGGGCTGGCCATCAGCAGTTGCGGTAGCAAATACCACCGTAGGGACCTTTTCAAAAAGCGCCTTCACTTCAATTGGCAATGCGGCCATGATTATCTCCTTTCGCTTTTGTTTGTCCCTTGTACTGTACCGCCACCGACGTTCAAACGTAAGCACCCCGCTAGAGATATCCCCGCAAGAGATGTAGCCGATACTGCATTTCTTTGCACATCATCATGATCCGCTTACGATCACTGACACCACACACCCTGCAACTTATTTGCCCGTCTGATCAAAAAGCCAGGTCAAAGCCACTGCAACATGAGCCGCTGCACCCATGGGCAAGGCCTTTTCATTGAAGCGAACATGAGGATTGTGCTGGCCATATACCTTTTCATCATCAACTTTGGCACCCAACATAAAAAATGCCGAAGGCAGTTCACGAGCAATGTAGGAAAAATCTTCCGATGCCATCTGTTGCATCGAATTATCAAGCATGGTCGTATCGGGTTCCGCCTTCCTTACAGCCCCAGAAGCCAGTTTGCTCATAGCCTCATCGCAAACCAGCATGGGATCATCGGAAAGCACTGACACCGTTGCCTTTGTGCGATACGTATTCGCTACACCCTCAGATATTTCATGGATGCGCTTCCACAACTTGTCATGCAGATCGTCGTCAAACGTACGCAAATTGCAGCGCAGCGTTGCACTTGCCGGAATGACATTCGGAGCATCACCTGCTTGAAAGGTGCCAGTGGTCAGCACAACGATATCCTTGCCCGAAATCTCACGCGTTACCAGTTCCTGAAAACCCAGATGAATATAGGCGGCAGGCGTGATGGGATCGATGCACACCTCAGGGGTAGAACCATGACCGCCCTCACCTTCCACTACCACCTGAAAATACTTTGCGCGCGAAAGTGCATGGATACCCCACATCCACGTACCCAAAGGCACTTCAGAGCCCACATGGATAGCAAAACCGACAGCGGGCTTTGGATTCTCCAAAACTCCTTGCTCAACACAAAGCGCTGCGCCATGTGCGCCTTCCTCGCCTGGTTGGAATAAAAGCTTCACGCAACCCGGCAGTTTGTCTTCGCGCTCTTTGAGCAGCTTGGCTGCACCCAGCAACATAGCAGCATGCATATCGTGGCCACAGGCATGCATGCATCCATTCGTAGAAGCGAATGGCTCGCCCGATTGCTCACATACGGGCAATGCATCAAAATCGGCGCGCAACAAGATGCACGGTCCGGATGTGTTACCCACCATCGCCACCACACAGGAGCCATCAACATAGGTGGTATAGGAGATGCCCATTTCGTCGAGCTGTTTTTGAATAAACGCGCTGGACTTTGGCAGCTCGATACCAAGTTCAGGCATCTGATGCAAGCTGCGACGCCATGCCACCAACTGATCGTACATACCCTGTGCTTCTTCATAGAGCCCATCGGTCAACTCTTCTAAATCCTTGGTCGATCCTGTCTTCAAAACCATAAAATCTGCCCCCTTGTGCACTTTTTATCGACCCATGTGAACAGTGCGTTTCAACCTGATGAACGGATGTAACACCTGATCGCATTAGCTAATTAAAAAGCTAGCATCCTCACTAAGGCTTGTGGTTGCAGACTGGAAAACTTCGAAAACACGTTACGCGACAGAAACAAGACCGAAAGAGTAAGTCTATCAGTCAGCCTTTCAGTTCGCCTTGCACCACCGCGCAACAGGTTTTCTCAGCACCCACGTTTGTACCGCCGCAAACGGGAAATACGAGAGAAAGGACGTTCCAATGCATACTATTTCCCCTGCAGCTAAGCGAACGTCCAGACCGTTCTACGGCTGGATTATCGTTATTGGCAGCTTTCTGATTATGGCCACGTTCTATACGATGTTCATCAACACGGAATCACTGTTCCAGCGTTATGTCATCGCCGATTTGGGACTGACGGTAAGCCAGTACAATCTCGGTACAACCATCTCATCGCTGACGGGCATCATTGGATGCTTGATGATTGGTCCTTTAGTCGACAAAATTAGCGCACGTATTGTTGGCACAGGAGTAGTGCTCATCGGCGGCGTGGTCCTGTTCCTCAACTCCATCATGACCAACATCTGGATGCTGTACGCCTGCCGCTTCATTGCTGGATTAGTTCTCGTTTCAGGCACGCGTCTGTTAATTTCGGTGCTGGTAACCAATTGGTTCAACAAGAAGCAGGGCTTTGCTGTAGCACTTGCCCTTTCCGGTTCCGGACTAGGGGGTGCCATTCTTTCTCCGGTTATTACCACCCTGATTACCTCATTCAGCTGGCGTGTCGCCTACCTCACCATGGCAATTGTGTGCGTAGCGATAACCCTGCCTTTGGTTGTTGGATTCTTCCGTAGCCATCCTGAAGACCTTGGTCTTGAACCTTACGGTGGCAAGGACTACGTTGAATCCAAGGATCTCGCGGTATCAAGCACCGCCGATGAACGCGTCCTTGAACGCACCGGATGGAAGGAACTCCGTACTAAGTTGCCGTTCTGGATCATGGTGCTTGGATTTATAGCTATGGGTTTTGTAAATGGTTGTGTACTTACCAACCAGGTATCCAACATGACCTCTATCACCCTACAGGGTACTGAGATAATAACTGGCGGTCATCCGGTTGCCTGGGCAAGTACCGTGCTTTCGGTCTATCTGGTAACCGTCGTTATTGGCAAAATTATTACCGGTATCTTATTCGACCGCTTTGGCATTACGGTTGGTATCATGTGTGGCAGCATTGGCTGCATCATCGCTTGCGCAGGTTTATGCTTCCCACAAACCGACATTGGTCCTATTGTTGCCGCCGTTGCATTCGGCTTTGGTACCTGCTTAGGAACGGTTGCACCTCCGCTGGTTATTTCCCGCGCGTTTGGTAGAAAAAATATTGGCTTTCTCAATGGCGTCGTAGTGGGTTTCCAGTTATTTGGCTCCGCCATTGGTACTGCTGCATCTGGCCAAGTATTCGATGCCTTCCATACGTTTGCACCCATTTGGGTTGCCTGCGGCATTGGTGCTATCGTTTCCGCAATTTTAATTTGTGGCAGCATTGCTTGGATTAACGCTCAGCGTACAAGGGCTCATATCTTTGTAGAAACCCCCACTGTCGTTGCACCTGGAGCCGCCCTTGAAGGTCTTACTCAGCCAGCCGCTAGCGTTACGGCAGCTTCAGTACCAGCAGGCAACACGACTACCAAAAAAGAATTAATTGAGTAGTCCGTTAAAACCCTTCTTCTTTCTAAGAGGCCCCGTAGATTGACTCTACGGGGCCTCTTTGTTTGGCACTATCGATAAAAGACGCCATCATGGCTAGGGCGACAGGACACATCCATTGCGTACAGCCATTATCCATCGCACCTAACCATGGCGTTCATCTATTGAGCCTAACTAAAACGCTCATCCATTGCATTTAACCATTTACGCCTGCTGGCTGTTAAGCCACGTGAGCGCAACGGCAACGTGTGCTGCAACACCCATCGGTAACACACGCTCGTTAAAGCGTGCCTTTGGATTATGCTGACCATATACCTGATCTGCGCCATCTATACGCGCTCCCACCATGTAATAGGCGGAAGGAACTTCGCGCGAGATAAACGAAAAGTCCTCCGAACCCATCAGGTGGAGTGAATCGTCAATCGTGGCATCCGACATGGCAGCTTTGATTGCCTGCTCAGTCAGCTTGCCAAACTTCACATCGGCGTTGACGGTCGGGTCATCGGAGAGCGTTTCAAGCTTTGAAGAGCAGCGATAGGTCTTCGCAATACCGCTAGCAATTTCATCAATGCGCTTATAGAGGCGGTCATGCAAATCGTCATCAAAGGTGCGCATACTTGCACGCAAAACCGCCGATGCAGGAATAACGTTTGGAGCGTCGCCCGACTTAAAGGTGCCCGTAGTAATAACCACTTCATCAGAACCAGCACTTTCACGCGAGACCAATTCCTGCATACCCAGATGAATGTAAGCGGCGGGCGTAATAGGGTCAATACATACCTCGGGCGTGGAGCCATGACCGCCTTCTCCATCAATCGTAATCTGAAAATAGTGAGCACGTGCCATCGGCTGTTTACCCCATGCAAAGGTACCAACCGGTATCACTGACGCCACATGAATGGCGAATGCAACATCGGGCTTTGGATTCTTCAATACGCCTGCTTCCACGCAAGCAGCCGCACCATGAGCACCTTCTTCGCCCGGTTGGAACAAAAGCTTTACCTGTCCCGGCAATTCAGATTCGCGCTCCTTCAAGAGCTTTGCGGCACCTAACAACATGGCGGCATGCATATCATGTCCGCAAGCATGCATGCATCCGTTTGTCGAAGAAAATGGTTCGCCAGACTCTTCTTGGACCGGCAGGGCATCGAAATCGGCACGCAATAAGATGCATGGTCCTTCACCTTTGCCGAGCGTAGCCACAATACAATTGCCATCCAAAAACGTCTCATAGGCAATGCCCATATCATCTAACCGCTCACGAATAAAAGCGCTTGATTTGGGTAAATCAAGCCCGAGTTCGGGAATCTGGTGAAGCGTACGGCGCCACTGTACCAGATCCTTTGAAAGTCCTTCGGCTTCTTCAAGAAGCCCTTTTGTTAATGCTTGAGGATCTTTTGCCATATCTTTCATCCCTTCCTTCAAAGCAACCAACTCGCTCATGTCTTCCTGCAAATCTTGCTGAGCCGGTTGCTGGAGAACCCTGGTAACCCAGGTCCTGCGCTCAATCGGGCTCGGTGTGTCTACGCGCGACACACCGAGCCAAGATGTCGCCAACCAACACGTGTTACGGCCTAACCCGGTTACCTTGTCTTAATTCAAAGCTCCCAAGATGAAATCCTGGTTTCGAGTCTATGAACACCTATGACATGAAACATTTCTGGCGAATTCGAAACCTAGCCTTATAAATAAGCTTTTCGCTAACGCAAAAAAGGAAGGGACTCCAATGTCTACTAGCACATCTCAAACAGACAGACGATCTGGGCCATTCTATGGATGGATCATTGTTCTTGGCGGCTTTCTGTTGATGGCAACCTACTACACAATGTTCATCAATACCGAGTCGCTCTTTCAACGCTTCGTCATTGCCGATTTAGGTTTGACCGTAACCGAATATAACTTGGGTGCCACAATTTCTTCACTTACCGGCATCTTAGGATCGCTCGTAATTGGACCTTTAGTCGACCGCATCAGTGCTCGTATTGTTGGTGGTGTAGTGAGCGCCATTGGCGCCCTCGTCCTGTTTACCTATTCTGTCATGGACAGCGTTTGGATGTTGTATGCCTGCCGTTTTGTTGCTGGCTTTATCATTGTTTCCGGGACACGACTTTTAGCTTCAGTGCTGGTAGCAAATTGGTTTCGTAAGCGCCAGGGCCTCGCATTGGCACTTGCCCTTTCCGGTTCTGGACTCGGTGGTGCCATTCTTTCCCCCATTATTACCACCCTCATTGAAAACATCGGATGGCGCGGTGCTTACGTCACTATGGCAGTAGTTTGTCTGGTGCTCACCTTGCCTATTGCCGTGATATTCTTCCGTCGCCGCCCTGCCGATATTGGCCTAGAACCTTATGGCGGTGCCGATTATGTCGAACTGAAAAAGGGAAGAGAAGTTAAAAATCCGGTAGTTGATGAAGAGGTCCTCGCACAAACGGGATGGCGCGAATTGCGCACCAATATTCCCTTCTGGCTCCTGGTTTTGGGCTTTATTGTAATGGGCTTTATCAATGGTGCTGTCATTACCAACCAAGTATCCAATATGACCTCCATCACGCTCACCTCAGGCGAAGTGATTACTGGCGGTCATCCAGCAGAATGGGCAAGTGCTGTTTTGTCGGTCTATCTTTTAACCGTTGTGGTAGGCAAGGTAATTACCGGCGTGTTGTTCGACTATTTTGGATTGAATGTGCCCGTCATCTTAAGCAGCATAGCCTGCATGATTGCCAGCGTGGGCTTGTGCTTTCCACAGACAGATTGGGGCCCCTACTTGGCAGCGGTGACCTTTGGTTTTGGCACCTGTTTGGGTACCGTTGCACCCGCTATTATTATTTCCCGTGCCTTCGGCAAACTCGACTTAGGCCTCGTAAACGGCGTCGTGGTAGGCGCATCACTCTTTGGATATGCCATTGGTACCGCACTCTCCGGTTCGGTCTTCGATGCATTCCACACATTTCAGCCTATTTGGATTGCCTGCTTTATTACTTCTATTATTGCCGCCGCAATGGTATGCGGCTCCATTGCGTGGATTCGCGCACAACGTTCCAAGAAGGAGCCGCTCTCTGCAGCTTCAATTGACGCACAAACCGCGGAAGACATTGCCGAAGAACTTTAGCTTTTTAAGCGATCTTGTTAATTACCGGTACGTTCACGTTCAACAGCCGCCCAATATGCAGCTTGCTTAGTTTGCCAATACGCAGCATCGTTTTCGGTAATTGCGCGCAATACCCTACAAGGATATCCCTGCCGCAACCACATTGGCAGGGATATCCTTCGTAACCACAGACCCTGAACCAATAACGGTATTCTCTCCAATACTCACTCCGGGATTGACTACCACCTGAGCGCCTAGCCATACCCGATCACCAATCGTAATACTCTGTCCGTATTCCAAGCCACTGGTTCGCACTACAGGATCGATTGGATGAGTTGCAGTCGTTAAGCACACGCGCGGACCGAACATCACATCATCACCGATCGTAATCCCAGTTCCATCAAGTAACACCAAGCCAAAATTGGCAAAAAAATTCTTGCCTAGATGCGTGAATACGCCGTAATCACAATGTAATGGCGGTTCAATAAACGTGCCTGCTCCCACTTCCCCGAACAGCTCCTTTAAAATACTTGCACGTCTTTCCAAGTAATCCATCGAAAGCGTATTAAATTCGTGTGTTAGAAAACGCGCTCTTTTATCAAGTTCAAGCAGCTCTTTATCGACAGCAGAAAACAACTCTCCAGCCAACATTCGTTCTTTCTCGGACACGGATTGCTCTCCTTTGCATCTACCCGTTTTCCGTACCATATTTCTATATTTACCATACACAGCAAAAGCCCATCTTGGCATCCTGCCTTGACAGGCTGCGCGTAACAGGGTGTGCGTGGCAGAATGCACGTGGCCAAGGCGAGCGATCATCTATATTGGCTGCGTCCTTGACATTTGTCCGAAACCGTACTAAATTATCTTTCACTTGAAATAGTACGATTTCGGATAATTTGAAAGAGCCCATTATGGATGTCCACTCTGAAGCTCTGCACGCCAGCGCTGTTCCAGTTGACTCTACCCCGAGCGACTCCACACCCTATACCAAAGAATATATAGACCCGGGTTTCTTGCAGAATGCCGCAGAACTTGATCGCATCTACAACGAAATTGACAAGCTCTACCATCAATTCGCCAAGGCCTGCAGCCTTTCAGATTGCGCCTATTGGATGCTCTATGCCTTGGTACAGAATCAGGGCACAATGCCATTGCGTGATCTCAGTGATCTATGGTCTTGCAGCAAACAGACCGTCAATTCAGCATTGAAGTCGCTCGAAACCAAAGAGCTCGTAGCAATCTCTTATGCAGAAGGAAGCCGCAAGAACAAAGACGTTGCGCTTACTACCACAGGAAAGCACTTCTGCGACCAATACATTACCCCTGCTTTACATGCCGAGCTGCGTGCGTTTTCCGCGCTTACGTCAGACGAACGTTTGCAACTCATGTCACTGACACGCCGCTATACCAATGCACTCGCGAAAGAAATCAAAGAAACATTGACCGAGACTCAGCGATCCCAATCAGAGTGAAATCATGACAGACCACAACACTCCCGCCCAATCCATACAAGGCTCTGCACCTAAGCGCACCGCCCTTAAAACGCTGCTTCATTTCTTGAAGCCCTATAAGGTTTTGGCTTTTATCACGGTAGTCACCCTGATGTGTGACGTAGCTGGATCGCTCTTTTTGCCCACGATCCTTGCCGACATCATCAATATTGGCGTCAGCACTGGAGATATGGATTACATCCTTCAAAAAGGTGCCCTCATGCTTGGTGCAGCGCTACTTTCTGCTCTGGGTGCTTTAGCGGGAAGCTATCTATGCGCACGCCTTGCCTCAAATATTGGTCGCGATATTCGCAATGCCATCTATGACAAATCGCTCTCGTTTTCCAGCGCAGACTTCGAGCAATTTGGTACCGGATCGATGATCACCCGCTCGCTCAACGATATCAACGTCATTCAATCGGCCTTGATGATGACCACCATGATCGTTTTACCGGTACCTATCATGTGTGTAATGGGCGTCCTTTTAGCCTTTTCTATCGACACGCACATGGGCACGCTTTTGCTCATCGTGGTAAGTATTGTGCTTGTTTTTGCAATCATCATCGTCAAGAAAGCGGCCATCATTTTCGAGAGCTTACAGCGCTTTATCGACCGCATGAATACGGTGCTGCGCGAAAACATCACAGGCGTTCGCGTTATTCGCGCCTTCAACAAAGAAAAGCACGAAGAAAAGCGTTTGCACAAATCATTTTCTGATTACGCCTATTCTGCCATCAAAGTGAATTGGCTGTTTGCGAGCCTGGATAGCCTTTCGTTTTTATGCATGAACGTGGCCGAAGTTGCCATTATTTGGATTGGCGGTAATCGTGTCGCAGAACACGCCATGGAGATTGGTAGTATCAGTGCACTGATTGAATATGCCATTTTGATTTTGTTCTACATCATGATGGCTCAAATGGTTGCGTTAATGATTCCTCGTGCGTTTGTTTGCCTGCGTCGTACAGCAGAAGTATTAGGTGTCACGCCCGAAATTGCCGACCCTCCCAGCGCAACGTGCATGAATGACGTCACTTCAAACAAAGCACATCTTAGCGAGACACAGACCATCACCGCAGTCTGTAATCAGCCGGAAATCACAATGGAGCCGTCTGAGGAAGTCGCTCGTTTCAACCACGCCACCTTCCGCTTCGCCGATGCCGACGAAGACACCTTGCACGATTTAAACTTCGCCTGTTTACGCGGAAAAACCACTGCCATTATTGGGTCTACCGGTTCGGGAAAATCCACCATCGCGAAACTTCTGTTACGCTTCCACGACACCACTCAGGGCAGTGTCTTGCTTAATGGATGCGATGTTCGCGCAATGACGCAGCATGATTTGCGCAAAGCCATTTCTTATGTGCCCCAAAAAGCTTGGCTGTTCTCAGGCACTATTGCCGACAACCTGCGTTATGGCAATCCACAAGCAACCGAAGCCGACATACACCATGCTCTTGCCATCGCACAAGCCAGCTTTGTCGACGAATTGGATGGCGGCATACGAGCACGCGTTGCTCAGGGCGGAACAAACTTTTCTGGCGGACAAAAACAACGATTAGCTATTGCACGCGCCCTTATGAAGCCCGCTGATCTATACCTTTTTGACGACAGTTTTTCTGCCTTGGATTTCAAGACCGATGCCGCCCTTCGCGCTGCACTGGCATCTGAAACCCACCATGCTGCAGTAGTGATCATTGCTCAGCGCGTCAGCACCATTTTGCATGCAGATCAGATCGTGGTACTCGAAGACGGTGCTATTGCCGGCATTGGTACCCACGACGAACTTATGGCCTCATGCGCCACCTATCAAGACATAGTTGCTTCCCAAATTCAAGGAGGTGAATAACATGACACCCACTGACATATCCCCTGAGGTTGACGTCCAGAAAGACGCATCTGATGCCGATTCCAGCTTCGACAAAGAAAATTGCGATAACGACGAATTGGAAGTTCCCGAAAACGCTCGCGCAACCATTGTGCGCCTGTGGCACGAAGCCAAAGGGCAGCATTGGCGCTTTGCAGTGGTCATCTGCTCAATTGTGTTCTACACCGTTTTGTGCATTGCAGCACCTGCCTATAGCGCCTATCTCATCGATTTGATCTGGAACAATATCCAGCAGGCATGGGAGGCTCATACCTCATTCGTTATTGGCTGGGATAATGGCGGCCGACAGGTACTCATTTTCTTTACCATTTGGATGGCAGCCTGGGCATTTTATTCCCTGCAGTGCTTTGTGATGGCCAGTTTTGCCGAGCGCCTCAACCTGAAACTTCGCAGCAAAATTGCCGCCAAGCTAAACCGTTTACCCTTAGCATACTTCGACGCCCACAAACCTGGCGAAATTATCAGCCGTACTACCAACGACCTGGATAAAATGTCCGAAGTTTTGCAGCGCGGCATTCTGCAGCTGCTTATTGCAGTGGGTACCGTTACTGGCTCTTTGATCATGATGTTTAGTTACAACGTGCTGCTTACTGTGGTGTTCTTGGTGTTTGCTGGCCTTTCGATGCTGGTGACTAAATTTGTAGCGAAGAAGACCTTGGTGTTAGCCGCAGAACGTCAGCGTGCCGTCGGTGTACTGACCGGACATATCGAAGAAGCCTACAGCGGACGCGCTATCATCAAATCTTTTAATTGCGAAGCGGAAAGTTCCGCGCGTATTCATGCTGCCACCCAAGATGTAGCTGACGCAATGCGTCGAGCCGACTTCATGACCAATGCTATCAATCCTGCCATCCGCTTTGTGATGCGCTTATCGCAGGTTATTATTGCCATTATTGCTGGCGCTCTTTTAGCGCAGGGCCAGCTCACCGTAGGCAAGTTCCAGGCTTTCTTTCAGTACATCTATCAGGCTTCGGAGCCCTTGACAGAAATGTCATTCGTTATCAACTCATTGCAGTCAGCCCTAGCTTCGGTAGAGCGTGTGTTCGGCATTCTAGATGAGCAAGAAATTGAAACCGATCCTGCTCATCCCGCAATGGTGGATAAGCCGGTACGAGGACACGTCACCTTCGAACACGTACGCTTTGGCTACAATGAGGACCATCCTTTGATGAAAGACGTATCATTCACAGCAAGACCGGGACAAAAGATTGCCATCGTTGGTGCCACCGGTGCAGGCAAAACTACCCTGATCAACTTGTTGATGCGCTTCTATGAAATTGATGGCGGGCGCATCACCCTTGACGGTGTGGATACACACACCATGACACGCGCCGATCTGCGTAGAGAATTTGGCATGGTACTTCAGGATACCTGGCTTTTTGACGGAACCATTGCAGATAACATTGCCTATGGACGCCCCGATGCCACGCGCGAAGAAATTATCACTGCCGCCAAAATGGCTCATGTGGACTTCTTTGTGCGCACGATGTCAAAGGGATATGACACCCATTTGGCAGACGATGCTGAAAATATCAGTCAGGGTCAACGCCAACTCCTTACGATTGCTCGCGTCATTCTATACGACCCTTCCATATTGATCTTAGACGAAGCAACTTCCAGCGTGGACACACGCACTGAGCACGCCATCGTTCATGCTATGGAAGCACTCACTCAGGGACGAACAAGTTTTGTCATTGCGCATCGCCTCTCCACTATCGTAGATGCTGATCTGATTCTGGTAATGGATCATGGCACCATCATCGAACAGGGGAATCATAAACAGCTCATGAAGAAAGAGGGCGCTTACGCCGAGCTATACCGCAGTCAGTTTGCATAAGGTTTGTCAGTTTCACAGTGCGCTATGAATCTAGCATCATAGCGCCTGTAAACGTGACGAATTGCGTAAGATCTGTAAGAACCTGTTAGCGCCTACTAAATCCGCAAGTGCCTATTTGGCCTGCGTATCGTCATCTGTATTCGGGAGCTCTTCAGACTGCTCAGGCTTTTCCGGACCTTCTTCCTTGGTAATCGGTTCGGTCTTTGCAGCTGACACGACCTGGGCATTGTCAGTGGACGCTGTCGGCTGAACGCCCACCGGAGGAACCGGTGCAGCAGAACCACGGGGCGCAAAGCCAGTATTGTCTGCAGTATAAGCTTCACCAGGAATTGCTTGAGGTGCTGATTCAGGCAGCGCGTCGCGATAGCTAAAGATGGCTACCAAAATGAACAGTACCATCGAAATCCAACGGAAGGTAAGCAAACAAGCCGCTGCGGCAATAATGCTCCAAACAAATATGTTCTTGCGCTTTTCCAGATTACCCGCACCCATTAATCCCTTGATGCCAGCAATCAATGTGAGTACCACCACAGCAATAAGAAGCAGCAAGGCGAAAATGCCAATGCCTCCAAGCACAACAAACAGCCCCACA
The DNA here is from genome assembly GCA_900539675.1 of uncultured Coriobacteriaceae bacterium. Classification (GTDB taxonomy): domain Bacteria; phylum Actinomycetota; class Coriobacteriia; order Coriobacteriales; family Eggerthellaceae; genus Anaerotardibacter. The sequence goes on along the minus strand of UQDJ01000002.1, from coordinate 70,653 downwards.
ACAGTGGCATTCATATCGTCAGTGTCGAGGTAATGGGGGCCGTTGGAATAACCATAGGAATAGGAATAATCGATTGCACTAGGTGCAGCAGCGACACCAAAAACGACCACTAACACAATCACAAGGCTTAGGACTGCAGCAGCTAACACCGCAAATGCTGATAACGCCACTGTTGCAATGCTCATGCCCTTAATTGCACCAGAATACTGAGTTTTCATATCGGGCTCCTTCCTAGCAACTTACTCAATTACCCTGTAAATCACTATACCTAAAGAAAACTTGTGATCAGCTTTTGTAACTCCTTAGATAATCGTTTGTAAGGTTGTCGCTAGGTTGCCATCACGAAGGCTCGTTGTGTGACATCTTTGCACCCAAAAAGCCAATCCTTACAGAAGAAGTCACTCCCAAGTAATCGAATACAGTGGCTTATACGTTGCTCCCTCACTTGAAAGATAACTGCAATAAAACGTAATTTCATTCGCCTGTGCCGGAATAGGAAAGGCGCAGTTGCGCAAGTCATCTGTCAGCACCTGAACCTTACGTGCAAGCGTAATGTGCGGCACGAATTTTTTGTCATCAAACGCAATACCACGCGCATCTAATGCTGAGCGAACAAAAGCAGCGGCATCCAACAAAGCATCATTGGGTTCTAATTCAAGCGCAATCGTAGCTGTATTGCCTCGTCCAAACTTCTTCAAGCCAACAGAACGCAGCTCAATAGCAGATAACTTGGGGCGTACTTCATCGAGCACATCAATAACGCGCTGTGCTTCTGCTTCGCCAACATCCCCAATAAAAGCCAGGGTGATGTGATAGGTAGAGCGACACATAAATCTGCCTTGCAGAAGTCCTTGTTCTCGCAATCCACGCGCAAGCTCTGCCACCTGCATCGAAAACTCTTCAGGTAATTCAAGCGCTATAAACGTCCTCATAATGCGCTCCTATCAGCACGTTTTCTTATAATTGGCAAGTTTTGATCTTGATCTATCTTATCCTTACCAAGCCCATCTTCGGCCTCTCAAAACTAGCCTAACCCCATATGCGTACTTTCAGCCAAAAACAAATCCATTTCGTTACTTCACCTGCAGCAACCCGGTTCATGCCTTTGCACAGCAGGACCTCTTACGATGTTTATCGCGTTTGAGATATCGTTTGTTAGCTTAAATATAATATTTGCTTGAGTATTATCAGTTTTACGTATAGATTGGACGTTCTAAACCCTACTTCGTAGAGCTTATATATTGGACTCGCCTTGTTGCGTGTCAGAGAATTTAACTATGGTATGTGCGACTATACGCATTTGGGTGCTGTACACATACGTTTGGTTTTACAAGCTGAAGCAGGAGGAGTCATGGGAGAAACCACCCGGGTATCCGGCCACACCAAAACCGTTGCCTTAATTGGCACCCCCGTTTCTCATTCACTATCACCCGCCATGCATAATCTGTCCTTTTCGCACTTGAATAAGGATCTGATATATCTTTGCTACGACATACCGTCAGAAAGTAGCTTAAAAGATGCCTTTTATGGCATGAAAGCTTTAGGGTTTGTGGGCTGCAACGTAACCATGCCCTACAAAGCGGCCGTCATTCCTTTTTTGGATGAGCTCGATCCTGCAGCCGAGCTTATGGGTGCTGTCAATACCATTGTGTTTAAAGATGGACGCGCCATTGGACATAACACCGATGGAGCCGGATTCATGCGCGCTATCGCAGACAAACATGTCGATATTATTGGCAAACACCTTACCTTGATTGGCGCTGGTGGAGCTGGATCATCCATTTTTACTCAAGCTGCTCTCGATGGTGTTGCAAGCATTACGATATTTAACCGGCGTGATGGCTATTTTGATAAGACGCAAGAAAAGCTTACCGAAATTGCCAAGTATACCGGTTGTACCATGAAGCTCATTGACCTTGATGATCAAGAAGCCCTGCGCAAGTCCGTCGCCGCATCCACGCTCGTGGTGAACGCCACGCGAGTAGGCATGCTCAGTATGGCAAATATGAGTGTTTTAAATCCTGACTTTATGGTCGATGGCTTAGCCGTCGCTGATACCGTTTATGAACCACGAAAAACCAAATTGCTACAGGATGCCGAAAACCATGGCCTTATCACCATCCCAGGACTCGGCATGTTATTACATCAGGCAGCTATCAGTGAAGAGATATGGATCGAGGGTACCAAAATGCCCATTGATCTGATTGAAAAAACCGTTTTTTAGCCCTGTAGGATCACGTGTAGTGTCACCACTCCCAGCCAAGCCCACACGATTGCAGGAGCAAAAGCGAACGTCTGCTGTCTTTTAACCACAACAGCAAAGATAACCATTGCCATACCCACTACTGCACTTGCGCTCAAAAAGAGAAACAGGGCTTCACCCGTTAGATAAAGGCTGCATGCCCCATAAAGTTTCAAATCGCCTGCGCCCAAGCACGATGGCGACGATAGCGACAATGCCGCAACGGCATCCCCATCGTTTTCATTTACGCCTCGATGCCGAAGTTTCCGTATCCAATCCACGAACCGGGTAAGTACCCAAAGCGCAACAACTACCACTGCGGCACCTATCACACTCAGCACAATCTGCTCCCCCGCATAAGCGAGCGCGTTGACTGCGTCATGTTCGCTTCCGATGATGGGGGCATGTTCAGGTTTCGCGCCAACATCTACCGCAGTTACGCCCAAACCTTTACTAGCTGTCTTAATAGCCACACAGACAAACCACAGCCCCACCAACATGAGCACATCCCGGTCGTAAATCACGCGATACCGCATGTCTACAATATGGATATGGGCGCATAGTGCTAACAGGAAGAAAGCGATTATGGAAATTACAAACGTCACCGGCCTGCCCCTCCCGTAACGAGCGGAGACCCTCCCCGAACGAGAAGAGCTACTTGTGAGGTTTTATCTTAGCGACGCTGTTAGAAATAACGTGGATCGCGATTATAGCGTGAGTGCAGATTGCACCAATTACTCCATCGAAACACCCTTGTTAACCACAGGGGATCCCTACCACAGGGGATCCCTACCACAGGGGATACCTACCACCCAAGTGAAGGACAGCGATCCCAACAAACAAAAACCCGGAGACATAACGCCTCCGGGTTCGTATAGGAAAAATGAACTGACGTAGTCAGTTTACAGGCTAAATTCCTTTTCGCCGCGGAATACTGCCTCGGCGTCTTCAACGCTCCAGTCGCCCAAGGTAATAGCAGAAATTGCGTTGCACAGACGAACCGCTTCTTCGGTAGAGCGCATATGAATATTACGGCCCGTTGCATTGCCGCAAGCACCACCAATATGAATCTGACGATGCAGCTCGGTGAGAAATACGTTGGCGTCAGCCTTAGAACCACCAGCGCATACCAAACCGGTACGACCTGCAGCCATAGAAGCAATCTTTAAGCTTTCAGCAGAAGTCTTTTCGTCGGTGTCATGAGGCGGATTTACCTTTACAAAGTCTGCACCCAAACACAGTGCAACGCCAGCAGCACCAGCAATCAGATCAGGATCTTTTTCGTCGGTAACAGCCTTACCGCGAGGATAGATCCACAGTACAACCAACAGACCTGCTGCGTGAGCCTCAGCGATGAGTTCGCCAGCTTCAGCCATCATGGTTGATTCGTATTCAGAGCCCAGATAGATGGTGTAACCCAAACCAACAATGTTTACGCCCGCTTCACGCATAGCCAAAACAGCTTCCAAATCATAGAGCTGTGGGCTATAAGGATCATCCTGAGAGCCCTTTACCAAGTTGGTCTTGGAATTCATCTTCACCAGATAGTTAATCTCTGGATAACCGCCAGCATACTGAGCAATCAGACCGCGCTGACCAGCCAGAACACCAATGGTGCCCTTCGAGCCAATCTCAAAAAGATGCTCAGGCTTTGCGTCGGAAATGTCGATGCCCTCACCATAGAAATCCTTGTTTAGGTGTTCGACCTTCTGGTCGCATGCGAAAAGCATCAGGCGACCCGTACCACGAGTTGCCTTCATGTAGTTGTCAATGTACGTTTCGCGAGCTTCAGGCATCACGTCCACAGGAACTTTAACCTGGTCACGAGTAATGGTGGGCATAGTCTTCCTCCTTATAGGCATAAAAATATGCACGAACATAGGACATTATAGCTTAAAGGAGCCTAACTCTTGTTAGCTCCCGCTAAAACCATTCTCTCTTTCCGTATATGTAGATACGCTCGAATTCGCTTTGCGTCTTTGCCAAATAGGTAGCCCCTTCGATAATGGCAATAATCCAAACGATTCCCATAACTAATCCGAAAGAGAACAATCCGCCAATCAGGCTGAGCGCCAACATAACAAAGCCTTGCGTACTATAGCCTAAATAGAACTTATGTACACCAAAACAGCCTAAGAAAATCGCCAACAGGCCCGCCGCTACATGATCACGCGACATCAGAGGAGCTGCATAGTGAGGCTGCACGGGCTGAGCAGGGGGCTGAAAGGGTTGGAAGGGTTGGACCGGCGGTTGCACAGGCTGAGCCGATTGAACTTGCGGTTGCACAGGCTGAGATGACGACTGTTGAGATTGCTGATAGCCATTGTTTTGGGGAGCATAGCCAACAGACTCATAAAAAGGTGCACTTTGCGCCGGCATTTGAGGCGATCCCGATGGAGGCGGATATGATGATGAAGCGCCCTCTGGATAAGCCACAGGCTGAACAGTATCTGCTGCATCGGGGGTGGGTGCCACAGGTATGTTGCTCATCGCAATGCCTCCTTCATTGCTCTTGAAATCCAATAGAAATCGGAATAGTAGCGCATTTTGCGCGCAGGTATACCACAAATCTCAGCATAACGAGGTTATTCATACTTGATACACTTTGTTGAGGTTTCGTAACGCGTGTTATTAAAGCGTCATTTCTTGCGCTTTTGATTCAGCTTTTCTGTAATCTCTTCACGCAATTCCTCTTTATGTTCTTTCCGCTTCAGATCATGCTCAGCCTTCTTCTGAGCCAATTCTTCGCGCTTATGTTCAGCCTTCATATAACCTGATGTATTACCCAAAGCACGCATAATACGATTGCGGAAAATGATACAGATAATAACGATGACTGCCGCAACGGCAAAGATGATTAAACTTGTTTTGATATCCCCCTCGGCCAAACCAGCCGCTGCATAGGTGGAAACGATGACACCCGGGATGCGACCGATGGTGGTCAGCAGTAAGAACGTACGCAAACGCATACTGGTTAGAGGCACCAGATACGTAAATACGTCCTTAGGCATAGCCGGAATCAAGAACAGTACAAACACGATCAGGCTCAGCTTGCCCGAGCGTTCGAACTCGTAAAACTTTTCCAGGTGTTCTTTGCTTACCATATCGCGCACAAAAGGTGCACCCAAACTATGAACAATTTGATAGATAACCGCACTAGAAATAATACAGCCAACCAAGATGAGCAAAGACCCCAGCACCGGGCCATATAACATGCCAGCGGCAACCTGTACCACTTCGCCTGGAATAAAGGCAACGACAATCTGAACAAACTGCATTCCCAAAAGAATTAAAGCACCCAGCACACCCTGACTCTTGATGCTCTCAATTACACGATCAATGCCATCGGGCTGAAAAATCTGAGACAAGCTAGGCCACAAAAGTGCAACAATACCGCCAATAAGCACCACGAAGAGTACGAGACCGCCCAATTTAAACAGGTCGGCTTTTTTGACTTTACGGCCGAATATAGACACGTAATCATTGGCGGCATCTTCGCTATTCTTAGCGTCTTTTGAATTTGTTTCAGTCATTCATCCTACCCATCTCATATGACTCAGGTCATATCTTGGTTATCTCTTTCTTTGGAAATCTTTGCTCGTATTGGCTTACCATCTTTATCTGAATTGGCTTGCCGTTCTTGCCTGTTTGCCGTCTTCGTCCCTGTACTGCCTTTGTTTATAGTGGTTTGCCGTCTTTATTGTTATCGCATCACTCTGAGGCCTTTTCTTGCTTTTCATCATGAGGCGCCTCTTCGCCGTGGCGAGCACGCTGATATTCTTCTTTAAAGGCAGAAAACATGCCCTTTGTGCGGTGAAGCTGCCTGCCTACCGCATAGGCACCCCTGTTTACTGCTTCACCTGTTTTATGGGCAGCATCTGCGGCAACAGGACGTGCTTTATCCACCGCATCGGAAACTTTTTTGTTCACCACAGCGCTCGCCTTGCCCGCGCGTTCGGCTAAACCACCAGCCGGAGCAAGATCGCACACTTCATCAGAAACAATCAGCGCACCTTTAAGAAAATCATTTTCATCTGCAGTATTGAGTTGGTCTCCTACACCCAGACGAAAACCCTTCACAAAAGTACCGGGAATTTCCGTGACACCCAATGAGGCATCGGCAGAAGCACCCCTATCTACCAGCAAGGCTTCAACCAGGCCGTCCTCGGCACGAAAACGTACATCTCCCACAAAACCCAGACGCTTACTGCTCTGCGTCATCAGCGGCAAGCCCTGCCACAGCACACACGTATCCCAATCGATACCTAAACGTCTGCAGGCAGATTGCCCCACGGCGCCCTTTTTGCCATCCAGTATCATCAGCATACCTTCAGAGACCTCAAAGCAGTCGAAGGCAACAAAGAGATCGGGGCGATGCATCATCCAGGCAATATCGGGACGCTTCACGCTAAAACCCACCACACGGCGCTTGGTTGGATGAAACACAAACGCATGCACTTTACCAATACGCTTTTTAGGATTACTGGCCATATGAACAGGCAATCGCTTGAGTTCACTGATGGTATATGAGTTTTTCTTCACGGATAACCACCTGCCATTACTCCATTACATAGCAAGGTGGCGACCTTCCCGTCGCCACCCGTTTTTACTCTCTGCAAAATGCACACGGCTTCATCGCATGCACACATAAATTGTGACATGAACCATTTCTCTTTGAAGGGTTCATGGTTACTTATTACGTCATGCATCACGTTTCTTGCAAATCCCATACAACGCATTGCATGCGTTATCGGCTACTAGTCGACCTTGTGCTCGGCTTCTTCGCCTTCAGCCTTAGCTTCTTCGCCTTCGGCCTTAGACGTAACCTTAGCTGCCACTTTAGATGCGGCATCAGCCACTACATGACCAGCATTCTGGGCGGCATCAGACACGCTTTGAGCCGCATGCTTAGCGGTCTGGGTAGCACCCATAGCAGCATCAACAACAACTGGAATTTTATCCACTGCTGCATCGCGAGCAGCTTCAGCATTCTTGGCAACCTGAGTTGCAATACGTTCACGAGCTGCATCAATCTTCTGGCGAAGCTCATCGCCATTATCAGTAAATGCTGAAGCGGTAGGGTTGGCCTTGATGGCGCGAGCCTTGACATTCTTAATGGCGTCAGAGCCATTGTCTACAACCGTATTGATAACCTTGGTGGACGTGCTTGCAGCAGCGCTCGCAATCTGGCCAGCCTTTTCCTGAACGCTTTCAGGAATAACTACCTTATCTCCTACTTTATCCGAAATAAGAGCGCGATTTTCTGCACCCGAACGAGGAGAAAGCAGCAGGCCGGCAGCAACACCTACGGCACCGCCGAGCAAAAACGTAGCGAATCGTCCCATAACAAAACACCCTTCCGCATAGATAGTGAAATATCTTATGGGACTTATTATACGTTTGGCGGCGTTTTGGGTAACGAGAAACGTTGACGCTTTAGCACTTGTTGCCAAGCCGAAAGATAACCCTTACAGCGACACCAAATGATCCAGAACACCCGCAAGCGTCAGTCCCGCCTGAGCACCCGCTGCCTCAAAAGGGGTGCTTGCCGCTAAGCTAGGCAACAGATCAACTGACACAAAACGTACCTGTGCGCCATCCCAGATCAATTCCACCTGGGCAAAATCCTGTGCCCCCAATGCTAAACACACTTCAAAGGCGCACCGTTCAAGTTCAGAGCGGATGGCTTGTGCTGTGGCTTCGTCTGTTGCAAGAGCAGACAGTTCAACGGGTTTATTGGTGGCCGCATCAATGGGAACAAGCACATGAGCATCCCAGCCTGTACCCAGCACAAATACCGAAACACGTAAGCCTTCCACCCACTGGCGAATGACAATAGGATCAGACGCAGACTCGGACGTTGCAAGTTCTAACACCCTTCGCAATTCGGAGGTATTATTAACAATCTGAACAGCCTCGAACATATCTTCTTCTGCCTCATCGCCCTCATCAACAACCGTGCTTTCCCTGTCGCCGCTTACCACTTCACAGGGAAAACCACCGGGCAAGCAATCCTTGCAAAGGCGCACCAAGCTATCGGTGCTGGCCTTGACAAGCTGCCCTGCCATCGTGAAGGAGACCAGCGGATGCAGCAAGTCCTCTTCGCCCGATGCTTCCGCAAAACGGGCGTATTCATACGCCACAAGCTGATCATCCTGCGAAAGCGCAACCGCATGAGCATTCGAGCCCACAAAGGGCATCTGCATAAATTCGAGCAACGACTGCAGCGGACCATCGGCACCCTGACTGCCAGGTACAATCAGACAAATATCCGGACGGATACGCTCTAATTCCATCACCACATCACATACCGGCGTCATATCAATGAGGCAGGCCTCATGACCCTTTTCGCTCAAGGCAGCACCCATTACATCAGCCAGCTTGCGCGATTCATCAAATGCGGCGACATCGCCACCAAAAAGAAGTGCAACTTTCATTGCGAAAACCCTTTCTATGAGAGGCGCAGATCGCCCAAAACTTCATTGAGAAACTGCACACTTTGCTTGATGGCGCCAAGGGCCACCAGATCATCTTCATAAGAAATAGAAACCAGCGCAACAAGGCTGTCTGAATCAGCTATCCACTGCGTTGTGCCGGTAAAGATACGCGTATCATCCTGGGAGGCACGCGTCTGCGCATCCACAATCAGATGCTCCAGCAAATGAGGCACCGACGTGGCATTCATCACAGCAGCAAATAGAGGGCCTTGATGATTGCGACACGCATGATACTGTACCGTCGGCACCTTCTTGAGCACTCGCGCCATCAGGGCAGCATCGGTCATAGCATAGCGACAGGAAGCCACACGCACCATACATTCGATGCGATCTGCCCGCACCCGAATGTGCTCAATTGTGATTGGACATGTCGCTTGATTGGTCATTTCTGTGCCTTATTACAGTCCTTACCTGCAACCATCACGTATACCCTTGTTCAGGGGCAACCACTCACGCATGGCTATTGTGTTTCGCTTTTGACCAGGGTTGTTGATATCTTATCGCCTGTGCTTGCATCGGTTTCCGTTATTACCAATTCATTGCGCTCGGGCGAAAAAGCGTAGCTTCCTTCTCCTGAATACTGCTCAAACGAAAACGTGATGGTCTTTTTGAAGGTATCCAGGGTATAGGGATAGGAAACATCTGCCGTCATGATCATGTCGGTTGGCGTAATCGTGATCGAATCATCACTGCCAGCAACAATCCATCTTCCCTGAATATCAGCGGTATCGTCATAGCGAAACCACTGATTCCACGCTAAAAGACCGGTCCCTATAGCCAATACCGCAATAATTGCACAGCCGATGATCACAAATCGCTTCGACAAGCGACGCTTTGGCTTTCGCGGCTTGCCCACAGCATCGGAAGCATTGCGCTGCAGATGAGGTGTGCCGGTACGCGAAGAAGCGGAGGTCTTCAATGAAGACCGATCCGCTCCTTGATACTCTGCAAATTTCCTGCCCGCGACACTGGGCCGCTTCGTTGTTTTCTTGGCGCTCATCTATTGCGTGCGACAGCCGTTTCTAGCGAATAACCTCAATGCCACCCATGTACGGCACCAAAACATCTGGCACCTTAACCGATCCATCAGCTTGTTGATAGTTTTCAAGCACAGCAGCCATCGTACGACCAACAGCCAGACCCGAACCATTAAGCGTGTGAGCCAAACGAGTGCCCTTAAAGTGTTCTGGATCGCGATACTTGATATTTGCACGACGTGCCTGGAAGTCTTCGCAGTTAGAGCAGGACGAAATTTCCTTATAGGCGTTATACGACGGCAGCCATACTTCCAAGTCATACGTCTTAGCAGCAGAAAAGCCGATGTCACCTGTGCACAGAGAAATGACCCTATAAGGCAGACCTAACAGCTGCAGAATTTTTTCTGCATCCGCCACCATGGATTCCAAATCGTCGTAGCTTTCTTCTGGCTTTGCGTACTTTACCATTTCAACCTTGTCAAACTGATGTACGCGAATAAGGCCACGCGTATCGCGTCCAGCAGAACCAGCTTCTTCGCGGAAACAAGGGGTGAAAGCGCAATACTTGAGTGGCAGATCAGCCGCATCCAGCACTTCGCCAGAGTGAATGTTAGTCAGCTGCACTTCAGCCGTTGGAATAAGGTACATACCTTCACGCGTTTTGAAGAGGTCATCTTCAAACTTTGGCAGCTGACCTGTGCCCGTGAGGGTTTGAGCATTAGCCATAACCGGGCACCACCATTCCTTGTAACCACGAGAAATGTGCGTATCTGCCATGAAGTTAATCAGTGCGCGCTCCAAGCGAGCACCTAAACCACCCAGCAACACAAAACGGCTGCCAGCCAGTTTAACAGCGCGCTCAGCATCGATAATGCCCAGATCAGCACCCAGATCCCAGTGAGGCTTCATCGTGATGCCTTCGGCCTCAAAATCGCGCGGGGTACCCCAGCGACGCACTTCTGGATTGTCATTTTCATCCTTGCCGATAGGAGTAGACGCACAAGGCATATTAGGCGTAGCAAGCAGAAGGTCGTTGAGCTTCTTTTCTGCCTCAGAGCGTTTTTCAGAAAGCGTTGCAATGCGATCCTTGAGTTCAGAAACCTGAGCTTTTGCCGCTTCAGCTTCATCCTGCTTGCCTTCGCCCATCAATTTACCGATAGACTTAGAAAGAACATTGCGTTGATTGAGAAGTTCTTCTTCTTGAGCAATCAGTGAACGACGTGATTCGTCCAGCTCTTGAAAATAGGCTGAATCCCAGGAGTGGTTGCGATTTTGCATTGCTTGTGCCACTTCATCAAGGTGTTCACGGACGAACCGAATGTCTAGCATGATTACCCTTTCGACGTGCTTTAATATTAGGTTAATTCCCCACCCTGTGAGGTAGCGTTAGTATATACCCTTAATCAACGTCCATTGGCGCCACGGCCTACGAGGTCGCGCAATGAACAGAAATGCAGGAGAATATGGATTTTGCCGGACTATATCACTTTCTGTTTGAAACATATGCAGGCATTGGATGCCTCATTGGTGGCTTTCTTGTGGTTTCCACGCTCGTAGCCGCATTGCTCGAGCGCCGCACGCGCGCAACGTTTAAAGACCGCGGAAATGTCCAAGACGATGATTGGAACTTTGAAGAGGAAGAAGATTCAAAATGACACAGACCGTTCTCTATGACCGGAAAGCCAATCCCGATTACATCCCTCGCGTTGCCGCCGTCCATGACCTATGTGGCTACGGCAAGTGCTCTTTAGGCATTGCTATCCCAGTAGTGTCCGCTAGCGGTTGCGATGTATGCCCCGTACCAACAGGGTTGTTTTCTTCACATACAGCATTTCCTGGCTGGTACATGCATGACACCACCGATATCCTGCCCGATTATCTAGCCGCATGGCAAAAAATTGGCGTTGAACTTGATGCTATTTATTCTGGCTTTTTAGGAGCTCCAGAACAGGTCGATATTATTTGCGGCATGTATGAGCGCTACCCCAAAGCGTTACGCGTTGTTGACCCAGTGATGGCCGATCATGGCAAGGTGTACCCCACCTACACACCCGAGCTGTGCAAGGCAATGGCGGATTTGGCATGTGATGCAGATATCCTGACGCCAAACCTGACTGAGGCCGCCATTATCCTTGGAGAAGAGTGGCAGGGCACCAACATTAGCGACGACGAAGCTAAGCGCATGCTTGACGCACTTTTGAAGAAGGGCGCCAAAAATGTGGTGCTGAAGGGCATTCAGCGAGACGATGGCGTCATTCGCAACTTTGCCGCAGGCGAAAATGTGGAGCCTTTCGAAGCCTCCAATGAATACTTGCCCTTCATGCTTCACGGAACGGGAGACTTGTATTGCTCATGCCTGCTCGCTGCCATTATGGCTGGCCGGACCTTGCAAGAAGCAGTAACGTTTGCTGGCGATCTCACTCATGATGCAATGATCGTTTCCAGCAAGCAGCCTAACTTCAAAGAACGTGGCGTAAGCTTTGAGCTGCTGATCGGTCGCATCGCTGATCTTTTGCAAGATAACTAATGTGCAAGACGACTGATCTGGATTGGGCACTCTGGATTGAGCACGGCAAGCAATAAGTACTGAGCAATGACAAATTCTTTTTGTGGCAGATAAATCGTTCACAAAGATTTATCTGAATCTATCTGAACTGCCAAGAAGGCAGCATGTCATGAACTGATATGCTGCCTTCTTTTTATAGCGCTGTCTACACAGACAGTACACAACACCTACCACCTTGACTAGCGCGAATATATCAATTGGGTAACTCGCGCAACTAACCCCTTGCCCAAACGAGACTGGTTCATTATTATTGCTCGCCGTTATGGTTGTAGGAGCTATAGAAATACACATCAGATTTCGTTTGCGCAGAGCATTCTTTAATGATGCCCGTTGCTGCACCTTGCGCCTCAACCGGCCACTCTCTACGTGTCGAGAATAAGATATCTTTCCTGCTTTGTTTTAGCCAACCGAAACTTCGGTGTTAACCGGTGCCCTAATGAGCGGTACTCCCCTAATGAGCGATACCCCCTAATGAGCAGTACTCCCCAATAAGCGGTACTCCCTCAGTGAGCGGTACTCTCCCCAAAAAGAATGTATTACCTCGTGCTCACGAGCGGCAATCAGCATGCTTGCCGCTAAAAGCTGGGATGTACACCGCATGCACCGCAATACTTATCACTATCCCCTATCTCACACGAGAGGCTTACTATATGAACTCAGCTGCATCTTCTTTTGAATCCCCCTCAAAAATTACTGGACAAGCAATTCGCATTGTTGCCGTAGTGGTGTTAGGCGCTTTTCTTGCATTGCTCAATCAAACGGTTATGTCTCCCGCACTCCCCATGATCATGAAAGATTTCAACATCGATGCGGGCACTGGACAATGGATCATGTCAGTATATCCCCTGGTGAGTGGCATCATGGTTCCTGTTTCTGCGTATTTGATTAACCGTTTTTCAACACGAAAACTATTCTTTGCTTCTATTCTCATCTTTGCCGGAGGCACGCTTTTGTGCGCCGTGGCACCCAGCTTTACGCTGCTCATTGTAGGACGCGTACTGCAGGCAGGCGCTTCGGGCATTCTGCTTCCTTTGGTTGCAGTTGTGCCTATGCTGGTATTTCCCGTTGAAAAGCGTGGCACCGCTATGGGCATGGCAGGTATCGTCATGTCAGCAGGCCCCGCTATTGGTCCTGTGGCAGGCGGAGCTGTCATCGATGCCATGGGTTGGCGCGCCATGCTTGCTTTTATTGTTCCCTTAGCGCTTATTACCTTAGTGCTCGGCATCGTTATGCTTAAAAACGTTGGGACCCTTACCAAGCCCAAGTTTGATGCCCTGTCGGTTGTTCTGTGCACGATCGCATTCGGTGGATTGCTGTATAGCTTCTCAAGTGCATCCTCTGCTGGCTGGCTAAGCTTCGAAGTAATCGTCCCTGTTATTCTGGGTGCGCTTTGTTTAGTCCTGTTTATTCGCAGGCAGTTTAAGCTTGATGAACCCCTGCTGGATTTGAGCACCCTTAAGAATCCTACCTTTAGAAGCGCAGCCCTTATCGTTACCCTCATCAATGCAGCTTGCTTGGTAACCAATACCCTCTTCCCCCTGCTGCTTCAGACCGTCCATGGCGCAAGCGCCTTTGAAACCGGTATGGCTATGCTACCTGCGGCTGCAGTAGGTATCATACTGAGCCCAATTTCGGGAATCATATTTGACCGATTCGGAGCAAAGGCTATTTCTATAGTAGGTCTTGTTATGATGACAGGCGCATTATGGGCATTGTCTTTCTCTTCAGCAGCAACACCGATTGTCCTGATCACTATCTTGTGCACCTTACAGGCAACCGGACAAGTGCTTGCCAACATGCCCGTCAATACGTGGGGTATCAATGCCCTTTCCAACGACAAGATTGCCCATGGTAATGCCATCGCCAATACGGGCAGGCAGGTTGCAGGCGGTCTTTCCACTGCCCTCATTGTTACTATTATGACCAGCGTTACCACAGCTAATATGCAAGTTGGTGTTGTCGATTCAACAGCGCTTGGCATTGATGCGGGATATTTTGCCTGCACCGTACTGGGAGTTCTGTCTCTTCTCGTGGCAATCGTCGCCTTTGCCCGCACCAAGAAGGGTAAGAAAACAGCGTCTGTCGCATCCAATACTTCGAGTGAAGTGAATACCGATAATTAGAAGCAATCGTAATGCGCTGCGCTCACTCACCCAACCGTGATATGAAGTCTTACCAGCTAATACTCAACCATAGAGAACAACAACAAGAGAAAGCCGACTGCCATGAATCCTTTTGAATTTCGAACTTCGATTCCGCAATCTATACCCCTTGAAGAAAACGGAACGCCTGTGAGCACCATCATGATTACCAAGGTGCACTCCTGCAAACAAGATGACACTATTGCCGATGTGGTAGCGGAATTTGTGCACAACGACATTGGCGGTATGCCCGTGGTTGATGATGACAATCACGTTGTTGGATTTATATCAGATGGCGACATTATGAGCGCCATCGCCCAGCATCGTGCCCATTCAATATTTACCGGCAGTGATGCCTCTATGCTTTACTTTGACAATGAAAGCCTTGAAACAAGGATTGATGATTTGAGCTCACGAACCGCCAGTGAGTTTATGACGCGCAAGGTGATATGCGCTCTTCCTGAACAGAGCATCGCACGCGTTGCTGCTCTGCTCTCTCATAAAAAAGTAAAGATGCTTCCTGTCGTGGACAAACAGGGGGTCCTCAAAGGAATCGTTCAGCGATCAGCTGTGACTCGCTACCTGTTCAAAAACATGTTTAAACAGCACGCATAATCTATCGTTCTCTTTTATCAAGCTGCGCATCAAATCGGATGCGCAGCTTGATAAAGTTCTTGTCGATAAGGTTTTGGCGGATAATTAATCCCCTTGTTGAATAAGCTCCTTAACGGATAATTCCCTTGTTGCGCCACTGCTGCGCCTGGTCATAATCGTGTCCGAAAAACAGCGTAGCGTTCATCTCTTTTTCCATAGCCTGTATGCGATGGAGATTGTCATAGAATTCGTCCGTTGTTTTATTGATGGCACCACCGGGAGCAAGAGCCTTTTCATAGCTTTCCCTGGTGTAAATGGTGTCACTCGTAAAAATAACCGTGCCCTTATCCTTAGTGTTTACGATCATGCCCATACATCCTGGGGTGTGTGATTTCTGGACAAAAAGCTCCAAATCATCGGCAAGTTTCAGCCCTTCATCCCCCACCGTTTTGTAGCACACACCTTCAAAATCGAACAGCGGCTTCATATAGGCGCCGCCATTGCCCGTCATCGTACGAGCACACGCTTCACGTAAATCTGCATCGGATACGATTACGTTTTGGATAGCCTTCGTTCCCCTGAAGTAGCGCAGACCGCCTACATGATCGAAATGAAGATGGGAAATGATAAGCATATCCACATCACTTGGCGTAAGTCCCTTTTCAGCAAGGGCATCCTCGATAGAAATAAACGTATCAATGGGATATGTTATTAATTCCTCTTGAGGATATTCGGTTGAATAGAACGGGCTATTGCCGGTGTCGTAGACGATAGTTCCCAGTTGAGGATGACGAATAAGCACCGAAACCATCGGAGAATAGATGCGCTCTTCCTCGTTTTCAGTAGCAACCAATTCCAACTTTTTGCACTGTATGCGTCCCAGATCAAGTATTTCTAATTCCATATCAACCGCCTCCCCTTGGCATGTTTTTTGAGCGTTACGCCCCTCAGAGCATCATTGTAGCCTTAGAACAGCGACGTCTGTTGAGGTACTGATTCATAGGTGGCACGAACTTCATCGGGATACACGTCAACCACATGGGATTCCCAGTCTTTGATGTTGAACACATAGCCAAATTCGCCCTGCTTCATAACAAGCAAGCTGCCCACCATGCCCATGCATTCACCGGCAATAACATTCGATGCATCTTCAGGCAGCTGCAGTTGACTTACGTCAGGAGATGCAGTGCCGAAATAATAGACGGATAGATCTTCTGGATTTTCAGGCAAAAATCCTATGTGCATCAACTCTTCAACCATCTCCAAACGCTCAAGCGTTGAATGAAGCACGCCGTACGCCAAATCAGGCGAAAATGGCTCTTCGGCCAACAGGTGAGCCTTTTGGGAAGCGCGCATCGTTTCGTAAATGCCATCTTGACGGCACAATGCCGCTTCAAGCACCCGAGCGTCATCGGCATTTTCAAAGCGCCCTACCACAACTGCAGCACGAGCACCTTGCTCAAGCAAACGATCTTTTCCGCGAGACTCAGAAGAGATGCCCGCCTTTACATGCTTGGGTGAAAAATAGGCCAAATACACAAAGTGAGGCGTCTTGTTATATTCGCGCTGCTGCGGTGAAACCGTATCGGCATAATAAAACGACGGATTAAACCCGGTTGCTTCTTTACATGCCGGGCACATAGTGTCTTTTTCATCAGGCAGCAGCTCCACCTTCAATGGGCACACGCTGCTTTTAAAGGTGCGCAGATCAAAACGACCAACGCAGTAGCGCTTCGGCTGTACTTCCAGCGAAAATGTTTTACCCAGTACAGGCATTTCTAGCTGAGTGCTCGAATCAATATCATTGAAGCGCAGATAAGGACCGTGTTGCCCATAACCATACCCGGATAACACCGTGGTGTGCCCTTCTTGAAAAGTAGTCATAATGCAGTCACCTCGAATGTGCGTCATAATTTTAGTTCTTTTTCGTAGTACTACTTTTGAGGCATCATGCGCAAGAAGATAAATCCAATAACAAAAAGAACTGCAATAGACAACACGCCCCAAGAGGGATTGCCGGTTATCTGCGTGAATACACTGACCAATAGCGTGCCCATCACCGCAGCATACTTGCCGAAAATATCGAAAAATCCGTAGTACTCATTTGCCTTTTCTTTAGGAATGAGCTTTCCATATTCGCTGCGAGAGAGCGCTTGAATACCACCTTGAAACAAGCCAACACAGATGGCCAAGATCCAGAACTGAAGAGCGCTTACCAAGAAAAATGCTGCAAACAAAACAATACAAAAATAGGCAAACACGCCTACCATCAGCATGGTGCGCGTACCGAAGCGCTTAGCCAAATGGCCATAGGCAATAGCCGAAGGAAACGCCACAAACTGCGTTACCAAAAGCGCCAGAACCAATTGGGTCGAATCAATACCCAAATCGGTACCGTAGCTTGTCGACATCTTAATTACCGTATGCACCCCGTCAATGTAGAAGAAAAACGCCACCATAAAAAACAGCAAACGCTTATCGCGCGCAATGCTTTTCATCGTGCTCATCAAGCTGGCAAACGTAGTTTTTAGCACATGGCTACCGTGAGGTCGGCCATGAGTTTGACGCACATTTTTAGCCACCGGAACAGTAAAAGCAATCCACCACAGCGCCGTAATAATAAAGGCGATCTTCATGCCAAGCGCCGTATCGATACCGAAAGACGATCCGCCCAGCACAACCACCAAACACGCAATAAACGGAATGCATGAGCCAATATATCCCCACGCATAGCCGTGAGATGACACCTGGTCGTAGCGCTCTTCAGTGGTGGCATCTACCAAAAATGCATCATAGAACACCATTGAGCCATTAAGCATAATGGCAGCAACAACATAGATCACCAGGAATACAAGGGCATGTTCAGGAATGCCCAACGCCGCACACGCCACCGCCCCGGTACCAGCAAATCCCACCAGAAATTTCTTCTTGTTGCCCGCCAGGTCTGCCAAGCTTCCCAAAAACGGCATCAAGAGCGCCAAAATAAGCGAGGCCACCGTTTCGGCGTAGCCCCAGGCAACCACTACCGAAGATCCCGGTTCAGCGATAGCGCTAAAGTACACTGGAATAAGAGCGGTAGACAGCATGACAAAGGCAGAGTTGCCAACATCGTATAAGACCCAGCTGAGTTCTTTTTTCGTCAAACCAAAGTAGGTTTTCTGTGGCGCTGCCGGTGGTATCTGCCCACAATCCCGTGCCTTAGGATGGTCAGAACCCTGTGACAAAGTCTGCGTTGCATCCGTCACCGGTTGATCCGTGTTTGTTTGTGCCACTTTGGTTACCCTTTCCATACACCGTGCAGCGAAGCCTTGCGCTTGCCATCCAACAGACGCATTATGAACGCTGAAACAGTATACGTACGCTATACCTCATCCACACGCCGAGTGTGTAAAAAATCTGCTAAGAATCGGAGTTATTATGCCTGCCGTTATTACTCATGACCGCTTCGGACGCGAAGCCTTGAAGCGCCCCGCAACATCTTTTGTGGCCACCAAAGATGAACGCGATGCCTTTTTATTGGGCAACCAAGGTCCTGATCCTCTGTTTTATAGCGTAATTTCTCCCAGCTTAGCTACCTATCATGCCCTAGGAAGCTTGATGCACGATAAAAAGCCCGCCGAATTACTGTCAGCTTTTTCGCATGCTATCAAAACGGCACCCACCGCAACACAACCCGTCATTCGTGCGTACGCAGCAGGCTTTTTGTGTCACTATCTCCTTGATCGCACAGCACACCCTTTGATATATGCCCAAGAATATGCACTGTGCGATGCGGGTGTGGAAGGACTATCACGCAAAGATGGATCGGAAGTTCACGCCGTTATTGAAACAGAGCTTGATGAATTGATGTTGTACACCTACACGGGCAAAACTATCGCAAGCTTTGCTCCCCACAAAGATATTCTCCAAGCAAGCGATCAGGCCTTAGCCTCCCTTTCCTACATCGTAGGTGCGGTTTTATGGGAAACGTACGAGCGCATTGCTCCAGTTGATCTGCTTTCCAAAAGCGTACACAACTTCCGTCGCATTCAGCATATGCTCTATTCGCCCCGCGGCAAAAAGCGTGCTGTGCTGGGCAAAATAGAACGCGCCGTACGTCCCCATTCCTTCCTTGAATCGATGAGCCACCAAAATCGTGCGCTCACGTACAGTGATTTTGATAACCACAAGCACGACGTATGGGTAAATCCCTTTACGGGAGATATAAGCACTGCAAGCTTTATGGACCTGTTCAACAGCACCCTTGAAGAAAGTGATACCTGGATTCCAAAAATGGCATCCGGTCAGCTTTCGCTTGAAGAAGCTCAAACGCTTACTCAGAGCAAAAACTTTTCAGGAAAACCAACCGAGCTTGAATTAGAAGCGTAAGTAAAGACATACCGAAGCGTAAAAGTTAAGGCATACGAACGCGCAGAGGCACTGCTATGCACACCGCCGCCACACCGATACACGTCGAGCCAATCAGTGGCGCCAACGCTAAAGGATTCTCCAGCAAGTCCACACCTGCCGTGTCCAGCGCAGACCCCACAACAAGCGCACCAATAACCAGAGCACCCGCTGCCAACATGGCCAATACGCACCACAACTTGGTACCGAATTCGCACAGAAGCGAAGCGGCCACTGCCGCCAGCACCCAGCCTAAAATCATGATCCACACCGAAGGGTGGCTGACTACCGCCAGCAGCTGGTCCGTATAGGTATTAGGCAGCACCGGCCAAGCCCAGGAGGCCATATCCCAGCCCAGCACACTCGCCGATCCTAATCCGGCCAAGATCAACGCCAAGAGGGCCGAATACAACGTGGAAATAAGAGCATCTCGTGCAGGCAACAAACAACCTGCCGCAAACGGAGTGAGCGCACCTAGACCAAAGGCGCCACACGTTGCGCCCATCAGTCCAACGTTGGTAGCTTCCACCGAATAACGCGCAGAAGTTGCCCACCACGCCCCGGTTGCCACCATAAGCCCAACACCTGGAAAGGGCGCTCCATGAGCGCACAGAACGACACCCAATCCCTCAGCAACTACCAGAGCGGCAATATGAGGCACCAATGCCGCTCCTGTCAAACACGCAGCAAAAACGCCCCATACCACGGGCTGAGACCATGCATCTGGAGTAAAACCGGTATTGAGTGCCAAAAAGGCAAGAATGCCGCACCCCGCCACACTCCATGCACGCATCAACACGCTGCGCAAGCGCGGTGACATATGCCACGGTATATGCTCCTCATACGCTCCATCATCTAAAGACGACACGTCCGATGCCACCACCGGAATATCACCGGTAGTCTCGTCGGTATCTCCCTCAACACCAGCGCTTTCTTCAGGAGCCACCAAGCGTTTGAGCTGGTTTTTCCCCTTGCGCGTGCTACCCAAACAGGGTTGTAGAGCTACAGCAAAATCCTTTACCGAATCGAAGCGCCCCTGCGGATCGGGATCGAGTGCCTTAAATAAAATGTCATCAATGGCAGGATCTAAGCCTTCCATGCACAGGGATGGGATAACCACTTCGGCATCATAGATAGCATCTTCCGCCTCAGGAATCGAATTCGCGAAGAAGGGGTTTTCGCCCGCAATCATTTCGTAGGTCAAACTCGCAAGCGCCCATTGGTCACAGCGCTCATCAAGTTCTTTGCCGGTCATCTGCTCAGGAGGCATGTAACCAATCGTGCCACCCACCGCAACGCCATAGCCGCCTTCACCCACCAAGCGAGCTAAACCGAAATCTGCTACCTTCACCTGACCCGTGTGATCTATAAGCACATTTTCAGGTTTGATATCCAAATGCAGTACATGGTGTTTATGAGCCACTTCAAGAGCGTGAGACACAGCTTTAAATACCGCAGCCACCACATCGGCATTGATAGCATCGGGGCATTCTTCCAGCAGTTCTGCCAATGTGGGCCCATCAACATATTCCAGGATCAGATAGGCCATACCCTGTTGGACTTCAAAGTCAAACACCGACACAATAGACGGATCAGAAAGCATGGCGGCTGTGCGCGCTTCCTCCAAGCCCGCCACCGATGAAGTGTCGAAGGTGTTGTTGTCTAAAAGGATGCTGCCGCCTTGAACAAACCCCCTGGAAGCGGCTTGTTCTAAGGGCATACATTTGATGGCAACCCTGCGCTGAATGCGGGTATCCCACGCCACCATAACCGAAGAAAAGCCACCCGAACCAGCTTCTCCTTCAGGAACATAGCGTCCGAGTAGCAAATCCTGCCCGGCATACAGTGATTGAGTTTTTGCGCCGTCAGCCCAGGGTTCGACCACGATGGCTATACCTCAAAAGACTGCACAAAATACTTGATAATGGCAGCAGAGGTGGGCGTGCAGCGCTCACCTGGCAAACGCTTTTCCTCCAAAGGCAAGCCCTCCAAAATAGCGGCAGTTGCCGGAGCAGGCAGCGGTAAAACGCCATGAGCACACTCCACTTCGCCTTCGCCTGTTTGAATGGCACTGGCGCTCACCGTTTCTGGATGCAGGGCATAAAAAGCAGCACAAATTGCCAGCGCATTGCGAATACCGCTCGGATTGCCCACTTCATGAAAATGAGTTTCTTCTACCGGACAGCCATGCACCTTGGCCTCTGCATGCGCCAAAATATCGTACACGCCGCGCAGATCGGTTTTTACCTGATCAGGCACATCGAGCGTATCGATAGTCTGGTTAACCTCCACAATGGAATGATGGTGCATATCGGGAATGGTGGCACCATCGAGCACTGCGTCAAACGTGGCACGTTCTTCGGCAGTCATATTCTCGAGCAAGGTGTCCAAGATTTGACCACGCGTTGCCTGTTCATGTAGATCAAGATGAATATTCATCTGAGCACTCTCCTTTGCACTATGCGCTACGCTTGCTAGTTGCGTGCGCGCCCTGGCAAGTGGTTGATAGTGTGAGCCTGAAAGCCGGCTCCGAATCCATTATCGATATTCACAACACTAACACCACTGGCGCAGGAATTTAACATGGATAAAAGCGCCGCTAGTCCCTGAAATGACGCCCCATAGCCCACGCTTGTTGGCACTGCGATCACCGGGCACGATGCCATACCACCAATAACGCTAGCCAGAGCACCTTCCATGCCAGCAACAGCGATAATTACCTGGGCATCCACAATGTCATCTACATGGGCAAGCAGACGATGCAGGCCTGCTACGCCCACATCGTAGAGCCGCTGCACTTCATTGCCAAGCGCTTCAGCGGTAAGGGCTGCTTCTTCTGCAACCGGCAAATCGCTCGTACCTGCCGCAGCAACCACAATGCGACCATTTCCATCGGAAACAGGCATAGAGCCCACAATGCCCACGTGTGCAATGTCGTAATACGTAAACGGAAACGGCGAAGCATCGGCAGATGCGGCATCGGCAGAAGTGCCTTTAACAGATGAATCCACGGCTGGCGAGGCATCACCAGATAAACCTTCAGCAGGCGTGCCTTCGGCTTCAGCTTGCAATAAAGCAACCGCTTCAGGCTTCATGCGCGTGATGAGCACCGTTTCCTGCCCTGCCGCCCGAAGCGATTGAACAATGCCTAAAATTTGTTCGGGCGTTTTCCCTGCACCATAAATGACTTCAGCGGCATTCTGCCTGAGCGCACGATGATGGTCTACTTTGGCATATCCCAAGTCGGTGAAGGGCTCGACTCTAAGCTGATGCAGGGCATCATGAACCGACACCTTGCCATCAGCAACCTTTTGCAAAAGATGCTCTACATCATTGGCATACATCAAGCCCCTTCTTTCTTGGCGTGAACACCACCGATAACGCCACATCCTGCCCGAAAACGCCACATCCTACGTACCCAAACGATAGTCACATCTGCCATGTAAACAATGTGGGCCCGTTCAAGCCGCCATCTCAGATGACTCACAAATCAGACACCTAGCAAATCATATGACTAGCGAATCAGACGCCTAGCAAATCGTATGCCTAGCGAACAAGGCAGCACAAATGTTTAACCTATTTTTGACCAAGCAACTCGTCTACCTTAGGCATCCATTCGCTGATGTGAATATGCTGCGGACAAATTTCTTCGCACTTACCGCAGCTGATGCAATAGCTCGCATTACGCCCGTAGCTCGGTACTTCCTCGGCATAGAACTTGCGTGCCAAATCCATGTCATCGTACAGTACGCCCATATTATAGGCACGGAAGTTATACGGAATCGTGATCTTATTCGGACACATGTCAACACAGTAATTGCATCCCGTGCAGGGAATAGCCTGCTTGGCATCAAGGGCCGCTTTCGCTGCATCTAATACCTTATGCTCATCGGCTGACAGCATATGCGGAGCAGCTTTTTGCATGAAGGTGGTGTTTTGTGCCACCTGTTCTGGCGTACTCATCCCAGAAAGGACACAGGACACTTCTGGCATGTCCCACAACCAGTCAAACGACCATTCAACATTGCTGCGATCATAGCCACTTTCATCAAAGACCTGTTGGGCAGTCTTGGGCAGCTTTACCAACAAGCCACCACGCAAAGGCTCCATGACCACAACGCCCATGCCACGCTCAGCAGCCAATTTCATGCCCTGAATACCCGCCTGATAGTCGCGATCATAATAGTTCAACTGAATCTGGCAGAAATCCCATGGTGCCGCATCAAGAATTTCCTTGAACAGCTCCAAATCATCATGAAATGAAAAACCTATATAGCGCACCTTACCTGCGGCTTTCGCACGTTGCATCGATTCAACCGCACCGTTGCGTACCGACTTCTTCCAACTGCCACCATTCAAAGAGTGCAGCAGGTAGAAATCCAGGTAGTCCATATTTAAACGACCCAGCTGGATGTCCAAATACTTATCGAAATCTGCGGGCTCTTTATATAACCAAGCTGGTGACTTCGAAGCAACATATACTTTTTCGCGCCAATCGCCAGCAAGTGCCTTACCCAAAATTACTTCAGATGACCCATTGACGTAGTTATATGCGGTATCGAAATAGTTCACGCCAGCATCAATTGCCTGATGGATCATTTCAATAGATGTATCTACATCAACATCATCAATCGTCGTGTTGTTTGCCGCAATGCCACCATTTTTAAGCGGTAGGCGCATGACGCCAAACCCTAACGGCGAAAGCTTTACGCCTGTCTTTCCCATAGCACGCAGTTCCATGGAAACCCCCTTCTTTGTCCTGCGCAAAAGTTTAGCACGCACGCGGCATATCTACCTACCATCCACCGAACTATGCAGCAGCTCTATGACGGCAAGAAAACAAAAAGGTTCTGATCGAAACCGATGAGAACCTTTTAATTCAAAACTTGGCAAATTGATCAACAAGATTGATCAACAAGATTGATCAACGTAAGCTTTTAGACGTTGAACTTGAAGTGCATAACATCACCGTCTTGCACAACATAATCTTTACCTTCCTGACGCAGCTTGCCCGCATCGCGGCAGCCCTTTTCACCGCCCAAAGAAACGTAGTCTTCATACGATGCAGTTTCCGCCTTAATAAAGCCACGTTCAAAGTCGGTATGAATAACGCCTGCTGCCTGAGGAGCCTTAGCACCTACCGGCACCGTCCAGGCGCGCGTTTCAGTTTCACCACTGGTAAAGAAGCTCTGCAAACCCAACAGCTTATAAGCTTCACGAACCAAACGAGCAAGACCCGATTCATCCAAACCCAGTTCATCCAAGAACATCTTTGCCTCTTCGGGATCCAGCTCCGCCAAGTCTGCTTCCGTCTTTGCGCAGATTGGCACCGGCTTCTGACCGTCAATTTCTGGCAGGTCAGCCGTAAGCTGGCTTTCGTCCACGTTGGCAATGTAGAGCAGTGGCTTCATCGTAAGAAGACACAGCTCTTTAATAGCATCGCGCTCATCTTCAGACAGGTCGAGCGTCAGTGCGCGCTTGCCCTCATTCAAACCCTCAAGAACCTTTTTAGCAGTTTCAAACTTAATGACACAAGACTTATCGCGCTTGGCTTCCTTTTCCAAACGAGGCAGCGCCTTTTCCACCGTAGCCATGTCGGCCAACACCAATTCGGTCTTGATCGTTTCAACATCGCTTTGCGGATCAACCTTATGAGAAACATGCTCAACATTAGGATCCGTAAAGAAGCGAACCACTTCGCAGATGGCGTCCGTTTCACGAATATTGGCCAAAAACTTATTGCCCAAACCTTCACCCTGAGAAGCTCCGGCAACCAGCCCAGCAATATCAACAAATTCAACCGTTGCCGGTACAATCTTTGCCGGATGATCAATAGCTGCTAAGCCTTCGAGACGATCATCGGGTACCGGAACAATGCCCACATTAGGTTCGATGGTGGCAAACGGATAATTTGCGGCAAACCCGCTCTTTTTAGTCAGTGCAGTAAACAGAGAAGACTTACCCACATTGGGCAGGCCCACAATACCAATGGAAAGAGACACGTACGGCTCCTTGTTTCAAACGATTAATGTGCGAGCTCCATAATACCACCGCACGCAATAAAAGAGCCCCGGCTCCAACGCTTTCACGTGGATACCGGGGCACCTACAAATATGGTTTACCTGCTCCCTGCTAAAGGGGCACTCAATGCCTGTTTATCACACAGGCGAAGGCTACATTGAGAACAGTCCAAGGGTCTGGGCAACATAAGCAAGCAGAATAACCACCAGTGCAATGGGGGCTAAATACTTGATTACGACAGTCCAAATCTTTGCCAACTTAAAGGGGGCAGACAGCTTCACTTCTTCGATGATTTCCTTTGGCGTTACAATCCAGCCAACAAAGATACAGGTCAGAAGCGCAACGATTGGCATCATGACGGAATTGGACAGGAAGTCCAAGAAGTCCAGGATCGTGGTGCCTTCACCCATCGGAGCAATGGATGACAACGGGCCATAACCCAAGTTGACGATAAGACCCATCAGCGTGGTCCACAGGATAACCGTGACCAAAGCCTTGCCACGCTTACAACGCGTTGCATCCTGAACAATAGACGTACAAGTTTCAACCAGCGAAATAGAACTGGTCAAGGCTGCAAACAACACCAAGATAAAGAAGATGGCACCAACCACGCCAGCTGCATCACCCAAGCCACCAAATACCTGAGGCAGGATGATGAACATCAGCGAAGGACCAGAATTAGCGGCAACCGCATCGCCTGAACCCATAACAGCAAAAGCTGAAGGAATAATCATCAAACCGGCAAGCAAAGAAACACTGAACGTGGTGCCAGCAATCTGGGTAACGCTGGTGGTCAACTTAGCGGTTTTCTCCAAATAGGAGCCGTACGTAACCATAATGCCCATAGCCAAAGACAGAGTGAAGAACGTCTGGCCCAAAGCAGCGATTACCAATTCAGGAGACAGCTTGCTGAAGTCAGGTACGAAGTAGTACGCCAAACCATCAACAGCTCCCGGCAAGCTCAACGCATAGATAGCAACTCCGATAGCCATCACGATTAAAGCTGGCATCATAACCAAGTTCGCCTTTTCGATGCCACCCTTAACACCGCGCGATACGACAAAGTACGTAATGGCCATAAAGATCAGCATGAAGATGATGCTTTCAGGACCCGATGCGATAAAGTTGGTAAAGTACGTGCCACCGTCATCAAGTGCTGCTGCGCCGCCACTAGCATAGGCAGCAAGATACTTCGTTACCCAGCCACCGATGACACAGTAATACGGAACAATGATGAAGGGCACTGCCGACATGAGAACGCCAATGAAAGCGTACTTCTTGCCGAACATTTTGAAAGCACCAATAGAGCTTTGGCCTGTCTTACGACCGAGAGCAGTTTCTAGCAACAGCAGAGCAATACCAATGGTGAATACGAAGATGAGGTACACCATGAGGAAGGTACCACCACCATATTTGGCTGCTAAGTAGGGGAAGCGCCACATGCTTCCCAAGCCAACCGCAGATGCTGCAGCAGCCAAAACAAACGCCAGTTTGCCTGACCAAGCAGCGCGGCCTGCTTTCTGCGCTGATTCTGTTGAAGTCGTCATAGTTCTCTTTCTTTTCTACTCGAGGGGTTTGAGTATTCAAGAAACACAAACGGCGCACAAAGACTTTCACAGCTACTAACACCGCGCCAAAACGACTTGCCTCTACGTGCTAAGGATGCATCCGTCAAGGAGCTTTCATCCGTAAATGGCGTTTCGTGCGTGCTGAGATATTCACCAGCCTTGATGTGCAGTTTGGGTATCTCACATAACGCTTTACTATAGCAAATTAGTTTCCTGCCTTTAAAAATATCTCGTCTGCATCAGCAAAAATGCCGAGTAACGGACAGGCAACGAAGACAGGCGGCAGTTTTTATCTCTGTTACACTACACATTTTGCATCTCTGATGCGATCAGATTCCCACAAGACCAGAAAAGGCAGCTAGTGGGCTGCCTTTTCTGAAGATACGCTCAAGAGGTTTTACGTGCACAGAATCTGAGCGTTAGATCTTTGTCGTGTAAGGTGAGGCACGTGTCTGCGAAAGTCCGCTTTTCTTGCACCTCGTGCGCATGGCGTGTCACACCGTAAAATGTTCTGCTTCGTGCAGCCTTACTATCACTCGTATAGCAGGCCTCCTTGTCCCCACTCATTGTGTGCCTACTTTATAAATGTCAACGTGTAGGTCTGCTTGGTCTGACCATCAGGCCCGGTGATTTCAATCTTTGCCGGAGAGGAAGTCTTCACCGTGACAGGACAACGGCTCGATGCTGCCTGACCATTGACCGTCATGCCCGCAATGCGATCCGACATAGCAACCGGCGTAAACGTGCATTCGGAGTTGCTCGTTTTGACTTCGTAGTCATATTCATACGGAACAAACTTGTTTTCGATTGCGTACTTCAGGCGGCCATCTTCAGTCTTATCGTCAACCGTATCAAAACCCATCTTGTACTTGAAATCATGGCCAACAAGCTCGGCATCAAAGAAGGTGATGTTGCTCAAGTTGGCGTTCGTCTTGTAGTCGAAATACAGGTTGCTTTCAACAAGAGGTGCCTTTTCGTCCTTGCCCGTTTCGTCAATTTCAATACGATAGAACTTCTTACCATCGTATTGACCGGTATATTCAGCAACTACCTGCTTGCCATTTTCGCCGAAACTGGTCCAGTTCATGGTTTCATACTGATGACCGTCGGTAACAACGATTGCGCCATCACCGCGGCGATCATGCGATACCGCATCGGGGCCGTAGTTCACCAACTTCTGCAAGCACTGTTCCCAAATAATCAGATAGTCGCCGCCCATGCCAATACGATTATGACCCGTGTAGAGCTCCTTGACGCTGGCGCCATCCTTGGTATAGATATCCATCAGCTGCTGGTGGAGTGACAAGAGCAGGTCTTGCTTTACTCCCTTTGCAGCAAACTGGTCAGCAACCCAGTAGCGATTAACTGCGTAAATATCCGACGAGAACAAAAGACCCGTATCGCGGCTATACAAAAGAATGGAAGAGTCCTCATGTCCTGGCAGATGGACCACTTCGAATGTAATTCCGCCACCCAGATCAAATTCATAGCCTTCGTCGATCAGGTGAACCTTATCGCCGGTGTAGTATCCGGTGTGTTCTTCATCAATTACCTTGTTCGCGCTGGTGTACTTCTTGTTAAATACCTGAATCTTGTAGGGCTTATCGAGCGGGAACGTACGATCGCACATATAGACATCTAGCCCCTGCTCAAATGCAGCTGGCATAGCACCGCTATGATCGCCATGGTTGTGACCCAAAACAAAGCTGAACGGCTTTGTTGCCACTTCCTTGACGCGATCAATAAGCGTGGTGGTGGTATTGGTGGGCATCAGACCATCGAATAGAATGCCACGATCAGGACCTTCGATGTAGTAAGCGGCTGCCTGGAAGTTGTCGAAGTAGCGATGCACCGTCGGGAAACCATCGCCACCTTCATGTAAGACATCATGGGCAAAATCATGCCATGCTGGACGTTCAATTCTCCACATGAACTTGCTTACTGGAGAGGTTTCCAAGCCTTCTTTTTCGGCATACGCTTCAACGTCTGCCACAAACCAAATGTCGTCATAGGGCAGGTCGGTGTTGTTGTTCAAGCCGAACATCGGATCGGTGGAATAACCTGGAATATATTCGAACCAATCGCTCCAGCCCGTACCGACATACGCTCCAACGCCGCGATCCTGTACGAACAAGCCCTTCATTTCAGGATTGGAGTACTTATCAATCTTGACGCGCCACTTAACCGTTGCTTCAGGAGTGGAGGTCATCCACTCTGGACGGCAACGTACAAACTTGCGGTTGCTAACCGGCATAGACCACACCGGACATACCACGCGGCTATCGATAGATTCAATAATGATGCGCGCTTCGGTATCGGTGATGCCATCCTGCGGATTGATTGTGGTGTTGGTACGGCCACGCATGAAGTTGCGAGCCACCAACGTATTCAGCGCTTCACGGCACTCATCAGAAATCTGATCGGCATCGCTAAACTTCGCAAGAAAATCTTCCTTTACCGGTTCCATCTTGAAGGCGCTCACAATGATAACTGCAGCATCCTGCCTGGTCATTGGAGAAAGTGGATAGAACAGATCGGTCGAGCTTTCCGCATGCAAAACGCCCATATCCAATGCCGATTCAATGGGCTTTACGTAATCGTTGTCGCCCGTAACGTCGAAGTAATTGCGGACACGCTCGGTATCCATAACCTCACCGTTATCGTCAATATCAACGCCATCATCCATAACTGCGTTGTAATGCGGCCAGTTGAAGTACTTTGCCAAGCGGATCATGAACGCACCGCGGGTCATGGGCGAATCCACTTGAATGGCATGAGGACCTGCGGTTTGCGTGGTATAGAACGTGATCGTATACGTGGTATCCCCTAACGACCACGACACATCAACATCATGTCCACCAACGCCATCACGCATGATAGCCGTACCACTTGAATCCACCGAAACCAGATGCTTATTGCTTGAGCGCCACGTGCCTTCGGTTTGGATTTCACCATCCTTTTTTACGATCAACTTGACCGGCTGCACGAATTCCATGTTATACGTTTGGTTGGTCATGTTGGTGTTAGCATTTTCGATAAAAATGCCATCACCACCAGCCACCGCGCTGGAAACCGCTACGACACCACGTGGCAGAAGTGAGATAATCCCCATACCCACTGCGCCACCAATAATGCCTGCAATCAAGCTACGGCGATCGATGCCATGTGGAAATAGCTTATGCTTTCCACCTTGCAGGGCACTTTCCCCTCCGGAACCCGACGGTGTATCCACGGCTTGTTTCGTGGCAGCATCATCAACACTCTGTGCTGACTGTGCAGTCTGCGTGGATTCCTTTTCGGTTACATCCTTTTTCTCGCCTTCTTGCATTGCAATCACCCTCTTTCGCTGTCGAATCCCCTTTTCGACAAAACGCCTAGTCCTATTGTATGAACGTGTTCACAAAGCTAGGATTAGTAAATAGCGAACGACCGTTAGCAAATTTCTAATCTGGGAAGTCTGAAATTCGTATGTAATGGTTGTTTGGGGGAAATATGCACTGGGGGTCTGCATATGGAATTTCATCAGTTGAACTACTTCCTGGTGATTGCCGAAAAACAAAGCATCGTAAAGGCATCGCAGGAACTACATGTATCGCAGTCTGCGCTGAGCGTGGCACTGCGTGATTTGGAACGGGAGTTGGGATTTTGTCTGTTTGATCGAGATCGTGGACGTTTACGCTTAAATCACAATGGGCGTTACATGGAAAGCCAGGTCCGCATGGCATTCGCACTGATCAACAATGCGAAATCTACCATCACGCACAATTTAAATCAGCAGCAAAAGATTGTTAAATGCGCTACCAATATGACCTTGGGTAAGGTGGGCGAACAATTCATTCGCACCTATCGCAAGCTTCATCCCGAAACCATGCTGCGCATTGGCTTTAAAGGATCGCTCACCTTCAAGCATTCGCTTCCCGACATTGAATTTCTTGGCACAGAAAAGGAGCTGCCCGACGATGGCCGTACCATCAAAATACTGCACGAGCGCTTCATGGTAGCCTTTTCTGCCGACTGCAAATTGGCAAAGCGGCCTGAAATCAATCTGCGTGATTTAAAATCAGAAATGTTTATCATGACCGGCCCCGGCGCAATGCAGGATACCGTAATGAGCATGTTCAATGAAGTCGGCTACTTCCCTCACGTGGTAAGCGAGGTGCAGCTGTACAGCGAAGTGCTGAACTTGGTGCGCGCTGGTCTGGGATACACCATTGTGCCGGAACATTCTTGGCTTGATAACCCCAAAGGGTTAGCCATAAAGCCTATTGCCGATGTCAAGCGTTATCGCAATATCTATGCACTGTTACCTGAGGGCAGCACGCCATCACCTGCCGCCCTCACTTTCTTCGAGTTTTTGCGCAATGAAAGCGGTCATCTTTTTAAGCAGAAGACTGCCGATCTGGATAAGGTGTCCTAATTCCTTGGCGCTATTTGGATGCGCATGTGCACGCTTCGTGCGGGCCATGCTCACGCGAAGTGTGCACGCATATGCCCTAGCTTCCTATTATGCACGTGGGTCGTGCACACGCGTGCCCTCATAGCTCACACGCCAAAACACCAGCCCCTGAGCTGGTGCGTTTTCACCTGCGGCGCTGCGATTGCGCGCAGCAAGTACGTCTTTAACCCATTCGGGCTTACGTTGATTGCGACCTACAGCCACCAGCGTGCCCACGATCGTTCGGACCATGGAATGTAAAAATGCATTGCCCTTTACCGTAATCACGATGAGGTTTTCATCCCACAGCGCATCTGGCTCAACGGTTATGCTGAATACATTGCGCATGGTCGATTTGCCTTCAGCAGAAACCGCCAAACAAAAGCTCTTAAAATCGTGCTCGCCTATAAGATACGCTGCCGCTTCACGCATAGCCGCGATATCTAAGGGCTTTGCCACATGCCAACAGAAATTTTTCATCAGCAAAGGGGCTGCGGCATCGGTGCAGATGAAGTAACGATATTCGCGCATCGTAGCAGAGAAGCGTGCCGAAAAATCAAGCGCACGCTCACTGATGGCGCGTACCGAAATATCTTCATGGGTAAGCGCATTAAGCGAACGCAACAGTTTATAGTCGCTGCGTTCTTCCCACTCTGCACGCTGGACCTGAAAGCTGACCAGTTGGCCTTTCGCATGCACGCCCGAATCGGTACGTCCAGCACAAACCGTTTCTATGGGACGGCGGAATATGAGCGCCAGGGCTTCTTCTAAGCTTCCTTGCACCGTGAGCTGACCAGGCTGGCGTGCGAACCCAGAAAAGGGCTTACCATTGTAGGCAACCTCAAGAGCAAGCGTAACCATATCAATCGCTGCAGATGCCGCAACATCTTGCTGGGAGCAGTCAGTTTCCCAGGCACCTTGCCTTGCCCCGAGCAGCGTCTCAGATGCTACCTCATTGCAGTACAGGACCTCTTTGCTGTTTAAATTATCAGGATCAGAAGCGCCCCGGGTGTGCGGGGCGCTTGAGCAAGTATTCATTTACGAAGCCTTCCAAACTGGTCGGCCAAACAGATCGGCCAGATGAGCTTTCAGATGCGTATCTCGCGCATCGGTGGTCAGCGGCAGTTCAGCACGCATGCGCTTGCCATTCGACTGGTTCACATACAACACCACCGGATCTTTGCCGGGATGCGTTTTGAGTATGCGCATCAGCTTATCGGAGGTTACCGAATTCAGTTCATTGGTAGCAATGGTCAATTCCATCTGAACAGGAGCCACGTTAAGCTCCTCCTCGGAAAGTTCCAACAGCTTTACCTCATAGGCCAGAATCTGGTTACCACGATCGGATACCTCGAACTTGCCCTTCACGGTAACAATAGCGTCTTCGTGAATAGCTTCCTGGTTCTTTTCGTAGTCGAAGCATACGCATTCAACATGACCTGATGTATCTTCCAAGGTGAAGTTTGCCATCAGCGTACCACGCTTGGTGCGGCGCATAGTAACTTCAGAAATCATGCCCGCAAATGTGGCTGATTTGATGCCTTCTTCCCTATCCATCAAGTCACCCAAGGTGTACTTCATGTTGCGTTGGATATAGTTTTCATACGGACGCAGCGGATGGTCGGATACGTACATCTTCAAGATGTCCTTTTCAAACGTCAGCAGCGTGCGCTTATCCCATTCAATACCATCAGGCGGTGGTACTTCTTCTTTAAAGGAGTCATCCACTTCCGCAAACATGCTAAACATATCCATCTGGCCGGCGTCCTTGTCCTTCTGACGCTTGGCAGCGCTTTCCAAGAGTGCCGTATCGTCAATAAAGAACATGAGCTGTCGGCGGGTATATCCCGTCGAATCGAATGCACCCGATTTCACCAGAGCTTCGAGTGTCTTGCGGTTATACGCCGAAGCATCCACGCGATGCACGAAATCGTGAAGCGATGTATAAGGGCCGTTCTTTTCGCGTTCAGCGATGATGCTTTCTGCCACCTTTTCGCCTACACCACGAATGCCCGCCAGGCCAAAACGCACCCCTTCATCGAGTGGCGTGAATTCCAGGTTGGACGAATTGACGTCAGGCGGCAAAACCGGAATGCCCGAACGATTACAACTGGCGATGTATTTAATCAGACGATCTGAGTTGCCCATATATGACGAAAGCACAGCCGCCATATAGTCATTGGGATAGTGCGCCTTCAGATAAGCGGTGCGCATAACCAAAATGGCATACGCCGCAGAGTGCGATTTATTAAAGGCGTACTTAGCGAACTTTTCAGCGTCATCCCAAATGCGCTTAGCAATTTCTAAGCTGAAGCCGTTTTCTACCGCGCCGGTGTTCCAGTCTTCCTGAAGCTGACGCATAACGTCAATCTTCTTCTTGCCCATAGCCTTACGGAGCTTGTCTGCCTTACCAGCAGAAAAGCCACTCATAACCATGGAGATCTGCATGATCTGTTCCTGGTATACCATCGTGCCATAGGTTTCTTCCAGAATAGGACGCAGACGATCATCGTAGTAATGGACGGGCGTTTTACCACTGGCAACCTTGACATAGTCATCAACCATGCCGGATTCCAATGGGCCCGGACGGTTCAATGCAATAGAAGCAACAATGTCAGAAAAGCGCTTTGGTGGCAAACGATTGAACAGGCTTACATACAGCGCACTTTCAACCTGGAACAGACCGTCCATGTTGCCACCCTGCATCAATTCAAATGCCTTTTCGTCGTCGGTCGGTATTTCTTCTGGCACCAAATCGATTCCGAAACGACTTTTGATATTGCGGCATGCTCGAGAAAGTACACCTAGGGTGCGCAGACCCAAGAAGTCCATCTTCAACAGGCCTAGATCGGGCGTGTAATGACCATCGTATTGGGTGATGATGCCACCGCCCTTGGTATCACGCTTCATGGGAACGTGATCACTCATAGGATCGCGGCAAATAATGGTGGCACAAGCATGAACACCTTCGCCACGAACATGGCCTTCAATGGAGCGCGCCGCATCGATAACGCGGTGAACATCTTCTTCGGTGTCGTAGGCCTTCTTGAGGTCGGGGTTTTCCTCCATAGCTTTATCGATGGTGATACCCAGTTCATTGCCGATAAGCTTGGCAACCTTATCGCCTACCGCATACGGGTAGTCAAGAACACGCGCAGCATCGCGCACAGCATTTTTTGCCTGCAACTTGCCAAAGGTGATTACGCCCGACACATGATCTTCGCCATACACATCTTTAATGTGTTCGATAACTTCCTGCCTGCGTTCATCTTCGAAGTCGACGTCGATATCGGGCATCTCTACACGTTCAGGCGAAAGGAAACGTTCAAACAACAAACCATTGGACAGTGGATCTAAGTCCGTAATACCCATAGCATAGGCAACGATTGCGCCAGCAGCACTACCACGGCCAGGACCTACGCCGATACCTTGGCTTCGTGCCCAGTCGATATATTCCTGAACGATAAGAAAATATGCCGGGAAGCCCTGTTGAATAATAACGGACATTTCGTAATCAGCACGCTGTTGCACTTCTTCTGGAATTGGATCGCCATAACGGCGTACCAAGCCCGACTGCACGCGCTTGCGAAAGTAGGATTCTTCCGTTTCGCCTTCCGGTAAGGGAAAGCGTGGCAAAATTGCATCGCGCTCCAGTTCCACGTTGCATTTTTCTGCCAGCGAAACGGTGTTATCGCACGCTTCAGGAAAATCCTTCATGGCTTCGCGCATTTCCTCTTCAGTTTTCATATAGAACTGATCATTGGGAAATCTGAAGCGCTTTTCTTGGGTAACCGTGGAGTTGGTACCAATGCACAACATGATATCCTGCGCGACGGCATCTTCCTGCAACAGGTAATGAAAGTCATTCGTTGCGATGGTCTGCAGACCCAGCTGGCTGGCCAGCTCGGAGAGCCTATGGTTCATTTCAACCTGGGTCATACCGGCGTTGGTGGTAATGCCCTGGTTTTGAAGTTCGATATAAAAATCGCCCGGCTCATACAGAGAAGCAAACCGCTTCGCCCATTCAATAGCCTGACCAAAATCGCCATCATCGATACAACGAGGAATAATGCCTGCAATGCAGGCACTCGTCGCAATGATGCCCTCAGAATACTTTTCCAGCATCTCAAAGGTGGTACGAGGCTTGCGATAGAAGTTGTCGACGTGTGATTCGCTGACCAGCTTGATCAGGTTGTGATACCCCTTGTTATTTTTGGCCAACAGAATCATATGATGAAGCTTTTGACGCTCACGCTTCAGCTCACTGTCGGTGGTGAAGTACACTTCGCAGCCAAAAATGGGCTTAACCCATTTTCCGGTTTCCTTCTTCACCTTATCGCACGCTTCAGCCAATTCGGGCACACCGCTCATAACGCCATGATCAGTAATAGCAACCGCTGGCATATCCAAATCAGCTGCGCGCTTCACCATGTCATAAATGTGGGTGGCACCATCCAGGAGGGAATACTCGGTATGGTTATGTAGATGAACAAACGCCATATAGTGTGTCTCCTAATCTTTCGTACCCAGTTATTGTGCCACCTTTACCAAGAATTGGTAGGAATTGATCAAGACTTCAAACCAAAGTCACAGCTTGTTCGTCTCTGGCATTTTTGCTCCGGCCTGTTGTTTTACACAAAATATGTATCCCCTTGTAATCGGCAAACACCCACAAAAAAACGACCCCTGCCACATGGCAGAGGTCGTTTGAAGCTGATACGTAGATAAAAGACGGGTGTCCGGAGGTATCGTGGATTGAAGCCTAGACGTACCTATCTTCCTTTTCCTTAGCAGCGAGCTGGACTTTGCACCAGCGTAGTTTCCGAGTAAGCACCGAACGGGAGATGATGCTATCCTCCCTCAGGTTAGCCAGGCGCTCTTCCAGATCCTTGATTTCGGTCTGAACCTTTTCAAGGTTAATGCGCTTGATTTCGCGCGTCTTGTCACACAGAACAATTACGCGTTCGCCCAAAACCTGGACATAGCCACCCATAATAGCCGCACTCAACGTGGTGCCGCCTTCGGCTGCGGTGCGAGCCCAGATAACGCCATCGTACAGCGCGGTAACGAATGGCTCATGATTGGCCATAATGCCAAGTTCGCCTTCAGTACCGGGAACCATTACCGAGTGAAGTTCACCCGAAAACAGCACCTTGTCCTTAGCTACGACATCACATTTGATCGTGGACATAACTTACTCTTCTTCCTGCTTAAGCGCTTCGTAAGCCTCGTACACATCCTCGATTGCGCCCTTGTTACGGAAGCAGACCTCAGGAATTTCGTCGCACTTGCCGGAGAGGATCTCCTCGAAAGAGCGAATCGTGTCTTCCAGCTTTACGTAAACACCATCCTGGCCGGTGAACTGCTTAGCAACGTGGAAAGGCTGACCTAAGAAGCGCTCAACCTTACGTGCACGGTTAACAACAACCTTCTGCTCTTCAGAAAGTTCGTCCATACCCAGAATAGCGATGATGTCTTGCAGGTCCTGGTAGGTCTGCAGCAACTTCTGCACGCCAACTGCTACCTGATAGTGACGTTCGCCTACGATTTCCGGATCGAGTGCACGAGACGTGGACTCTAGCGGGTCAACAGCAGGATAGATACCCTTTTCAGCGATGGAACGGTTCAGAACCGTCTTTGCATCCAAGTGGGTAAACGTCGTAGCAGGAGCCGGGTCGGTCAAGTCGTCTGCGGGAACATATACAGCCTGTACAGACGTAATAGAACCAACGTTGGTAGAGGTAATACGCTCCTGCAAAGCACCCATTTCGGTTGCCAACGTGGGCTGATAACCTACAGCAGAAGGCATACGGCCCAACAGTGCGGATACCTCAGAACCTGCCTGAGTGAAACGGAAGATGTTGTCGATAAACAACAGAACATCCTGACCCTGATCACGGAAGTACTCTGCTTCGGTCAGGCCGCACAGGCCAACGCGAAGACGAGCTCCCGGTGGTTCATTCATCTGACCGTAAACTAAGCAGGTCTTGTTGATAACGCCCGCATCGGTCATTTCGATGAGCAGGTCAGTACCTTCACGGGTACGTTCACCTACACCGGTAAATACTGATGTGCCGCCATGTTCCTGAGCCAAGTTGTTAATGAGCTCCTGAATAATAACGGTCTTGCCTACACCAGCACCGCCGAACAGACCAGTCTTACCACCCTTGATAAAGGGCTGAATCAGGTCAACTACCTTAATGCCCGTCTCAAAGATCTGGGTAGTAGTAGTCAGCGTATCGTAATCAGGTGCAGGACGATGAATAGGTGCGAACTGCTTTACTTCTGGCATTGGCTTGCCATCAACAGGTTCACCCATTACGTTCCAAACACGACCAAGGGTCTCCGGTCCAACGGGCATCATCATAGCGTTGCCCGTATCCTTTACCTCAAGACCGCGGGTCAAGCCATCCGTAGATGACATAGCAACCGCGCGAACCAAGTCACCGGGAAGGTGAAGCTGGACCTCGAGGAGAACCTTTACGTCGCCCATAGGAGTTTTAGCTTCAACGGTCAATGCGTTGTAGATTGCTGGCATTTGGTTCGGAGCAAACTCAACGTCTACAACAGGGCCAACGATACGGACAATGTGGCCGATCGCTCCACCCTGGTTGGCCGCAGATGTAGTAGTTTCTTCAGCCATTTAGTCCTCCAAAGCTGCGGCGCCACCAACGATTTCGTTGATTTCCGTCGTAATGGCACCTTGACGTACACGGTTATAAAGTCGATTGAGCGTATCAATCATTTCATTGGCATTATCCGTCGCATTCTTCATTGCGTTACGACGAGCAGCCTGTTCGGCAGCGGCCGATTCAATCAGCGAATAATAGAAATAACCACTGAGGTATTCGGGCAGAAGCCTGCTCAAAACCGCTTCCTGGCTGGGCTCATATTCAATAGCACCAGGCAGGTCAGGATTATCAATATCAGGCTCCATGATGCCACCAAACTTAAAGCGTTCGCCCTCCGGAATGAAGGACTTC
Source organism: uncultured Coriobacteriaceae bacterium (assembly GCA_900539675.1). Taxonomy (GTDB): domain Bacteria; phylum Actinomycetota; class Coriobacteriia; order Coriobacteriales; family Eggerthellaceae; genus Anaerotardibacter. The sequence goes on along the minus strand of UQDJ01000002.1, from coordinate 32,243 downwards.
ACATCTACGGGCAACACGCGATGACGCGTGGGAACCTGTTCAGCTGCATTCTTAGCGTGGTTGTACAGAGTGATAACTTCATCAATGCTGCCATCCAGGAAGTGCTGGACGCAGTAATCAGTCATTGCCTCTGCTTCTTCCACGCGAGGATCGGCGGAAAGATCGCGAAACGCCAGTACCGGATCAATGCCGCGATACTTGAAGTACGCAATTGCTTTCTTGCCACACGCAATAACGACAACGTTTTTACCTTCTGCCTTACGATCCTTCATGATCTTTTCAGCACGATGCAAGATATTCGAGTTGAAGCCGCCTGCCAAGCCACGGTCGGACACGATGGCAACAATCAAGGTAGTCTTGATCTCATCGTGTTCAGTAGCCAGCGGAGCGGTGCATTCGCCCATACGGCCAATGTTGCCCAGCAACTCGCGCATTGCATTGGCAAACGGCGTAGCCTCATCGCAACGCTCGGTGGCGTGGCGAATCTTAGCGGCTGCTACCATCTGCATGGTATGCGTAACCTGCTTCGTCGATTCGACGGATTTAATGCGCCTTTCGATATCGTGAAGGTTCGGCATAGTCAGACCACCTTACGCGATGAACTGAGTCTTGAATTCCTCAATAGCCTTATTGAGTTCAGACTCGATCTCGTCGGTAAACTTCTTGCCGTCCCTCAGCTTAGCAACGGTATCGGAATAATTAATGCGCAGATAGTCAAGCATCTCGCCGCGGAAGCGAACGATGCTATCAACCGGCAGATCATCCAGATAGCCCTGGTTACCAGCATAGATAGCAATTGACTGCTCTTCAACTGGCATCGGAGCATAACGACCCTGCTTGAGCAACTCGGTCATAGCTGCACCACGGGTGAGCTGCTGCTGCGTGGACTTGTCCAGGTCGGAACCGAACTGAGTAAATGCCTGCAATTCACGATAAGCTGCCAGGTCCAGACGCAAAGAGCCCGAAACAGACTTGATGGACTTAACCTGAGCAGAACCGCCTACACGCGAAACGGAAAGACCTACGTCAACAGCAGGACGCTGGCCCTGGAAGAAGAGGTTGGTCTTCAGATAAATCTGACCGTCCGTAATAGAAATTACGTTCGTAGGAATATAAGCACCTACGTCACCCGCTTGCGTTTCGATGATAGGCAGAGCAGTAAGAGAACCTGCACCGTTTTCATCAGAAAGCTTGCAAGCACGTTCCAGAAGGCGTGAATGCAGATAGAAAATATCGCCAGGATATGCTTCGCGTCCTGGTGGGCGACGAAGAATCAAAGACATCTGACGATAAGCAACTGCCTGCTTCGTCAAGTCGTCATAGATACAAAGAACATGACGTCCTGGGTTGTCCTTGCCTGCTGGCTTGCCATCATCACCGGTGTAGATGAAGTGCTCGCCAATGGCAGCACCAGACATCGGAGCCAGGTACTGCATGGTAGCAGGATCGGCAGCCGTAGCAGCTACAACAATGGTGTAGTCCATAGCACCATGGCGCTCAAGGGTTTCTACAACCGTTGCAACAGTGGAAGCCTTCTGGCCGATTGCAACGTAAACGCAGATCATGTCCTTGCCCTTTTGGTTCAAGATTGCATCGATTGCGATAGCAGTCTTGCCCGTCTGGCGGTCGCCAATGATCAATTCACGCTGACCACGTCCAATAGGTACCATCGAGTCGATAGCCAGGATACCGGTCTGCATTGGTTCTTCAACAGGCTGACGTTCATGAACGCCAGGAGCCTTATATTCGATAGGACGCATGCCTTCTGCTTCAATAGGACCCTTGCCGTCGATAGGCTGGCCCAAAGCATTAACAACACGACCGAGCATGGCCTTGCCGGAAGGAACCTCCAGAATGCGACCAGTTGTACGAGCCTGGTCATTCTCCTTGATTGCAGTAACGTCACCGAGAAGTACGGCACCTACCTGATCTTCTTCAAGGTTCTGAACCAGACCATAAACGGTCTTGCCTTCCTCGCCGTCAAACTCCAACAGTTCGCCTTCCATGGCGCCCTTAAGGCCATCGATACGCGCAACGCCGTCGCCAATTTGTACAACCGTACCGACTTCACGAGACTCTACACTCGTGTTGATAGCATCAAGCTGCTTGCGGAGCGCTTCGTCGATAGACTGTGCGGTGATTTCAGTCACTAGCATTCACCTCCATCATTCATTTGCTTGAGAGTGAAGCGGGCACGTTCGAACTGAGAACGAACGCTAGCATCCACATAGCGGCTGCCCGCACTCATAATGATGCCGCCCTGAATAGAAGGATCAATGTGTTCTACTAAAACACACTTCCTGCCTAAGTCGGATTCGGCCTTGTTAGTAATTACCCCACGCAAGTTGTCGTCGAGTTCAACAACCGTCGTTACATCAACAATGCTGAAGTTCAGCTTGGATTCAATGAGGTCTTCATACCTGTGGTATATCTGGCGCAGCTTGTCCATGTCGGCACGAGAAGCCATAACACAGAGCAGCCCTACCAGAACCTGATTGCATGAACCAAACACGCCCTTCACAATGCCTTCGCGCTCTTCGGGGGTGTATCCCTCGTCGTCGCAAGACAGGCGAAGATCAATGTTGGTAGCCATGAAACCAAGGATCTCAAGCATCTGGTTGCGGACTTCAACAACCGCTTCCGTACCGCCTGCAGCATTAGCGCCGTCAAGTACGGTGTTTGCATATGCGTCGATCGTAGCTTGGGTGACATGACGATTAGGCATTGAGATTACCTGCCTCTTTTACGTAGCGCTCAATGAGCTTGCGATGCTCGGCGTCGCTGAAATCTTCGCCGATCAAGCGGGTAGCAACATCGATAGACGTATCAACCATAGAGCTCTGCAGCTCTTTCATGGCGTTACGCTTTTCCTGTTCGATGGCAACCTTAGCCTTCTCGATCATGGCGTCTGCTTCTTGGCGAGCACGATCCTTAATCTCGGTCTCAAGTGCTTCACTGGACTTCTGAGCGTTCGTGAGCATTGCCTGAGCCTGAGACTTAGCGTTTTCGAGCTGCTCCTGGTATTCAGCCAGCAGACGTTCACTTTCCTGGCGAGCCACTTCGGCCTTTTCCAGGTTAGTTTTGATCATGTCCTCGCGCTTCTGAAGCATGCCCTCAAACTTAGGCCAGCCGAACTTAGCGAGAACGATCCACAAGATAATGAAGGCGACGAGCATAGGGATGAACTCTTCCATCTGAGGAAGAATTGCATTGATCCCTGCACCGCTTTCTGCAGCGAATGCGGACACCGGGCAAACTGCAGACGCAACAGCAAAAGCGATTACGCCGCTCGTGCAGTTACGTACATATTTGCTTACAGTTGCGTTCAATTCGCTTGCCTCCTTCTCTTCGTATCGGAATAACGTCAATTCTTACAGAATCTACTAGCCGATGAAGAAAAGAACCAAGCCCAGCAATGCAAGTGCCTCAGACATTGCAGCGCCGATGAAGAAGTAGCCCATGAGCTGACCCTTCATTTCAGGCTGACGTGCAGCAGAAACGCACAGGCCGTAGGTAGCGATACCGATACCAATGCCAGGGCCGATTGCTGCGAGGCCATAGCCAACGACCTTCAGCGCAGCGATAGCGAGTGTAAGTTCCACGATTACCTCCTTTAGCGGGATAAGAGCCTATCTCTTATCCTTATTACCTTTCAGCTGTAAAAGTTTTACGTACCAGCTGTAGTACCAATGTTATGCGCTAGCTCTTATGCGGCGGCTAGATCAAGCACGCTAGACGTGCGCCGGGTTCTTCGAATCTGCGTTTCTTCGATCAGTGAGGGTGGATAGCCATGCCGATGTAGGAAGAAGACAGAATCGTGAATACGTAAGCCTGCAAGAAAGCAACCAGCGTTTCCAAGGCGTACATAAAGAACAGCAAGAAGAACCAAGCCACTGCCGGCAGAGCAGTAACAAAATCCATGTTGAAGATTGCAGTCTGCAGGAAGATGGTGGTAGCCAAAGAGAATACAGCCAATACCATGTGGCCAGCCAGCATATTGCCGTAAAGTCGAACAGCCAGGGTCAGAACACGGATGACCATAGAAATGAATTCAAGGAACCAGATGATTGGAATCATAGGACCGGGCACACCGGAAGGAGCCAAGCTCCTGAAGTAGTGGAAAAAGCCCAGCTTCTTCAAGCCCCAGAAGTTAAAGTAAACAAACGAGATAGCTGCCAGCGCCCAGGTGATGGAGATGGTACCCATCGCAGCCTTAGCGCCTGGAATCAAACCGATAAGGTTTGCAACCAAGATGAAGAAGAACAGCGTTGCCAAAAACGGAATGTGCTTCTTGTAGCCTTCGCCGATAACGTCGCCGCCGACGCTCTCAGAAATGAAGTTGTAGCCATATTCCAGCGTAGCCGTGAACTTCTTATGAGGGATCAGCTCCAACTTGCGCCCGCCAATCAGGATGATCAGCAGAACCAAAATCAAAGCGAGGAACATGTACAGCACGTACTGTGTAACGTCCCAACCCGCGATGGAGAAAACCGTCGCCGGATCAAACGATGACGATAGATGCTGTGCCTCCTCGACAAACTGTGAAAGTGCTTCACCCATCTTGATTCCTTACCTTTCCGTTGCCTTTATTTCCTGCGTTTAGCAAGGACATTTTTGTAAACGACATAAAGAGACGTCGACACAATCAGTGCCGCAATCTCAGCAATACCAAAGGGAAGTACAGAAGCGCGATCGATTTGCGCAAAGACAATCATGGCTACGATGACAATGATGAGCGAGACAAAAGTGCCCGCCAAACCATAGAGTCCCATGCTCATAGGTGCAATGCTGTCTGAACGCCTAGCCAAGCGTAACGATACGAAAAGAGGAAGGAATCCAACGATTCCTGCCACAATTCCTGCTGCCACAGCGGTGAGCATGCTTTCCTTTCCTTCGGTTGGGGGCTATACGCCCTTCAGATCACCTAGCTTATGAGAGCGCCCGATGATCTGCTGCATCGTTTCCGATAACGTACAAAATAGCAAGGCGAATGGCTCGTCAAAACCATGCGCACAAGACACTGTACCCTACGAACGCGTTCTTAGAAACACTTATTTCCCAATTTGGTGGTTAATATCAAACTTTTGTCCGTAAATGGCTAGTTTTTCGATTATGAATTATTTCAATCCATTTGCCTTTGCAACGTGTTCTAACCCGCATTCCCCACATTTTTGCTATTCTGCCCATCAAAGACGCGCATTTTCATGCCCGCCTCCTTCAGGAGTTCCATTGCCAGTTCATCCGGATAAGGATTTTGATACACAATTTCGCTAATTCCGGCATTGATAAGCATCTTCGCACAGACCACACAGGGCTGCGTAGTGATGTAAATAGATGCTCCTGAAATGTTAATGCCATAACGTGCTGCCTGCAGAAGTGCGTTTTGTTCTGCATGCAAGCCACGACAGATTTCGTGACGCTGTCCGGAAGGCACTCCTAACTGCTCACGCAAGCAACCAGTCACGTTGCAATGACGAAGACCGGTGGGCACACCGTTGTAGCCTGTTGCTAAGATGCGGCGGTCCTTCACAATGATGGCCCCCACCGCGCGACGTAAGCACGTTGTACGCGTAGAAACTTCATTGGCCAGTTTCATAAAGTATTCGTCCCACGAAGGACGTTCATAGTCTTGTAGTTCTAAAGCCACGGTAACTTCCTTTGTTGTACCGAACGGGATAGTTCGCTTAAAAGCTTTATACCATGCTGTTGTCCTGCGCTCTAGGGGGCCAAGCGCAGGACATGTCCGCATAGTTAAGAGCCATCCTTAAGGCTTAACGATAGCTATCATGCCGAAAGCCTGATGAATGCACATCACTAATTCGTACTGATTGTGCTACTGCGCCCTCCTTGAAAGCCAAGTATTACACGCATCATTACCGATAGAGGGCACACCTTGGCCTTAATAGGCTAGCCGGGCTTAATAGCTCAGTTTTGGTCTTAATAGGCTCGCCGATCTTAAAGGCTTAGCCTTAATAGGCTCGTCGATCTTGATGGCTTAGCCTGAAAGGCTTGAGTCTTAATAGGAAACATCGCTGGTAACCGGCGTATCAAATGTTTGATAAATGCGATCCCCTGCATCCCCTAAGCCCGGAATAATATAGGCATCGTTGTTCAAGCCATCATCCAGCGCACAGGTATAAATGGTCACATCCGGATCATAGTCCAATACTGCCCGCACCCCTTCAGGTGAAGCCACGATGACCATGATGGTAATGTCTTCTACCTTGCGCTTGCGCAGCGCCGCCAGTGCCGCGCACAAAGAACCGCCCGTTGCCAACATAGGATCAACCAGCAAAACCTGGCGCTCAGCAATATAGCCGGGCATCTTTGCGTAGTATTCAATAGGCTTGTGAGTCTTTTCATCACGATACATACCCAAATGAGCTACCGGAGCCGAAGGAATCACCTCAAGCAGGGGATCGAGCATACCTAGCCCGGCGCGCAAAATAGGAACGATGACCGGCTCTTGCTTGGCAATGGTTTTACAGGTGCATGTTGTCAGCGGTGTTTTCACTGCCACATCGTGAGTATGCAGATGTTTCGTGGCCTCATAGCATTCCAAAAGCGTAATTTCATGCACGGTTTGACGGAAAACCGACGACGGAGTGTTTTCGTTGCGCAGCACAGAGAGCTTATGCGCAATCAGCGGATGATCCTGCAATACCACCAAACGATCCCCAAATTCATGGCTGGTCATATATACCCCCTTATAAAGCAGGTCCCCTCTGCAAAACAGAGGGGACATACATCTTTGCATCTATGATAGTTGTTCTATGCTGCGAGCGGCAGCAGAAGTTGTACGTGAACTTAGTGCTTAAATTCAGGATACAGCGGATGGCGCTCCACCATGGTGGCTACTTCGTCAGCCAATTCTTCAAGACGCGTTTTGTTTTCTGCGTTGTATACGCCAGCAGAAATCAACTGACCAATACGCTTGAATTCCTGAGCATCAAAGCCACGCGTCGTACCAGCTGCAGAACCAATGCGAATACCGCTGGTTACAAATGGAGAACGCTTTTCATTAGGGATAGTGTTCTTGTTCACGGTAAGGCCAATGCTCTCCAGTACCTTTTCAGCATCCTTGCCCGTAATGTCTGCTGCAGTAAGGTCTACCAAGCACAGATGATTATCGGTACCGCCTGATACCAAACGCAAGCCGCCTTCTTCAACGCCTTCACCCATAGCCTTAGCGTTTTCTACCACATGATCAATGTATTCCTTAAAGGAAGGCTGCAAGGCTTCGCCAAAGGCAACCGCCTTAGCTGCAATGATGTGCATCAGTGGACCGCCCTGAGAACCGGGGAATACTGCCTTGTCAATCTTCTTGGCAATTTCTTCGTCGTTGGACAGAATGAAGCCGCCGCGAGGACCGCGCAGGGTCTTGTGGCTGGTAGAGGTAACCACATGAGCATAAGGAACCGGGCTTGGATGAGCCCCTGTTGCAACCAAACCGGCAATGTGAGCCATATCGATCATCAGATAAGCGCCCACTTCATCAGCAATTTCGCGCATGCGCTTAAAGTCGATCACGCGGGAATACGCAGATGCACCACCCACGATCAGCTTCGGACGGTGCTCCTTTGCCAGGCGCTCCATTTCATCGTAGTCAATCAGTTCGGTTTGAGGATCTACGCCATAAGCGACAAAGTTGTAATCCCTGCCGGAGAAGTTCACCGGAGAGCCGTGGGTCAAATGACCACCGTTGTCCAGAGATAACCCTAAAATGGTATCGCCCAAGTTCACCAAAGCCTGATAAGCGGCAAAGTTTGCGTTAGCACCACTGTGGGGCTGAACGTTTGCAAAGTTGCAATGGAACAGCTGCTTAGCACGTTCACGTGCCAGGTTTTCTACAATATCCACCTTTTCGCAACCGCCGTAATAGCGCTTTCCAGGATAGCCCTCAGCATACTTATTGGTCAAAACCGTACCCATAGCAGCCATTACTGCAGGAGAGGCAAAGTTTTCTGAGGCAATAAGCTCAATGGTTGAGCGCTGGCGTGAGAGCTCCTGCCCAATTGCGTCGGCGACCTGTGGATCTTCTGCTGCAAGTTGTTCGAGGAACATAATGCTTGCGCTCCTTTCGTTGTTTGCCTATAACGGTTTTCCGTTCGTGCTACCTTAGCACAAGCCCGCAAATATAAGACGCCAGACGGATGAAACCCGTCTGGCGTACACATCGTTTTAATGACTGTGAAATTGTACCGAAAAAAATACTTAACTTAGGTGCCTGAGCGCAAGCGCTACTATTCGCAATCAGAAGCGCTGCTGTATATGACCACGAGCGCCGCAGCCCACAATCCAATCCGGTGTAACCTAAAGCGCTCTAGACCTACTTATCCAGTGCGTTGATTTTCGCCACACGATCGGCATGACGTCCCCCTTCAAAGGGCGTCGTTAAGAAGGTATCCAAAAAACGCTTGTTGTCTTCCAGGGAAACAAATCTGCCCGAAAGCGTTATAACATTGGCATTGTTGTGTTGGCGAGCTAATTCAGCAAAATCGTTGCGCACAATGTTTGCCGCACGCACACCAGGCACCTTGTCGGCGGCAAGCGCCATGCCAATGCCCGTGCCACATACCAACACGCCAAAATCAGCCTTACCCTGTGACACATCCTGTGCAACCGGCACCGCATAATCTGGATAGTCTACGCGATCATCGCTTTCAGGGCCCCGGTCAACTACTTCATAGCCTTTGTTGGCCAAATACTCTGCAAGCTGCTGCTTCTGTTCGAATCCTGCATGGTCGGATGCGATGGAAATTCTCATGGCTGACTCCTTATCTCTGCGCATTTCAGTATACCCATCGCAAGCTTCAGCACACGATGAAATGTCAAACGGCAGAATCTTTGGCTATCGCACGCAAAACCAATCGGTGTGCCATCCAAGCTTCCACGTCACAATACACTTGCATCCTGTCTGGCTCATTTAATATTTCATGGCGCATGCCCGGATATATGATGACCTCCACATCGCTTACACCCTGTTTGCGATACCGATTGGCGGCTTTTTCTACCCCAACACCCTTATTTCCTACCGGATCTTCATCACCTGCAACAAAAAGCATCGGCAAATCATTGGGCGTTGCCTGTGCTACCTGTTTAGACACCGCTTCTGCCACTGTGTCGGTCAGTGTTGCATAGGCGCCCACGCTAAAATGCGATCCGCTTAAAGGATCCGCATAATAGGCGTCCACCACGGAAGGATCGCTACTAAGCCAGTCGTAATTGGTACGCGGATTATCAACCGATTGCGCATACGAACCAACAACCAGCGAATCCACCAGGTGAGAGCGGTATTCTTCCCCGCGCAAGGCCGCTATTATACGCGCTACCGAACAGCCCATCTTCGCCAACACTCGCGGCTGACTGCCCGTGCCGCACAAAATAACGCCAGCAAGGCTCTCAGGGTGACGAGCGGCATATACGCGCGCCACAAACGAACCCATGGAATGACCGAACAAAAAGAGCGGCAAGTCACGGCTGGTGCCAATAAGTGCATACACGGCTTTGCGTACCACATCGATGTCGTTTACTAAGATGTCTTTACCGCCATGAGCAGGCATGTGTCCTAATTGCTCAGAAGATACAACGCTTTTGCCGTGACCAATATGATCATGGCCAAACACCACATAGCCCAAGTCGGCCAGAAAACGCGCAAAAGCATCGTAGCGGCCAATATGCTCCGACATGCCATGCACCAATTGCACAATAGCGCGCTTGGTATAAGACGGATCAGGGCGCCACACTACAATTCGCAGCCATGACATACCATCACTGGAAAGGGTTGAAGTTTCTTGACGGACTACACCCGAATACTGTGCCATCTATCAGACCCCCCTCTTAGGAGAGCGCCTGAATATCAGCAATCGTAATAGCGCCTTCGCGAATAAGTACCGGATGATCCCCTGAAGAACAGTCCACAATCGTAGAAGCAATACCACTCTTAGGTTCTTCATCGCGCAGTGCGCACGCCACTTGATCGAGCACCTGAGAATCAAGATCGTCAAACGAAAGCGCATTCTTTTCGCCCGAAAGGTTCGCCGATGTGGTTGCTATAGGGCAACCAAGGGCTGTAATAAGCTTGTGAGCCGTAGCATTAGCAGGCATACGCATACCGATAGTGCCCGCTTCCGAGCGAAAGGACAGTGGCACCTTATCGCTTGCACGCACAATGATGGTAAGCGGCCCTGGCCAAAACGTACGCGCCAAAGCAAGAGCAAAAGGCGGAATACATTTGCCATACGTGGTCAGATCGTCCACACTGCCTACCAACCAGGCAATGGGCTTGCGCTTTTCGCGTTGCTTTATGGCATACAAAATGTCGGGAGATGCGGCATCGCACACCGAAACCCCCAGACCAAAAAGCGTGTCGGTGGGAAAAACAACGGGCTTACCCCTTTTAAGCGCCCGAACAGTATCTTGAAGAGAAGCGGAGTGTGTTTCAGTCATGCATATCACTTCTTATTAAGGTTCTTTATTCAGCGCAGTAAAGCATACGGCAAAATAATCCTGCGTCTAGGGATGAAGCATAAAACGTTTCATAAAAGTTGTCTAACGTCACCAGGCAGTTTGCCCTACCAAGCGCTTTGCTACTAGATTATTGAACGCTGCTAGGCGGTGTATCACTACTAGAAAGTTTTACTACCAGGCAGCTTACGCTGCCAGGCGCTACCCCGCCAGCTGAGACGCAATATATTGCGCCACGCGCAGGCCATCACACGCTGCCGACATAATGCCGCCAGCATACCCCGGACCTTCGCCGCACGGAAAAATACCGGTGCCATCATTTTCAGCTGTCGCTGCCTTAGAGCAGGCATTCTGATACACCTTGGCATCCTTGGTGTGATCATTTGCCGCTAGACAGCCTTTATGATCAGCTGCCCAATAGGCTTGATAGGTCTTTGAGCGACAGATGCGCACCGGCGAAGACGAACGGGTTTCTGGCGCAGTCATAACCGCACCAGGATCATCAAAATGGGCAAGTTTGCGTCCCATCAAAGGCAGTGCCTGCGCCAGAGCATCCGTTACAAAGGCGGGCAGACATTCGCTAAGCGATGCCTGGAACACTCCCCGTCCATACGTGGGATGAACCAGCGGCTTGAAGGAAGCCTGATCTTGTGGGCTAGTGGAAGTCTGATCTGATGACGTACCGGACGCCTGATCAAGCGACATGTCGGAAGCCTGATCGTGATGTAACAACGTGCTTGACGGCACAGACGAAGGATGGTGCTCTTGATGCTCTTTTAGAAAAGCACCAACCGTTTGAGCGGGCGCCTGATATGGCAAGGCCTTATGGCGAATCCCACATTGAAAAGCAGCCTGTTCGATTTTGCGCTGCAAGTAAACGCCTGCCAGCACATCACTGCTGCCAAAATCGCTGGGATCAACGTTAACCAGCACGGCCGAATTGGCATTCTTTCCAGCACGAGCATACTTGCTCATGCCATTGGTAACCACACCGCCCTCTTCACTGGCAGCAGCCACCACTTCACCGCCTGGGCACATACAAAAAGTATAGACACTTCTACCACTGGGCAGATGCACCGCAAGCTTATATTCAGCAGCGCCTAAAGCGGGATGCTTGGCAGCTTTACCCCACTGCGCCTTATTGATAAGTTCTTGGGGGTGTTCAATGCGCACCCCTACCGAAAAGGGCTTCTGCTCCATAGCAAGCCCGGAATGCTTGCAGAGCTCAAAAACATCGCGTGCAGAATGACCGCAGGCAACAATAATATGACTTGCCGGAAGCGTTTCGCGCTTGTGGGTATTCACATCTTCTATCACTGCTGCCGATACGTGGCCCTGATCAAATTCCCAGTCCACCAACTGCGTAGAAAACCGCACCTCCCCGCCGCGCGAGCGAATTTCTTCACGCATGGCACGAACCAAGCCAGGCAGCTTATCGCTTCCCAAATGAGGATGAGATTCCACCAAAATAGCTTCGGGTGCTCCCGCCTGCACAAACCAATGAAGCACATGAGGTGCATTGGGGCTTTTGATGTTGGTGGTCAGCTTGCCATCCGAAAACGTGCCCGCACCACCTTCGCCAAACTGAATGTTACACTGAGGATTAAGGTTGCCGGTCTTCTCAAAATGGGTCACTACGCCCGCACGAGTGTCCACATCAAAACCGCGTTCCACAAGCACCACCGGCACACCACAGCGCGCTAAATACAAAGCCGCAAACAGCCCCGCCGGACCCGCACCAACAACGACTACCTTTGCAGACGTATGGGAGCAATCGGGATATTCGAGCGGCTCATAGGGCTTAGCCTGCTTTACGTGCAACCCTTTTGGGGCTTTCGCCAACAGGCGCTGTTCCTGTTCTGGACCGAGCGTGCAGGCAAACGTGGTAGTGAAATGGACTTGGTTCTTTTTGCGCGCATCAACACTTCGGCGCGTAAGCGTACATGATTGCAATAAGGATGGTTTCACACCCAACGCATGGGCAACTTCTCGCTTTTGCACATCGTAAGCGCCCGGCAAGAGAGCATCAAGCGAAAGAGCAATACCAGAAACTTCGATCATTATGCCATCCTATCCTTGCGCTTTATTGCCTTGAAAAAGAGCGTGTGCCACCGACGCGCCTGTCACCAAACCGCATGTCCAAGCCCAGTGCAAGTTATAGCCACCGCACGGCGCATCCACATCCAAAGCTTCGCCTACAAGATAGAGTCCAGGTGTATCTATCACTTCAAGAGTACAAGCATCAACCAGCGAAGGATCAACGCCCCCACGGCGCACCTGGGCAGCACGCGTATCGGCAATGGTACCCACCGTCAGCTTAAACGACTTCATAACGTGTGCTAAGCGCTTAATTTCATCGACATCGAAAAGCATCGACCGGCACACTTGATTGCTGGACGCTTGATTGCTGGACGCTTGATTTCCGAGTAATTGATTGCCAGAAGTGCTGCCCCCTGAAAGATGGGTAGGCTTGTTTGCCTTGCCCCTATTCGTGGACCCATCAGCCTCATGAGATGGCCCCTCAAAAGATGCCTCATAAGATGATCCCTCAGAGGAGTCCGCCTCAAGAGAAGCCGCCTCAAGCAACACCTGTGCCAGTGAATCCACCACAAAGCCTCTTAGAAATTCGCGTTTGTTGCGCTGTGCCAAAAGCCGTGAGCGGCGCGTCAACAGCGCCTCGAGTTCCTCTTTGGAATATGACGGCACAAGGTCAAGAATCATCTCATCGCCCGGTTGAGCAAAACGTGAGGCATTGAACACCACAATGCCCGAAATGCCATAGGGACGAAACAGCACTTCACCCTGTTCAGTAAAATGCCGCGCCGGAATGGACAGGTTCGCCTGGACGCGCACGCCATCGAGTGTTTTATAGGAAGGCGTCGTGGTAAGGGGACCTAGTACCGCCTGCCATGGCTTGGGGTGAAGAGCGCAGCTTTCAAGCAGATTTGCCTCAGGGATACTCGAAGCACCTCCTGTAGCAATTACAACTTTGCGTGCATACACGCGCCCCCGCCGCTCTTCATCAGAGCCGCCATACTGTTGCACCTCAAGCGCGAAACATTTATGGCGCGCTTGAGAAGCTTTAGAGGCCGAAGCCGATGTAGTATCAGATGTAGTATCAGATGTAGTATCAGATGTTGCATCAGGTTTGTCGATCTGCTCAACCACGGCTTCGGTGTAACATTCCACACCGTATGCATCCAGTGCACCGCGCAAAACATCCAATACGGAATTGGCCTTGCGCGAATACGGAAACAGCATGCCATCGGATCCGGCAAGCTCTTGCCACACCAGCCCTAACGACTCAAACCACGCAAGCACCACCTCAAGGTTGTTCTGACCATCATGCGCTTCGCTATGGGTGGCATCTTGCGCTACCTGGCACAGAACGTCGCGAGGGATGGCATCGTGCGCTACCTGACACGGCACTCCGCTGTAGATGGCATCGTGCGCTACCTGACGCGAGGCTTTCTTGCCTTTCCCCAGAGCATCATCACAAGCAAGCCCAAAACAGCCTTTGCTATCCAGCGCGATGCACGCATCAAACACGTGCTGCACAAATTCCGCATGGTAATACGTTGTGGCCGAAAGAGGTCTATGCGAAAAGTTACAGCGACCATTGCCGCTGCGCATAATGGGAACGCCAATACGGCGCGCCGCTTCAAACACTCCAATACGCAGTGGACACGGGGCGCTTTGCGCACAGGCAACCGCGCTGGCTAGGCCTGCTGCACCGCCGCCAACAATAACAACATCAAACACATCGTTGATGGGAACCTGACCACCTTGACACGATACATCATGCTGTTTTGCTTTATTCTGTCGCTTCTTTTTTGACATGTTCCCCATAATACCAACGAAGGGAAGCTCTCGCTTCCCTTCGCCATAATTTTGTAGAGGTTGCTATCGACAATCCGTATCAAAGTACGAAATAGCGATAGCGTTGTTGCATGACTCCAATAAATCTTAGAGTTCAGTCTTCCACAGACCATGCAGGTTGCAGTACTCATACACTGCTACCGGCTTTTCATCCGGGCATACCGCGAAGTCTGCCTTAGGAGCTTCGCCAGCAGAGAGCTGCTTTACCTCAAAGCCCTTGGTGGTTTCCAGAACGATCATTGTGATAAGGTGCTCTTCTTCCATCGGGTGCAGAACACTGCCAACCTCAACATGTACAGCGTTGCCATTGACGGTCACTACCGGAACATGCTTTTCGGTTGCCGCATCGGTGGTGCCAGGTTCGAGCAACTCCATCTTTTCGCCGCAGCATACCAGCGGAACCTTTGAATCAACCAACTTAACAGCTACATTGCCGCAGTGCATACACTTGAAGAACTGAAGCTTTCCCATGGTTTATCACCCTTCTTAGTCTTGATTCTCAAACCTGACTTAAGCATACCGGGCTCGTCGGGTTTAAGGAGGTCTTGTTTCAAATTTTTTACTGAACTGTATTATGCTACTTTTTTAGTAACATTTCCAGGGCCTTGCTGAGGTTTACGTGTTTTCCACGCATAAATCAAAAGTGCGATGCCAATCAAAATGAGCGGCACAGAGAGCACCTGCCCCATCGTAAGCCAACCGCCCCACAGATATCCCAACTGCGCATCGGGCTGACGAATGAATTCCACCATAAAGCGGCAGATGCCATAGCCCAGCATAAAAACGCCTACGTAGGTGCCTCGGGGGAACGGGGGACGCTTACGCGACAGAGCAAACAGAATCACGAACAGCACAATGCCTTCGAAAAAGGCTTCATAAAGCTGACTGGGATGGCGCGGTTCCATACCCGCCGATCCACCGAATACAACGCCCCACGGCAAATCTGTGGGAGCGCCCCATAGCTCGCCATTGATAAAGTTGGCACAACGTCCAAAGAACAGTCCTACCGGCACGCCAATGATGGCCAAATCCACCAGCGACAAGTAGGGCATCTTTATCAGCTTGGCTGCCACAATGCCAGCCACCAGCGCACCCACAAAGCCACCATGAAAACTCATGCCGCCTTCGGCAAAGTTAAAGATAGCAAGCGGATTAGCCAGGTAATGGTCAAAGTTATAAAACAGGATATAGCCAATGCGCCCACCGATAATGACACCCAACATGGCACAAAGCAAAATGGTGCACAGCTGATCGAAATTCAGGCGAATTTTCCAGCGCTTTCCCACCAAATACATGATGCCAATTGCGCACACAAAGCCCAACACATAAGCCAGTCCATACCAGCGCGCCGTGAAGGGACCAATCGTAAAAGCTATAGGATCGAGGTTCTGATAGATCTCGTTCAACATACTGCGTAAGCCCTTACTACTTTTCCACTAC
Organism: uncultured Coriobacteriaceae bacterium; assembly: GCA_900539675.1. Taxonomy (GTDB): domain Bacteria; phylum Actinomycetota; class Coriobacteriia; order Coriobacteriales; family Eggerthellaceae; genus Anaerotardibacter. Next base: position 16,457 of record UQDJ01000002.1, on the reverse strand, counting down.
AGGCGTATCGGTAGCTACTAAAGAAGCTTCAACTTCGCTTTCCGGTGGCATGCCGAAGTGCGTCATGTCCACTTCATCCTCTTCAACCGTTCCGTCAAACGTTGCTATACCGTTAGCCTGCACTTCTTCTGGAGATGGTCCATGCGTAAGGAAGTATTCGCACACGCGGCATGCTTCTTTCGTGGCAGCATTGCGATCCACGTCCAACGTCAACAATAAGTTGATATCGGTTGCCACCTTATGACGCGGCCTGGTGCAATAGGCAAAACGGCAATCGGGCGGACAGGGTTCGCCCGGTCGATTATGCGGACAGCGCGATTGCATCTCTTCATCACAACCACGATGTTCCCAGCAGTGTGACATACCAATCACATCCTTTACAGCTTAAATGGACTCGCATAAAGCATCGAGTCACATTAACAGAACGGCGCCCTACTCTTTCGAGTAAGACGCCGCAGTCATAACTCAGCAAACTTAGCCAACAACGCTTACCTAAAGCGTGCCTTGTTTTGCAACAGCTTAAAGTCGGCGCTTATGCAGGAACGACACGCGTTACGCCGGGAACACGATCCTTCAATACGCGCTCAACACCATGGGCCAACGTCATCTGAGACATTGGGCAACCATTGCAAGCGCCCTGCAGCTGAACCGTTACTACGCCTTCATCGTTAACGTCAACGAGTTCAATATCGCCACCGTCAGCCTGAAGAGAAGGACGGATGAGCTCTAATACTGCTGCTACATCGCTCTTTTCTACCATTGGTTAACTCCTTTATATTTATTCATTTTCCTTTTCCAGCGCCATTCTAGCACGCACAATGGAACCCACCTGCTTGAAATCCGCGAGTAACACATCGCGCTTAGAACGATCATAAATGGCAGCAGCCGGATGATATACCGGCAAAACCATAAAACGACCAGCCTGCTGCACGGTGCCACGCAGATGCGTAATGCCCGTGCCGGTGCGCAGAATAAATTGCGTGGCAAAATTGCCCATCGTCACAATGACATACGGATCAATTGACTGTGTCTGTTCACGCAAAAACGGCGCGCATGCTTCAATTTCTTCTGGCTTTGGATTGCGGTTCGAAGGCGGGCGGCACTTCAGCACATTGGCAATAAATACCTGATTACGCGAAAGTTCTGCTGCAGCCAACAATTCGTCTAAGAACTTACCGGCAGCACCAACAAACGGCATGCCCTGCAAGTCTTCATTCTTACCCGGAGCTTCACCGACAATCAACACGCGCGCATGAGGATCACCTGCGCCAAAAACCACATTGGTACGACTTTCGCACAGCGAACACGCATGGCAGCTTTCCACCTGCTTGCGAATTTCTTCAAGGGGAAGTTTTTCTACCTGCATCCCTTGCCTCCTACTTATAGAAACGCGGCATGCGGCGCGAAAAGTTGCAAATCAATTCGTACGGAATGGTTGCGGCACGATTAGCCATTGTGTCGATCGAACAGTCAACAACATCATGTGGTCCGGCGATAAGCACTTCGTCTCCAATATGAGGATCAAGCGTGGGCATAGTGGAACGCGAACGTAAATCCACTTCGAACATGCACTGGTCCATGCAAATGTTCCCCACCTGATGAACACTACGATTCTGGTAGGCAAAATTAATCTTGCCTGACAACAAGCGCATCAAGCCATCCGCATAGCCTACCGGAACTGTACAAATTTTTACACTGCCAGGACTGCGATAATTCATGCCATAGCTTACGCCTTCGCTCATGGGTACCGTCATTACCTGCGTAATGCGCGCGTGCACGGTCATAGCAGGACGCAAATCGATGATGCGGTGCGTGTCTGGTGCCGGTTGATAGCCATACATCGCAATACCTAAACGCACCATATCGAAGTTGGTCTTAGGATAGCGATACGTAGCCGCCGAATTGTCGCAGTGCACGATGCCAGGATTAAACCCTGCCGCTTCGATAGCGCGCAGGGCATCGACAAAATGATTAATCTGAATTTGGAAATCCAACGTTTCAGGCGCATCCGCTGTCGCAAAATGCGTAAAACAACCCTCAAGCTGCAACGCTCGATGAAAGCCCACCTGCGTTAGAAATTCGACCACATCATTATGGCGCACGCCAATACGATTCATACCCGAATTAATAGCCAGATGATAGGGAGCTTTCATGCCATGCGCATCGGCAGCTTCGCCATAGGCAATGGCAAATTCGGTGGTATAGACCGCCGGATAAATGTTGTAGAACAAAAGCAGTGGAATAGCTTCTGCAGGAGGCTGCGAAAGAATCAAAATAGGCTCGCGAAAATCCGCCTGGCGCAGCTTGATTGCTTCATCTACCGTAGCAACCCCTAAATAGCTTGCTCCAGCACTGCAAGCAGCCTTTGCCACCTCAACAGAGCCATGGCCATAAGCATCAGCCTTCACGACCGCCATTAAGCGACAGTTATTAGGTAGCAACCGTTTGGTCTGCATAACATTGTATTGGATGGCGCTGCGATCAATTTCCACCCACGCCCAGCGCCTATCACGTTCATCAATAGCATTTACTTCATCAGCTGAATAATGCTTAACCTCGTGCGATGCGGCCTCAACTGAGCGGGAGTATTGATAATTAGATGCGGTATTTTTACGGTTGGAAAAGCCCGTAAACCCATTCGGCAAATCCTGCACGAAAGTCCCTTCTTTCCATTAATCGGGGGAACTGTATGAGTATAGCGCACCATGACATGAAAAATGGAGCCGCGAAATACCAGCTCCATTTATTAAGTTCATACTATGCTTTTAGAGCACCAGGCGCTTTGCGCCACATGCCAGTTGAGACGGGCTAATCAATAACGTCGATGTTATAGAACGCCTTTTTGCCCGCATACTGACCAGCATCGCCCAATTCTTCTTCGATGCGCAGCAACTGATTGTACTTAGCAACACGATCAGAACGGCACGGTGCACCAGTTTTAATCTGGCCAGCGTTGGTGGCAACTGCCAAATCGGCAATAGTAACATCTTCAGTTTCGCCGGAACGATGCGACATAATGCAAGCATAGCCTGCCTGCTTTGCCATCTGCACTGCCTCAAGCGCCTCGGTCAAAGAGCCAATCTGATTTACCTTGACCAAAATGGCGTTGGCGCATCCCAGCTCAATACCCTTTTCCAAGCGCTTCGGGTTGGTTACGAACAGATCGTCTCCTACCAGCTGAACACGATCGCCAATGCGCTCGGTCAAGGCCTTCCAACCATCCCAGTCTTCTTCAGCCATGCCGTCTTCAATGGAAATGATGGGATACTTCTCAACCAGCTGCTCCCAATAGTCAACCATCTCAGCGCTGGTTAGTTCACGGTTTTCACCTGCCAGGACATATACGCCACGCTCAGCGTCATAGAATTCGGTGGATGCCGGATCCATGGCAAACAAAATATCAGAGCCCGGCTCATATCCAGCAGCTTCGCAAGCCTTAACAATGTACTTTAGAGGCTCTTCATTCGTGGTGAAGTTAGGAGCAAAGCCGCCTTCATCGCCTACGCCACCACCAAGGCCGGCTTCGTGAAGAACCTTCTTTAAGGTGTGATAAATCTCAGAGCACCAACGCAGGGCTTCTGCAAAGGAGGAAGCACCGACTGGCATAATCATGAACTCCTGGAAGTCCACGTTGTTGTCAGCGTGTTCGCCGCCATTCAAGATGTTCATCATCGGAGTTGGCAGAAGGTTGGCATTAACGCCGCCCACATAGCGATACAGTGGCAATTCAGCAGATTCAGCAGCAGCCTTAGCACATGCCAAGGATGCGCCCAAAATTGCATTTGCACCAAAGTTTCCCTTGTTTTCAGTGCCGTCAAGCTCAATCATTTCGGCGTCAATAGAGCGCTGATCATCAGCATCCATGCCAATCAGAGCATCAGCAATTTCTTCATTGACGTGAGCAACTGCCTTAAGCGTCCCCTTGCCCAGATAGCGTTCGGAATCGCCATCGCGCAATTCCACCGCTTCAAAAGCACCGGTGGATGCACCAGAAGGAACTGCCGCACGGCCCATAGAGCCGTCGTCGAGGATAACCTCAACTTCTACCGTAGGATTGCCGCGGGAGTCTAAGATTTCACGACCGAACACATCGATGATGGTTCCCATTGAATTTCCTCCTTGGGATATGTTGTAACCAAACGGCTTCATCATATCATCGGACGCCTTACGGTATGCAGAATAGATCCCCAAGTTTGCGCTTAGCGTTTAAAAGCACACGGCAAGCGTTACACACACCCCCAGTGCAATAATCAAAGCCACCCATGATGCCCCCGAAAATGAGCGAGCTTGCAGGCTGGTACGCCTTATACGTGAGCTCTCTGGGGTCATGCGCTTTACGCTAGCATGAGCCGCGCTGGTGCGCGGCGCACCCGACAAACCATAACAGCGTGCCTCCATGGCAGTACCAATGCGCCCAGCCCGGCGATACATTCCCACCACCAAAGGAATAAGTACAACACGCCACGCCATTATGCGCGCAAAAGGATTGCCTTCTTCAAAACGTGCCCCACGCGCCGTTTGTGCCCGGCGCAGCGTGTCGGCTTCTTCGGCCATCATCGGAATGAAGCGAAGCGCCAGCGTGAACACCATGGCAATATCGTCTAGCGGGACATGCAGGATGCGAAGTGGAGCCAACAGTGTTGCGAACGCGTGTGTGAGTGCCTCAGACGTTGTGGTGAACACCACGGCATAGCTGAAAAAGAATATCAGCAAAATGCGCAGGGCGTAGGCTAGCGAGGTCATAAGGCCACCAGGGGTAACCATATTGCAGATGCAAATGAAAGCCAAAAGGATTATAAGGGGCACACTCATATGCAAAAGGCGCCCGACAGGCAAACGGGCCACGCCAATGGCCAGTACGGCCAGCGCCACCATAATGCCTAGCCCAATCCAGCTCTCAATAAAAAACAACGACGTTCCTACCAGCGTGATTAATTTCACACGGGCATCGCATCGGTGCACTAAAGAGGTTCCCGGTATGTAAAGCGATACTATCTGACGCATTGTGCTTTTAGCTTACCCAAGAATGGGTGGCATAGCGACTATCATCTTCCCACAGATGCATTTCTCCTGTTTTCAGCGTTTCGGGCACATTGATAATACGCTGATTGCGCGACCCTCGAAAACGCAGTGTTATGTCGTGCTCTTCCTGCACAAAGGGCCCATCCACTAAAACATCGATATAGCTCATCAGCTCATCGGTGACATGCGTATGACGATCGGAGTTAGGATCCATCAAATCCTCGAACAGATCGCCCGTGTAACACCAAATGGACTTATCAGGAAAGCGCTTCTTCACTTCGCGCACCAGCGGCAAAAGCCCCTGCTGGTTTACCGGCTCCATTGGTTCGCCACCCAGCAGTGTCAGCCCATCCGTGAAGGGGCTATCCAGGCTGGCAAGGATCTTTTCCTGCACGTCGGGGGTGAATTCGTTGCCAAAATTAAAGCTCCACGTCTGAGGCTGAAAACAGTTCTTGCAATGATGCGAACAACCCGAAACGAATAGCGTGGTACGCACGCCTTCCCCGTTAGCAATATCGCAGTATTTTATCTCAGCGTAGTTCACGAATACCTCCCTTATTTCCCCTTTCATCCGGGGATAAAAAATGCCCCGGCACCTGCATGCAACAGATGGCACGGGGCATTCAGTTCCAAGCGCTTACAGGTGCAACACGCGGTCGCGGATTTCTTCGGTACGGCCCTGGTTCCAGAACTGAGTGCCAATATAGCCGCACGTACGACGAGCAACGTTGAGCTTTTCCTGATCGCGGTTGCCACACTTCGGGCATTCCCATACCAGCTTGCCATCGTCTTCGACGATCTGGATTTCACCATCGTAGCCACACACCTGGCAGTAGTCGCTCTTGGTGTTCAGTTCAGCATACATAATGTGGTCGTAGATGAACTGCATAACACGCACAACCGCCTTCAGGTTGTCCTGCATGTCAGGAACTTCGACATAAGAAATTGCTCCACCCGGGGACAGACGCTGGAACTGGCTTTCGAAGCTCAACTTCTGAAAAGCATCAATTTCTTCGGTCACATGAACGTGATAGCTGTTCGTGATGTAATTCTTATCCGTAACACCCGGAATAATGCCGAAGCGACGCTGCAGGCTTTTAGCAAACTTGTACGTCGTGGACTCCAGTGGCGTGCCATACAGCGAAAAGTCGATGTCGGTTTCAGCCTTCCATTCGCTGCACTTGTCATTCATGCGCTGCATAACAGCCAGGGCAAACGGTGTGCCTTCCTTTTCATCGGTATGGCTGTGGCCAGTCATGTACTTCACGCATTCATAAAGACCTGCATAGCCTAAGCTGATCGTGGAGTAACCACCGTAGAGCAACTTATCAATGGGTTCACCCTTCTTCAAGCGAGCCAGTGCGCCATACTGCCACAGTATCGGGGCAGCGTCAGATAAGGTACCCTTCAAGCGGTTATGACGGCACATCAAAGCCTTCTTGCACAGTTCAAGGCGCTCATCGAAAATCTGCCAGAACTTGTCCATATCGCCATAGGAAGAGCAAGCCACATCTACCAGATTGATAGTTACCACGCCCTGATTGAAGCGGCCGTAGTACTTCGGCTTGCCGGGCTCATAGTTGCCAGCGTTGGCCACGTTATCGTATCCATTACCTGAACGATCGGGCGTCAAGAACGAGCGGCAACCCATGCACGTATAGCAGTCTCCCTCGCCGGGCTGTTCGCCCTTGGAAAGCTTCAATTCGCGCATCATCTTTTCAGAGATGTAGTCTGGCACCATACGCTTAGCCGTGCACTTAGCTGCCAGCTGAGTCAGATAGAAGTACGGAGAACCTTCCGCTACGTTATCTTCCTCCAGCACATAGATCAGCTTCGGGAAGGCTGGCGTAATCCATACGCCCTCTTCGTTTTTCACACCTTCATAGCGCTGGCGCAGCACCTCTTCGATGATAATGGCCAAGTCCTGCTTTTCCTGCTGCGAACGAGCTTCGTTGAGGTACATAAATACCGTAACAAACGGAGCCTGACCATTGGTGGTCATCAGTGTTACTACCTGATACTGAATCGTCTGAACACCGCGGCGTACTTCGTCACGCAGGCGCGTTTCTACGATCCTGGAAAGCTGTTCTGGTGTGGGCTCTACGCCTACTTCATTGAGTTCACGAATGACATCATGACGGATCTTTTTGCGACTCACTTCAACGAAGGGAGCCAAGTGGGTCAAAGAAATGGACTGGCCACCGTATTGGCTCGAAGCCACCTGAGCGATGATCTGCGTAGCAATGTTGCATGCCGTAGAGAAGCTATGAGGCTTTTCGATCAGCGTGTCAGAGATAACCGTGCCGTTTTGCAGCATATCGTCAAGGTTGACCAAATCGCAGTTGTGCATATGCTGCGCAAAGTAGTCGGAATCGTGGAAGTGAATAATGCCTTCCTCGTGAGCCTTAACAACATCTTCGGGCAGCAGGATACGCATAGCCAAGTCCTTGGAAACTTCGCCTGCCATGTAGTCACGCTGTACAGAATTTACCGTAGGATTCTTGTTGGAATTTTCCTGCTTAACTTCTTCGTTATTGCATTCAATAAGAGCAAGAATCTTGTCGTCGGTGGTATTGGATTGACGCTTTAAGTTCTGCACATAGCGATAGATGATGTAGCGGCGAGCTACTTCAAACTTGTGCAGCGCCATAATCTCGTTTTCGACCAAGTCTTGCACTTCTTCAACTGAAACGGTATGGCTTAGCTTTTCGCATTCGTCTGCCACGTTGTGCGCAGCGTAGTCAACCTGGCGTGCGCTCAGACGCTCGCTTTCGGGAGATTCATCACTGGCCGCCTTGATAGCGTTTGCAATCTTTGTAATGTCGAACGTTACTTCAGAACCATCGCGCTTAATGATTTTCATGCGGTCCTACACCCCTCTTATCAAAACGTGTAACGCGCACTTTGGCGCGTTCGTAATTTGTTAGTGCGATAGCTACTATACACAATCTAGACCCATATATAGTGTGTATTTTTGGTTTCATCCACAATTTGTAGTTATTGGCGGCTAACTGGCTACGTTTTACCAGGAGCTGTATATGGGGCGTATTACGCTCGTGAAAGTCTAATAATTATCTTGTGAATGGAATGTGAAGGCCGCCGCATGGAGCTCTTTTTCCACCGTAGTGAAGGCAACTTACCATTCCGTCTGTGCGAATACGAAGGGCGAAGGCTGCTTAAGATTTCTTTTCCACCTTGGTGCCGCACTTAGGGCAGGTAACCAACAGAGTGCCCTTGCCACGCGGAATATTCAAAATAGTGCCACAACCCTTGCAGCGAAAATAGATGGTGGTCTTTCGATTATCAAAGCGGCGTTTATTGAGGCGATAGAACGCCTTGGGCTTTTCCATTAGCTGCTGATATTTAGCTAATTCGCGAGCACGCGCGGCGAAATTGCGCGAATAGCAGCGAAATAAGCCAAAACCAAAGCAGATAAGAGCAAGCAATCCCAACAAGCTCGAACTGAACAAGAAATTCAAGAGGGTAAACACACAGCCGATGATCATGAGCGCCTGAGTTAGCTCATCAATGCCATAGCGCCCCTGCATCCACTGCGCAATTTTATACTGCCATTTACTGTTACCTGGATTTGGTCGTGGCAAACCTATCACGTCCCTTTCAATTTTCCGGCACTATCCTAGCAACCCTTCGGCTGCGTTCACACATAAGCGCAAAAACATCACTAAGCCTGCGTGCAACCGTCAACCTTGTGAAAGATTATGTCGATCGTCAAAGATTACCCCGATCGTCAAAAAACAACCCGGTCATCAACGATTAACCCGGCCGTGAAAGATTACCCCAAAAAAGAAAACCCCTGGCTCCTTTGCAGGAACCAGGGGTTTGTGTTTACGTTTACGGATCCGTGTTACATCACGAAAACGGGTTCAACCTCTGCTTGGCTTCGCATACGGATCGCGCACAATCAAAAAGAAGTTATTCAGCCTTCTTTTCAGCCTTAGCTTCTTCCTTGTCGGAATCCTCAGCAGCTTCTTCAGCCTTTTCAGCAACTTCAGCAGCCTCTGCAGCAGCTTCTTCGTCGCCAGCCTTATCAGCAGCTTCCACTGCTTCTTCGGCTTCTTCTTTTACCTCTTCTTCAGCGGCCTTGAGCTCTTTGTCAGCCTTAGCTTCCTTCTTAGCCTCTGCCTTCTTTTCTGCCTTCTTTTCGGCAGCCTTATCTTCAGCCTTCTTAGCAGCAACCGGCTCGGTGCACAGCTCCATGATTACGATGGAAGCGTTGTCGCCCTTGCGGTTACCAAGCTTCAGAATACGGGTATAACCACCCTTGCGGTCAGCGAACTGACCCTGAGCAACCTTTTCGAATACCTCGCGTACGAGTTCCTTATCACCCAGAGCAGCAATAGCCAAACGACGAGAATGCAGGTCGCCCTTCTTTGCCCAGGTGATGATCTTATCGACATCAGGGCGAATTTCCTTAGCGCGAGCCTCAACCGTCTTGATGCGGTCGTTGGTGAACAGCGCAGCAACAAGGCTCTTCTTCATAGCCTTGGTATGGCTGGAGTCGGTGCCCAGCTTACGCCCCTTCTTGTAATGCCTCATCTTTTAATCTCCTATTGCTTCAAATTGAGGTCCATGGAAATGAGCTTGTCCTTCACTTCCTCGATGGACTTCGCGCCAAAGTTCCTGATGTTCAGCAGGTCGTTTTCGGAGTATTCGACCAGCTGGCGTACAGAATGAATACCTGCACGCTTCAAGCAATTGTAAGAACGTACGGACAGATCCAAGTCCTCAATCTGCTTGTCAAGCTCAGCGTTGGTTTCCTGGTTTTCAGGAGCGAAGATGGAAACTACTTCGCCGTCTTCATCTTCTTCAACCTCGTCGAGCATCAAGAATGCGCCCATGTACTGGTTAATGATATTTGCAGCACTGCAAACCGCTTCGGTGGGGTTGATAGAACCGTCGGTTTCAACCTCAAGAATAAGCTTGTCGTAGTCGGTACGCTGACCTACACGGGTATCGGAAACACTCATGGTGCAACGACGAACCGGTGAAAACAGCGAGTCTACATGGATGATACCAATAGGATCTTCCGTGCGCTTATTGCGTTCTGCAGATACATAGCCACGACCCACACCGATGCGTACCGTCATATCAAGGGTGCCGCCATCAGCAACCGTTGCGATTACGTGTTCGGGATTGATCAGGGTGAATTCCGTAGGAACTTCCAGATCAGCACCGGTTACTACGCACGGTCCTTCAGCATGCACATGAGCGGTAGCCTCAGTGATTTCGGAGTTAAGGGCGCTGAAGACCAGGCCCTTAACATTCAAAACGATATCAGTAATGTCCTCGATTACACCTTCTGCAGTGGTGAACTCATGCTGAACACCATCGATCTGGATAGCGGTCGCCTTTGCGCCGTCCAAAGAAGACAGCAAAACGCGACGCATGCAGTTACCCAAGGTATAACCGTAGCCACGCTCCAGCGGCTCCACGATGAATCGGGCAATGGTGTCATTGACCTCTTCAGTCGTTACTGTCGGCCTCATGAACTCTGTCATATTGAATAAGCCTCCTTAATAAACCGCAGTGCGTACATTACTTAGAGTAAAGTTCGACGATAAGCTGTTCGTTAATATCAAAGTCGATCTGATCTCGTTCGGGGAGGGACAAAACGCTACCCTGCAACTTTTCGATGTCAACCTCAAGCCATGCTGGAACCTGTACGCCTTCGTTGGAAACCAAAGCGCTCTTGATTACCAAAAGTTCCTTAGACTTAGGAGCAACAGAAACAAGGTCGCCAGGACGTACGCGGAAAGACGGAATGTCTACGCGACGACCATTTACCTGGATGTGACCGTGGGTCACGATCTGGCGAGCTTCCTTACGCGTCTTAGCAAAACCAAGACGGAAAATAACATTGTCAAGGCGGGATTCCAGAATCTGCATCAGGTTGTCACCGGTAACACCGGGCATAGCCTTTGCACGCTGGAAGTAACCGCGGAACTGCTTTTCGAGAACGCCGTAAACAAACTTTGCCTTCTGCTTCTCACGCAGCTGCATACCGTATTCAGATTCCTTGCGACGACGCTTGGGCTGGCGCTTGGATTCCTTCTTGCTGCTATAACCCAAAACAGCAGGATCCAGACCGAGCTGGCGACAACGCTTAAGAACCGGAGTCCTGTTAATTGCCATAGTAATTGATCCTTTCAGTTAGACGCGACGACGCTTGCGCTGACGGCAACCGTTGTGCGGAATAGGCGTGCAATCCTGAATGCTGGCTACTTCGAGGCCTGCTGCCTGAAGGGAACGGATAGCGGTTTCGCGACCGGAACCAGGGCCCTTCACGTAGACAGATACCTTCTTCAAGCCATGTTCCATAGCGGTCTTGGCTGCTGCTTCAGCTGCCATCTGTGCTGCGAAAGGCGTGGACTTACGAGAGCCCTTGAAGCCTACCGTACCAGCGGACTGCCAGGAGATTACATTGCCCTGAGGATCCGTAATGGAAACGATCGTATTATTGAAAGTGGATTTGATGTGCGCCGCACCAACAGCAATGTTCTTGCGCTCGGAGCGCTTAATGCGGGTGCGTACGTTTTTCTTAGCTGCCACTAGTTACACCTCTACTTCTTCTTGCCGCCGATTTGCTTACGAGGACCCTTGCGCGTACGAGCATTCGTGTGGGTACGCTGACCGCGAACGGGCAGGCCACGACGATGACGCAGGCCACGATAGCAACCGATCTCCATGAGGCGCTTAATGTTCTGAGAAACCTCGCGGTGGAGGTCACCTTCAGTGGTTACATGCTCGTGAATGTAGTCACGGAGCTTGGAAAGTTCGTCTTCTGTAAGATCGTTAACGCGGGTATCGGGGTTAATACCAGTTTCAGCAAGAATCTTCTTGGAGGTGGTAAGGCCGATGCCGTAGATATAGGTCAAGCCGACTTCAATGCGCTTGTCGCGAGGAAGGTCGACACCAACGAGACGTGCCATGAATAAATTCCCTTTCTCTTTTAACCCTGACGCTGCTTATGACGAGGGTTCTCGCAAATTACGAGCACCTTGCCATGGCGTCGGATAATCTTGCACTTGTCGCACATTTTCTTGACCGAAGGACGTACCTTCATAATTTTATTCCTTTCGGTAATGCGTTCTTTCTTTATCTACCACGCCCAGCCGCAGGCGATGATTTGTAAGAAAAGCCTTCGTGCGGATTATGCTTGCGCCTTATCTCTGACACGTTGGTTTTTACCGGGGGTACGGTGTCGGGAATCCGATCAATATCTTCGGTATTGCCGAATACCCTGCCAACGTTTCAGCAATTTAGCGCTGGGCATTAACGGTGAAATGAGCTCGTTGGGTAAAGCTGCGCTAAAAATGCCCCGTTCTGATGCCGCATTCCTTTCATCAGAACACAAAAACACCACATTTCTATCCCGAAATGCAGTGCACTTTGCCGCCTATTTGTAGCGATAGGTGATACGACCGCGATCCAGGTCGTATACCGAAAGCTCTACTTGAACTTTGTCTCCCGGCAAAATCTTGATGTAATGCATACGCATCTTTCCGGAGATGTGAGCCAAGATCTTGTGTCCATTCTCGAGCTCAACCCTAAACATTGCGTTTGGCAGTGCTTCCAGAACAGTGCCTTCTAATTCAATTGCATCTTCTTTAGCCAAAATTGCTCCTTCAAGCAAATAGACAGTTCAGCGGCAACCATGAATGGTACCAAAATACCGGCGCGCTATGCAAGGCAACGACCAGGCTTCACAGAGCGCACACTTCATAACAAAAACGAGTGGCCACAGTGCTAAGCCATACCAAGCCCAACCTTTTTAAAAAACTTTCGATTCATGTGATACCACGAAAACAAGTAGTAACGCAAAAGAAACTCTTCTGTTGCTTTGACCAGCCATAATAAAGACAGGTTAACTCCATATCTCATCTTTACCATGCCTTTTGACTGCACATCATTATCCTTATGCGATATAAGGGGTGTAAGAACTTATGAAAATACTCGTTGCAGAAAGCAAGATCGAAAACACCCGCCGTGTTAAGGACATGTTGTCACAAACTCAGCAATATGCCGTTGTTGAAGCTAACACGGCCAATGACGCTCTCACCTTACTACAGGACCAACAATTCGACTGCGTATTTATTGGCGCTCATTTTTTTGGCGAAGCACATGAATTGCGTGCCATGGTTACCCAGCACGATATCTCTCATGCTCCTGTTGTGATCATTGCAGGACACGTGCCAGATAAATCGTTAGAAGAGTCCTCTCTGGCAGAATCCCCTGTGGCAGATTCGTCGCTAACGCAGTTCTCTCTGACAGAACCCCGTGTAGCAGAATCCCCTGTGACAGAGTCCCCTTTGCCAGTTGTTTCAGGCATTTTTGGCTATGTCACCGCGCCCTTTTCGGTTCGTGATCTTATCTGTTCAATCGATATTGCTCGTGCCCGCTTTGAACGCGAGCAAAAGCTGGAGCGTGAAATAGCCCAACTCGAACAGCGCATAGCAACAAGAAAACTGGTGGATAAAGCTAAAGCGGTACTTATGAATTAAGGGTTGAGCGAACAAGAGGCGTTTTCGCGTTTACAAAAGACCTCGATGAATACCCGCACCTCTTTGGCAGAGGTTGCTCATGCGGTAATCTTGATGGACAACGTACAAAAAGGCAGCAACTAAGCGAAAAAGGCACGTCATACGCTGACGTGCCTTTTTCCCTTTCGCCCAAAGCAGACAAACCCCAAGCAGACAAACCCCAAGCAGATAAACCCCATAGATTCATCTGCGGACATGGATGGGGCTTGCGCTCTGACTTCAAGCTTACAGCGCTGCATCTCCCCTCTCGTTGGTGCGTACGCGCACGGCATCGTATACCTCTTTTATAAAGATCTTCCCATCGCCAAATGAAGCGCTTCCCAGATTGGAAACCATTTCGTCAACAATATTGTCTACTAAATCATCGCGTACGACGGTGCGAACAGACACCTTGGGCAACATGTTTACTCCGCGATTGTCATCTCGGGTATATACCTGCCTGAAACCATGTTGATGGCCATACCCCATGCCTTGGGATACAAAGATGCCGTTATCACTAAAGGTCGCAAAGATGCGCTTTACCCGTTCCAATTTATCGCCGTTAATAATAATCTCTATCTCTTTCATGTCAGATGCTCCTTATGGGTAATCGAAGGGGGCACATTGCTATTTTCTTTGTAGGTGGACGCACGATTGATGGCACCACCATTCACTGGATGCACTGTTGGTGACACCACCATTCGCAGGACGCACGATTGGTGACACCACCATCCGTTTTATCCAAATAGACGGAGATACCGTTCAGCTAAACCCATCGTGCCCTCTAAATACCCCACGGTAGTTCCTTGAAGAGGAGTAGAGTCTTGATGCGTGCCCAACCATGCAAGCAGCTGAATACGCCTCTGCATAAGGAAGGTATCGATCTCGACAAAATCCGTATCGGTAAACGGAAGAACTTTGCGGTATCCATCAAGCCAAGCATTTACCAGATCGGGAACATCTTCTTGATCTTCAATCATGGTGAATGCTCCCGCTAAGTCATGCAAATGCCAGCCAAACCCAAAATCATCGAAGTCAATTACCTTTACCGTATCGCCCTCAACGATAATATTGGCCTCATGCAAATCAGCATGAATAACGCCATAGTTCTGGGGCGTTTTACCGTAGTTTTCCAAGCGGCGTTTAATAATTTCGCAGCACCGTTCCAGTACGCTTTGAGCTTCAGGGTTCATTTCGGGATAATCTCTCCAATTTCCCCAGATGGCATGAGGACCAATTAAAGTGTCAAAATCCCAATGGCACCGTTTGATGTCTTTTGTCCCATTCCAAATCTCTGTCTGACGGTGCAAATACGCCGTTGTTTCGCCCAACGTTTCATAGTGTTTCAAAGACGCCTCGGGAGAATCATCACTGTTAAGCATCTTCCCTGTTAAGTATTCTGTAGCAATGCAAAAATACGTTGTTCCCTTATAGTCAATCTTTTGAATATAAGAACCATCTTTGGCCGCAATAGGATTAGCAACCTTAAGGGGCGTGTAATCATTTATCTGGCGCAGCCATTTTATTTCACTGACATATTCCTCATAGGTGTGATAACCAGGGCGTCCAACACGAAGCACACATAGCTTTTCATCAGTTTTAGGGTCGTACACCAAATAAGTAGCGTTTTCAGAAAACGCCAGCAGTTTTACTGCAGGGTTATCAAAGGGATAGCGCTTAGCAGCCAGTTGAGCCACATGTTCAAATAAGCTCGGGTCTTCAAAATTTTTGCCCATGGTATATTCCCTTCTTGCCTACAATTCCTTAAGCGATGCACGCAGAGCATCAACAAAGAAGTCGAGATCCTTATCGTCAAACACCAGTGGCGGGCGAATTTTAAGTACATTGCCCTTCGGTCCCGTCAGCGAAACAAGAACCCTATGTTCACGCAATATCTCGATGAGCTTTACAGCTGTCGCACGGTCAGGATCTTTGGTATGGGGAACTACCACTTCAACACCCACAAACAGACCTGCGCCACGCACGCCATCCAACAGAGGATAGTCTTTGGCAATATCACGCAATGCCGCTTGCAGTTTCTTGCCCATTTCATCGACGTGAGCAAGCATGTTGTTGTCTTTGAGGAAATGCAGCACCGCACTTGCAGCGGCCATGGCAACAGGATTGCCAGCAAAGGTATTGAAATAGGGATTGATACGACTAAAGCTTGCTAGCACTTCTGGCTTAATAGCCACTCCTGAACAGGCAATACCATTAGCCATCGGTTTGCCCATGGTCACGATGTCAGGCACGATCCCATGACGACCAAATCCCCAGAAGCTTTCGCCTGTACGGCAGAAACCAGCTTGTACCTCATCGGCAATATAAACGCCGCCTTCTTCGTGGACAAGATCAACAACGGGCTTTAAAAAGCCGGCCTTGCCAGGAATGACGCCATCGGAAGAAAAAATTCCGTCGAATAAAACGCCAGCGAATTTAATGCCGTGACGTTTCATGTTGGCTATTGCCTTGATGATTTCATCGCACATCCACATGCCAATATCATCAGTACCTAACCGATACGTATCCGGAGAAGGAATCATGCGCATCGTAGGGCTCATAGGTACATCTTCACCGATGGAAGGAGAAAGGCCTGTTACAAGATCGGTATTACCGTGATACGCTTCAGCCGTTACGATAATTCCCTCTCCGCCGGAATAAAACTTCGCGCAACGCACGGCCAGGTCATTGGCCTCTGATCCCGAGCACATAAACATGATGTTCTGAATTTCATCAGGCATTGTGGCCAGCAGCTCTTCAGCGTAATCGAGAATATTTTCATGCACATAGCGGGTATGAGTGTTAATCAGTTCAAGCTGCTTAGTGACCGCCTCGGTAACCACAGGGTTGCTGTGACCAATGGAGGGAATATTGTTATACATATCAAGATATTCA
>UQDJ01000001.1 GCA_900539675.1 uncultured Coriobacteriaceae bacterium | reverse complement strand
CTCTGGATACTCGTGGACACGGCAATTCGCCTCGTGGGGATGCGCCCTTTACGTTTGGCCAGTTCGCGCAGGACTTGTTGGAGTTTATGAACGACAAGGGCATTTTCCGTGCGAATATCTTAGGCTTTTCCGATGGCGGCATTACGGCTCTGATGTTTGCGCTAGATCATCCTGAGCGCGTCAATAAGCTCATCTTAAATGGCGTCAACCTGGACGTTTCGGGCATTATTCCGCCCGTGCGCAAGCGCATCATGGAAAAGGAACAACAGTTAGCTGCTGTGAAGGATTCTAGTGAAGAGGCCATGCATCGCTATGAGCTGTTCCACCTGATGGCAACGCAGCCAGCAATTGATCCTGCGCGATTGAAGGATCTAGAGATGCCGGTGCTTATTATTGTGGGCACGGAGGATTTGATTGATGCTGAGCACACGAAACTGATCTATCGCAGCATTCCTCATGCCGAACTGGTGTTTGTTCAGGGCGACCACTTTGTGGCATATGACAATCCGTCTGCATTTAATGAAGCGGTTGAGAAATTCTTGCATGAAGTGTCTTAAAAGCGCCGACTTGCTGCTATAAACGTTCGGTCATCAGGGGAAAGAGGGGAAACCTATGGCGTATCAGTTCATTAAGACCGAAGAGAGCGACGGTATTTTTATTGTTACGTTGAACCGTCCCGATAAGAAAAATGCCATTAACAGCCAAATGTGGAAGGAGCTTTCCGACGCATTTGACTACTTGGAAGAAAACGATTCGTTGCGGGTAGGCATTATCACTAACACCGGCGATTGTTTCTGCGCTGGCAGCGACTTAAAAGAAATTGCAGCTGGTACCTATCATGATCCAGAGGGTCATGAAAAAGATGGCTTTGCAGGTATGTGCAAGCGCTATATTTCTAAGCCTCTTATTGCCGCAGCTAATGGCAAGGTGCTGGGCGGCGGCGTAGAAATTTTGGTGGCGTGCGATCTGGCGGTCGCTAGCACTGACGCGCAGTTTTCTTTGCCAGAGCCTCGCCGTGGGCTGACGGCAGCTGGTGGCGGTTTGTTGATGCGCATCATGCAATTGATGCCCGCTAAGCCCGCGATGGAATTGATGCTTACCTGCGAACCTTTTGATGCGCAAAAGGCGCTGGATTGCTTTTTGATTAACTACGCAGTCGAACCGGGCAAGGTGTTGGACAAGGCAATGGAACTGGCGCGTTCTATTTGCAAGGGCGCTCCGCTGGCAATTCAGTACACCAAGCGCACGGCGTATGAAACGTTTGGCGAAGGCATGATCTATCCCTCGCTTGGTTGGGAAACGCTTGAAAAGTACGAGCGCATCACTCAAACTAGCGAAGATAAAATTGAAGGTGCCACCGCTTTTGCAGAAAAGCGCGAACCAGTATGGAAGGGCCGCTAGCTGTCTGTGAAAGGCTACTAGTCATCCGTGAAAGGGTGTTAGCCGTTTGTCCAATCTTTAAAATCTATTCGGTATGGATGGACAGATTGTTGATTATGAGTAGTAAAACTACGATCATGAATTGAAAGATTACTTCAATGGCGGCCATATGACCGCCATTGTTGCTCATATTGGCAAAGTTGTTGATGGAATAGCCCTGTGGGGTAGCTTACTCTTAAGAGTGAAAAATGATGCCATAGTTCTGATTTGCTATGCTGCACGGACTGACCAAGTGTGTGCAAATGAGGTGCATGTCAGGCTCGAATTCAGCGAGGGGCTCTTCTGTGGATTTCGCTCTTTCCCATGATCAGAAAAATATTATTGCGACATTTCGCGCGTTTGGTGAAAAGGTGTTTACGCCCGATCACGTGTCTCAATGGCGTAAAGACCAAGGCTTGCCCGACGATGTTGCCAAGGGCTTTGTGGATCGCTATTTTTCGCTCAGTCAAACCTATGGTGGCAATCGCCGCGGGCTTGACGTCATGTCTCAAACGCTCATCCTAGAGGAACTTTCTCGCTGTGCAGGATCGGTTTTACCGTTTCAAAATGATCTGTTTAACCTGCAGATTATTGGCGGATTTGCCGATGAAGGTGTGGTTGCACGGGTGTTGGACGAATATCGCGAAACGGGGCGCCTGATGTTTTCGCTCGGTGTATCTGAACCGAATGCGGGTTCGGATACCATGAGCATGACCACGTCGGTGGAAACACGCGATGGAAAAATTGTTCTGGATGGCAAAAAAACCTACGTGAATAATGGCGAATATTCGCCCATGATCTTGGTGGCAGCCATTGATAACGATGCGCCGGCAACCGATGATTATCCGCCGCTTTCGTTCTGGCTTATTCCTCATGATCTGCCGGGCATTCGTGCTGTTCCTATCAATAAAATTGGTCAGTCCATGGTGCCTTTTGCTTCAGTTTCATTCGACAACGTGGAACTTAAGCCGGAATATCGCCTTAAGGGACACGATGGGGGCTTTAGACACCTTTTTAAATTGCTGGAATACGGTCGTGTATTCACGTGTGCAACTTCGGTTGGTATGGCGCAAGCGGCCATGGAAGATGCGGTGGAAAATGCGCGTCACCGCAAGGCGTTTGGCGTGTCTATTGGTCAGTTCCAGCAGATTGAACAGATGCTTACCGATATGGAAGTAAGCTTGCGTACGATGCGCGCGATGCTGTATGACGCAGCATGGGCGATGGAAAATGACAAGCAGGACAAGCGGTTGGCTGTTGCTTTGATGAAGCGCTATATTCCAAAAACGGCAACGCAGGTTGCCAGTGATGCAATGCAGATATTAGGCGGTTTGGGATACACCGAAAGTTCTCGTGTAAGCAGCATTTGGCAGGATTGCCGTGGCAATCAGATTGCCGAAGGCACCGATCAGATTATGGTCTACATTGCCGCTCCGCTTATTATGGACAGCTACGCCGAATAGGTTGCTCTCCCTATCGTCCGACTACACAGCGAGAGGATATAAAGAGCGCCACAGCGAGAGAGCATGAAGAGTCTCACAGTAAGAGGATAAGAGCCTCACAGCAAGAGGATATAAAGAGCGCTGAAATCACGTTAGGTGACAAATGGCATTGGGTCACGTAACGGCAGAGAGCTACAAATTGCGCCTGAGCTGTGCTTCTTTAATTTCGCTTTCCAGAGAACTGTGGATAATATTCGCAAACGGGCCAGCGTCGGTAATGATGCGCTTGTTGCCGGGTTGTTCACATTTGCGAATGAAGTATGCCAAAAACGCACCCGTATAAAATTCGCTTAAAAAGTCGATGTTTTCTTCTGGCAGATAACGATTGGCCAGAATAATGTAAATATCGTTGCGCAAGGCGGGCAAATAGAGCTCATACAAATAGTTGCGCAAAGCCGAAGGCCCCTGTTCGGCAAATGCCTGGGCGTAAAAATCGCGCTCACGTTCCAAGATGATGGCGAATGTGGCAAAGAACTTGGAATGATCAAGTGAACGCACGCCTGATTTCTGGGTGATGTAATAGGGTAGTTCTGGCAGTTTGCCCTCGCCCTCTTTTTCGTAGACCAAAATGTTTTCGGGGAAACGGTGCTGAAGTTCAATGCCTAAATCGTAGCGAAACTTCCAAATAATAAGAGCATTCTTATCTTCGAAATGGTAGTAGAAGGTCTTGCGATTCTTGCCCGTTTTCTCAACGATGTCACTGATGGATACCTTCTTCAAAGGCTGTTCCGCACATAGGTCAACCAAAGCTTGGGCAATCAACAACTTTGTATCAAATGTACCCATTTTGGTTCCTTTCACTTTGCTGAGCATCTCTCAGTGTAACGCTTCTTGAGAAAACTACGGTCAAAATATCAAAAATGTGTAGTAAATTGACCACATCGGGGAAAAATGTATTTCGTCAGATTCATTTATTCCAATAGCAATAACTCAAATAATGCATAATGAGCGCTATTAGGTTGCGTTGAGTGATTTACAATATCTTAACGCGAAGGAGTGCTTACGATTGGTTATTACCGATGCGCATCGTTGCATGTAATTCATTATCAGACGACAGCTGTAACTAGCGTCGTCTATTTGTGTATTCATGCCAACTTGTCATTGGTTTCCTTTAATTAGCTCTCGTCTATGCAGGTACAGCAAGAATAGAATTTCACTTTTGTTCTTACGAAAGGGGCCGCGAAGTGAAGTACGAATTACTGAATAAGCCGTTCAAAATCGGCAACGTGGAGCTGCGAAATCGTTTCGTAATGCTGCCGATGACCATCGAAAAGACCGACAACTATCATGTTGGCGACGACTTGTTGGACTTTTACGAGCAGCGTGCAAAGGGCGGTGCCGCTCTGATCGAGCTCGGCTCCTGCTATATTTGCGACGTATTCAATACGCATCCTAAGTATCACACCACCACTGGTGCAGTAGGCGTGTGGGATGACTGCTTCATTCCTGGCCTCGCCCGTACGGCTGAGGTTTGCCACAAGCATGGCGCTAAGCTGGCTGCTCAGCTGCAGCTGTGCTATGAATGGCGCGCATCAGGCGAAGATGAGCTGCATTCCTATGCTCCCTCCAAGGACGTCGTTTCTGGTCCCTTCGTTGGCATGCCTGAGAGGGAATTCACCAAGGAAGAAATCGCTATCGTAGTAAAGCAGTACGGCGAAGCGGCATTGCGCTGCAAGAAGGCCGGCATCGATATCATCGAAATTCATGCTGGTATCGGTTACATGGTTATGCGCTTTATCTCCAAGTACTCCAACCATCGTACCGACGAATACGGCGGATCCACCGAAAACCGCTGCCGTCTGTTGACTGAGATTATCGACGAAGTTCACAAGACCTGCGGCGATGACATGCCTATCCTGGTTCGTTATTCTGCAGACGACTTGATGCCCGGCGGTCAGCGCGTAGAAGACTTGAAGGAAGTTATCGAATGTGTTGAAGCACACGGTATCGACGCATGGTCTATCCAGGCTGGCTTCCATGAGGCTCCTCGTCCGGTTGCTAACCAGCTGGTTCCCGAAGGCGAATTCATCTATCTGTCCAAGGAAGCCAAGAAGTACACTTCTTTGCCTTGCTTCCCTGGCACTCGTATCAACCACCTGGATGTTTGCGAAAAGATTTTGGCTGATGGTTCTGGCGATGCAGCTGGTATGGCACGTCACTGGATTGCAGAGCCCGAAATTGGCATCAAGGTTGCTGAGGATCGCTCCGAAGAAGTTCGTCCTTGCATCGTTTGCTCTCGCTGCTTAGACAACATCTTTATCGGTAAGCCTTGCAAGTGCTCGGTCAACCCGAACGTATACTTCTCACAGTATGGTCTGCCGGCAGATCATCAGGTATCAGGCGCAGAAGCCGACAAGAAGATCCTTATCGTTGGTGCTGGCCCTGCTGGTTTGGAAGCAGCTCGCAACCTCAAGATGCGCGGCTTCAAGAAGGTAACGGTTGTTGACCAGAAGAAGAAGCCTTGCGGTCTGTTGAACTTGGCTCAGGTTCTCAATGAAGAACTGCCTCCGATGGTTGACTGGTACAACAACGAGATTAAGCGTCTCGAGATCGATGTTCGTTGCAACACCAAGGTTGACGTGGACTTCATCAAGGATTTCGGTGCTGATGAAGTTATCTTGGCAATAGGTCCCGAAACCACTTCTCCAGACGTTCCGGGCAAGGATCGCAAGAATGTTATCGATTCTCATGCTCTCAAGGAACTTGTTGAAGGCAAGGGCACTCCGGGCATGGGCTTCATGTGGGGCCTCTCCTGCTTCGGCATGGGCATCTTGGGTGCACCGCTTGGCTTGATGAAGTGGGGCTTGGGTACTCACTTGCTGGTTAAGAAGCGCATGGCTGTTATCGGCGGCGGCTTTGCTGGCATCGAAGTTGCTTCGTCTATGAACGAAGGCCGTGAAGTTACCGTTATCGAAGCTGCCAAAAAGGCTGGTGCTGAAATCGGCATCATCGATAAGAACCCTGAACTGCGCAAGCTGAAGAAGGAAGGCGTTAAGATTCTTACCTCCACCAAGGTTAAGGCTTACACTGACGAAGGTGTTCTGTGTGAAGATGAAGAGGGCAAGGAATTCACGGTTCCTGCTGACACCGTTATCATCGGCACTACCATGATTGACAACACTCAGCTTTATGAAGAGGCAAAAGCAGTTGTTGATCCTGAGCACCTGCACCTCATTGGCAATGCTTCTCCTCATACCGACTGGGAAGGCGTTGCTGCAAACGATCCTTACGGTACGCCTGAGTTCAAGCGTCTGCTTGAGGCAGTTCGTGACGGTTATCTGACCGCAATGAAGATGTAGTATCTTGCTCGTTGACCACTATTGATAGGTACTATCTCTTCGTTTAACACTGTTGTTATTCAGAACAAAAAAGCCCGACTCACCTGCGAGTCGGGCTTTTTTAATAATCACTCAGTGCTGCATGGGTGAGGGAAAGTTGTGCGGTTAATGAGCTCTCTTATATGAGCCTTTTTATGTCTCTATGACAGCTTTACCTGGGAGAGGGTGTCTTTGAGGGTTTGTGCCGAAGCCAACAGCTGTTCGGTTTCGGTCTCATTTAATTTAAGAGGTAGCTGAAATTCCACGCCACCTGCTCCAACAATGGCAGGCATACTCATAACCGCATCGTCAATACCCAGTAAAATTGCCTGATAATTTGAAACGGTCATGATTGATTTTTGATCACGCATAATGGCCTCACAGATACGTTTAACAGAAGGCGCTATCCCAAAATAGGTTGCCTTCTTCTTTTTAATAATCTCATAAGCGCTGTTACGTACCTGATCTTCTATTTCGAGACGTTTTGCTTCAGGGCTGGTGAAGCCGCGCATATGGAAGAAATCATCAATAGGAATCCCTGAGACATTGGCAATGCTCCATGCTGCCAATTCGCTATCACCGTGTTCTCCAATGATTCGTGCATGGACATGATGGGGGTCAACTTGCAAAAGACTTCCGAGGGCATACTTTAACCGTGCACTGTCAAGGACCGTTCCTGCGCCTAGCACGCGTTCTCGTGGAAGGCCAGAGAGTGCCATAGTGACCTGTGTGAGAATATCAACCGGATTGGATACAACAAGGATTATGCCTCGAAACCCTTGGTTCATTATCATGGGAATGATGGTTTTGAATATGGAAACATTTTTTTGTACTAAATCAAGGCGGGTTTCGCCTGGTTTTTGATTGGCTCCTGCGGTCACAATAACGATCCCAGCATCGCGTAGATCTTCATATGTTCCAGCATAGATATTCATTCGGCTATAAAAAGGTATGCCATGACTGATATCAAGCGCTTCACCTTCGGCGCGGCTGGTGTCAAGGTCGATGAGTACCATTTCTGAAAACATTTTGCTTTCCATGAGACTGAAGGCGCATGTTGATCCAACAAAGCCGCATCCGACGATAGCTACTTTCTTTGTGTTTAGCGTATTTGACATGCCCTGTCCTTTCGTTGAGATGAGTGGATGGACTTTCTGTCCAAAATCCCTTGTGAATTGCAGAATACGTGCCTTGCTATGCCTGGGCGTTAAGAGCAAATTTCTCCCAGGTAAATACTGGTTCACTAGCGTGTTTCATTTCGAGTTGTAATCCTTTGGAAAAAGATGCCTTTTTATCATGTGCGCATCAGGCAGCTATTTTCCCACGTCAGGAATAGGATGAGAGATTGGAGAGGCGATGTTTGATACCGGTACAACCGCATTTATGATCATGAGTTGTGGCTTCGTCTTGTTGATGAGCCCAGCGCTTGCTCTTTTTTACGGGGGCTTATCACGGAAAAAGAACGTAGTAAACACTATGCTTATGTGCATCTTGGCTATGTGCGTTGTAGGTTGCACATGGGCACTCATAGGCGACTCTATTGCATATGGCAACGGTGCAGATGCCTTTAGCGAAGACGGAGTACTTCAAAATCCAGCCACCTTATTCATCGGAGGATTGGAGCGACTGGGCTCTTCCTGGGCTTTGCCCGAAATTGTCAGTGCTAATGGCGCAGTAACGGATGACGCTACGCTATCCAGTGCTTCTTATGGAACGTATCCTTCTATTATGAGCGTGGCATTTCAAGCGACATTTGCCATGGTGACAACGGCGATTGTTACCGGATCACTTGCTGGTCGCGCTAAATTTGGTGCCGTCGCTTTAATCGTTGTGGTGTGGCCGCTTATAGTATATGCTCCCATGGCTCATATGGTATGGGGCGGTGGCATGCTGTTTATGGGATGGTTTGGCTTTAATGGCGGGTCTGCTCTTGTTGCTGATGGCAACGCTGGCCTCGCGGTAGCCAATACGCTTTTTGCCGGCTGTGCGGCAGGCATATCGTGGATTCTTATTGAACGCATAACAACAGGTGCGCCAACGCTTGTGGGTGCCATGTCGGGCATTGTTGCTGGGCTAGTAGTCATTACGCCTGCGTGCGGGTTTGTAGAGCCATGGGCTGCAATGGTTCTTGGCCTGATCGTCTCACCTATCTGTTATGTCTTTATCGCGCGTCTCAAGCGCAGATTGGGCTGGGATGACGCTCTTGACGCGTTCGGTCTGCATGGTGTTGGAGGTATTGTAGGCGCGGTGCTTACTGGTGTATTTGCCACCCCTGAACTGTCTTGGTCGGAGCATGCAGGACTTCTCTATACGGGTGATCCGACCCTGTTGATAAGCCAAATCATAGCGGTGCTGTTCACCATAGTGTTTGTAGGCGTGATAACGGCAGCCATTGGCTTTGCGGTAAAGCTGCTCTTTGGTGGCACCTTGCGTGTGGATAAGCATGTTGAAAATACCGGTCTCGATGCCACGTTGCATGGAGAAAGCGCCTACCCTGCCTTCTCAGGGCTGGATTAACCAGGATAGAGGCTGGCGAGTTAACACGTTGGTGAGCAGTTTGACCCTAGATGTAAACCCGACGGCAAGCAGAGGTTAATCCTGGTGAAATGGGCCGGTAATACTCAGATGAATAATTAAGCACATAGAAGGTAGGGCCTGTCTTCAACGTCACCTAAGGAGGGCGTAAAGCCCAGAGGAGGTTTCCCCCCATGAGTTATCCAGCGATCGATTTTTTATATCTCAATGAACAAGACATGATCAAAGCAGGCGTCATGAATATTTCTGACTGCATTGATACGATGGAAGAAGTACTGAAGTGCCTTCGAGTGGGCGACTTCATGATGGGAGGCAAGGATGGCACCTCGCACGGCTGCATGGTGACGTTTCCAGAAACTTCCCCTTTTCCGAATATGCCTACCAACAAAGGTGAGGATCGGCGTTTTATGGCTATGCCGGCCTACTTAGGCGGACCGTTTGATATGGCGGGATGCAAATGGTATGGATCAAACACTGCCAACAAGGAAAAGGGCTTGCCGCGCTCTATTCTTATGGTGATGCTCAACGACAAGGATACAGGAGCCCCGATAGCGCTGCTTTCAGCCAACCTGCTTTCCGCTTATCGCACCGGTGGTATTCCTGGTGTTGGCATTCGCCATCTGGCGCGCAAGGATTCTAAGGTTTTGGGCATCTATGGTCCTGGCGGTATGAGTCGTACCGCTATCGATGCCTTTGCAGCAGAATGTCCGCACATGGATACCGTCAAAATCAAGGGACGTAGTCAGAGTGGTATCGATAGATATATTGACTACGTCAAGGAAAAGCATCCGCAGTTCACCACCATTGAAGTAGTGGATAGCCTTGAAGCTTTAGTGCGAGATTCCGACTGCATCTACTTCGGCGCAACAGCCACATCAGATCCCTCAACTTACGCCAAAGTAATGGGAGAGTGGGTAAAGCCAGGTGCCTTTATTGTGGGCACGTCTGCCTATGATGTGGAAGATCAGTTCCTGATCGATAACTGCAAATTAGTAGTTGATGACATTGGTCTCTACGATGCTTGGGCGCAGGAATATCCCTATCCCACCTTTGGCTGGGGCATGGATATTTTTGGATGCAAGTTTACCGACATGGTTCATGACGAACTTATCACGCGCGAACGCATTATTTCGATGGGCGATATCTTGTTGGGGCGTGCGCCGGGCCGCGAAAGCGACGATGAAGTAATCACTATGAGTGTAGGTGGTATGCCGGTCGAAGATGTTGCTTGGGGCAAGTATTGCTATGACAACGCCGTAAAAATGGGGATCGGTACCAAGCTTCATCTATGGGACAAGCCAACCTTTGTCTAGAGGTACAGGATTTTCTTAAAGGTATGAAGCGGCGCATCAAGCGCCGCTTTGAGTATCGCGGAGGATAAGGCATGACTGAGCGAATTGAGCATCATCCTATTCTGGGCGAACCGGAAAAAGGTCGTCCGGTAACGTTTAGCTATAATGGGCAGCCTCTTCAGGGCTACGAAGGCGAGCCTATCGCAGCTGCACTCAAGGCAGCAGGCATTATGATTCATCGCTATACAACGAAATATCACAAACCACGCGGAGTGTTTTGCGCCATTGGACGCTGTACCGATTGTGTGATGGTAGTAGATGGAAAGCCCAATGTACGTACCTGCATCACGCCGGTTAGAGAAGGGATAGCGGTTCAAACTCAGTATGGGGTTAACGCTACGCCTTTTGAAGGTACAACTGAGGCCAATTAGGAGAGAAAGCGCATGGAACGGCATGATCTAATTATTGTAGGCGCAGGGCCTTCGGGGCTATGTGCGGCCATTGAAGCAGCAAGATTTGGTCTTGATGTGGTGGTATATGACGAAAATAGCAGGCCAGGTGGTCAGCTATTCAAACAGATCCACAAGTTTTTTGGTTCTAAGGAGCACGGTGCTAAATTGCGCGGTGTGACTATTGGGCAGGATTTGCTCGATCAGGCTGCTGCTGCAGGAGTAGATGTTCAGCTTGATAGTGTTGTGATGGGCATTTTCCCTGAACGGGAGCTGTTGATTCATCAGAATGATTACATTAAACATGTCAAGGCAGATGCCATTATCGTGGCTGCAGGCGCCTCTGAAAATGCGGTTGCGTTTGAAGGGTGGACTCTTCCGGGTGTGATGGGTGCAGGCGCGGCACAGATGTTCATGAATCTTAACGGGGTAAAACCCGGCAATAAGGTTTTGATGGTTGGAACAGGCAATGTTGGCTTAGTAGTGGGCTTCCAGCTGCTCCAAGCAGGGTGTGAGGTTGTAGCCCTGATCGATGCGGCTCCTCGCATCGGAGGCTATGGGGTGCATGCCTCAAAGCTGGCGCGTACCGGCGTGCCTTTTTATACGTCCCACACCATTAAAAAGGCCGAAGGAACTGACCGGGTAGAAGGAGTGGTAATCGCTGAGGTGGATGACCAGTTCCGCTTCATTGAAGGCACTGAAAAGCATTTCGAGGTGGATACCATCTGTCTTGCGGTTGGGCTGACGCCCCAGGCGCAGCTGTTGTCAATGGCGGGTTGCGACATGATGGACAAGGGTGGCCAGATTCCCGTTTTGAGTGATACGTGTGCCACGTCAGAACCAGGCATTTTTGCGGCAGGTGACTGCGCAGGTATCGAAGAAGCAAGTTCGACCATGATAGAAGGAAGAATAGCTGCTGTATCTGCAGCTGAATACTTGGGGTACCTATCAAGCGAAGAAGCACAACGTCTTCGCCATGATCATGAAGTAGCTCTTGATCAGTTGCGTATTGGTATGTTTGCTCCTCAAAATCGTGGTAAGACCTATGTTCATACTGATGAGGGCATTACACTTTCTCAGACCTTGTTAACCAAAGGCTATGTTGATGATCGGGAAATAGATTCTTTTGGAGGAATTGTTCCCGCCAAAGGCTGGCATCCAGTGATTGAATGCACGCAAAACATTCCCTGCAACCCATGTCAGGATGTGTGTCCTCGTCACTGTATTAATGTGGGTGAAACCATTACTATGCTGCCCCAAGTAGATGCCCAGGCTCAATGCAGTAACTGCGGTAAATGTGTCGCCTTCTGTCCAGGTCAGGCCATTTTCCTTGTGAATGAGCAGGCCGAAGAGGGCAGAGCTTACCTTACTCTTCCGTACGAGCTGTATCCGCTCCCGGTGCAGGGGCAAGCGGGAAAAGCGCTCGATAGAAGCGGCAAAGTGATTTGTGATGCTGAAATAGTAAAGGTTTCATCGCCTAAATCCTTTGATAAAACTGCGCTGGTAACTATGAGCATTCCGGATGAGTACGCTCATAGCGCCCGTTTCTTTAAATCGATCGCATAGCAATGCCTATAGCAATGCCTATGGCAATTTGCTTCGTACTTATTTGAAAAAGAACCTTCTTCTGTTAGGAGTCTATCTATGACTACTCCAACCTATCGTCACTATGGGGCTGAACCTTTTAAACCTGAAGCCGATGACGATCTTATTGTGTGTCGCTGCGAAGAAGTTACTAAAGGCGATATCCGTCAAGCGGTTCATCAAGGGTTGTATCGCTTTCCTGAAATACGCCGCTTTGAGCGCTGTGGCATGGGGTTATGCCAAGGGCGAACATGCACAAAGTTAATTCAATCCATAGTGTCAAAAGAATTACAGCTGAGCTATGAAGAGCTAAGGCATCCCGCCGCTCGTTCCCCTCAAAGGCCTCTTCAAATGCAGGAACTGGGTAATGAGAAAATTGAGGAGCTATCATGAAACGAACAGCAGAGGTACTCATTATCGGTGGCGGCATAGAGGGCACATCGACCGCATATCACCTGACCAAACGCGGTATAACCGACGTGATCGTACTTGAAGCCCAAGAGGTGATGCTCAATGGCGGATCTTCACGCAATGCTGGTGGCGTACGCCAATCGGGACGTGATCCCAGAGAACTTCCTTTGGCTTTATACGGTGTGAAGAATATCTGGCCCACGTTAGGCGAAGAGCTTGGGGTCGATGTTGAATACAATCAAGGAGGCAACCTCCGTTTAGGCAAGACGGAAGATCATCTTGCCATTCTCAAGCGGCTTGCTGCCAATGCTGCTGCTTGTGGAGTTGGTGTCGGCATGATCTCAGGCGACGAAGCACGGCAGATTAATCCCTACCTTTCCGAAGAGGTGATAGGAGCAAGCTGGTGTCCAAGTGATGGACACGCCAATCCACTGAAAACCGGCCTTGGTTTTTATACCCGAGCGCTCCAAGCAGGGGTGCAATTCGTTACTGGTGAAAAGGTGCTTTCTTTAAAGAAAGTGCAGGGTAGAGTTCGCCAGGTGCTGACCGAGCATGGTACTTATGAAGCGGACACGATTATGGTTTGTGCAGGCGCGCAGTCCAAAGAAATACTGTCTTCGGTGGGTATTAATGCTCCCGTACGTCCGCGTATTGATCATTGTTTGGTAACCGAAGCACAACCGCATATGTTTGACACTATGCTTGGCACTGCAGAAGCAGACTTTTATGGGGGACAAACCAATCATGGTTCGTTTGTGTTCGGCGGAGACGATGGTCTTGAAGGCTATGATATATATGACCTGAAAACCAAAGGCACGTCTACCACAGCCCCCTGTGTATGCCGCGGCATCATGAAGTATTTTCCACAGCTAGCCTCGATGAATATCGTGCGTACCTGGGCTGGTTGGATCGATATAACCCCTGACGGTGTACCTATTCTTGGCGATTGTGAAGAAGTGCCGGGTCTGATTATGGCCTATGGTTTTAACGCTCATGGGTTTGGCATTTCTCCAGCGGTGGGATTTGCAATGGCTGAATTGATTGCCACAGGATCATCATCAACGATTGATATAACAGGTCTTCATTACAATCGCTTCAAAGCTAAGTTTTAGAGTTTGCTTGTGAGTAGAGATGAGGTTTCAAGCGCCAATAAAGCTTGGAAATGAGCGTTGGTCTTTTGCAGGTATGCTGGACTTCCATCAAGGGTAATAGTGCCTTTATCCAAGAACAAGACCCTATCCATATGCTGTATTCCCTGTAAATGGTGGGTAATCATGATGATGGTTTTATTCTTGAGTACCTCAAAGACCGTATCCAGAACTTGAGATTCGGTTGCGGGATCAAGGCCAACGCTCGGCTCATCAAGAATGATCACCGGTGCATCTTGGAGAAGAACGCGTGCCAGGGCAATGCGGTGACGCTCGCCCCCTGAAAAACGCAAGCCAGCTTCATCGACCATCGTATCGAGTCCCTCTGGCAAACGCTTCATGAGAGTGTTCAAACCCACACGCTCAAGCAAGTCTAAGAGCTCTTCATCATCTGCTTCGCCATTGGCAATCAAAAGGTTTTCTCGCAGGGTGGTGTTGAATAAATAGGTGTTTTGCTGGATGACGCCAAAGTAGCGCGAAGCATCGTTTCCCAAGGCACAAGTGGCTATACCGCCAAGAGTTATGGTGCCTGAGCCAGGCATCAAATCGCCGCGGATTAAAGCTGCAAGGGTGCTTTTGCCCACGCCGCTTTTACCAAGGAGCGCCACCTGTTGTCCCTGAGGAATCGTGAGCGAAACGTTGTCGAGGATAGAACGGCTTGCCGGGGTGCTGCTGTTTTTGGCAGTGATAGTGGCGCTGTTTTGCTTGAAGTCCTTTTCATACGCAAACGATACCTCTTTAAGCACGAGATCAAATGGTTCTTGAGGTCTAGTCGGGCTACCCACACTGTTCGGGACACCCGCTAGGTTCTGAACATTCTGGACGGCAGGAGTGTTCTCTTTAGCAGTGTTGTTCACGGATGCAGAGGCGCAAGGTGCATCTGATGCGCTCGGCTCATCCGGATTGGGCAGGTTGTTCAATCGTTCGATCGAATCTTTATGACCCTGTCCTTCTACTGCGGCAACTGAAAGAGGCGCAATGGCATCAATGAGGGGAAAGTATCCTAAAACGAATGCCAAAACGTAGTTTGCATTGCCGCCGGCGACTCCGGGTGTAGCAAAGTACCATGCTGCCCATAGGAAAATTGCTACTGCTCCCAGGGTAAAAGCAACCTGCATAAGAAAGTCGCGCTTGCGATCAAAACGATGCGCGTCGGCTTCCAATGCGCGTAAGGTATGTTGAGTGTGTTTATATTGGTCAAGATAATCGCGCTTGCGACCGGACAAAACCCAATCGGTGATCCCAAGTACGTTATCGGTCATGGTGGTGTATAGATCACTTTTTATCCGTTTGAGCTTGGTTTGACGAGCACCATTGACAGCAACTGATGCCGCCGGCACCACAAAGAGCTCAAGCAACATGAGCAGAGCAGCAACACCAGCCATCCACCAGGTAAAAACGCCAAAAGCGATGACGAGTCCAAGGCCTATTGTCCAGCCAATAACAGTGGGAAAAATAGTTCGTAAATATAAGTTTTGAATATGACCTATGTCTTCTGCCAGAAGTCCGAGTGCATCGCCTAAGCGATAGGTAGAGCGGAAGAATATACCCTGTTTGTCGAAAGATTGGTAGAGGCGTTTGCGCAGACTAGACGTCATGCGTAGCACCCAATCGTGACTGGCAAGGCGTTCAAAGTATTGGATGACTGGTTTACCTACGCCAAAGACGCGGACCAATAAAAGGGGGGCGCCCAACATCAGTACCGAATAGGGACGCTCTGCAGATTGACCGATTAAAAGGCCGGCTACAAACATGAGCCCCATTGCAAATACGATGGTGCATACCCCTAGTGTCAGAGCGAGAAGAAGGGTTTTCTTGTAGCGTGCTAAATAAGGAGCAACCCAGGTATCGCGGCGCCAAGAAAAGGCAGATTTAGCCATGGATAACCTCCTTTATCGTTGGTGCTATATCAAGGGGTGCTCCCTTTGCGATGAGGGAACCTTCTTTAAGCAGAAGTACATAGTCCATGTTGTTAAGCCAATGCAAACGATGAGTTGCGAAAAAAACCAGCTTGCCTTTCATCAGTTCAAGCATGGGCGCTTTAAGCTCCAGCTCGGTTTCAATGTCCAAATGGGCCGTGGGTTCGTCAAAGATCAGTACGTGACAATGAGGGTGAAGAAAAGCTCGCGCTAAAGCGATGCGCTGTGCCTGGCCACCACTGAGCGTGTGAGCACCTTCACCAATCAGAGTATCCATTCCCTGAGGAAGCCCCGCTATAAGCTTTTCCAAATGGAGGTTTTGAGCCACGGTACTGATTTCTGAGTTTGTTGCATCGGGGTTATAAAACGTCATATTGTCACGCAGGCTTGCATGAAAGATATGGGGGTTCTGAGGGATGTAGGCCACATTATGCTGCCAAGCGGTGTGAGCAAGGCTTTTAAGCGATACGCTTTCGTCTGCCGTGGCTAGAGTAAAGCTTCCATCGCTGGGCACATTGAGTCCTGCTAGCAGATGTGCCAAGGTGGATTTGCCGCTGCCCGAAGTGCCCACGATAGCAACTTTTTGTGCTGCGGAAAACAGGGCGTTGATGTGCTGTAGCGAGGGTTTCGCAGCGCCGGGGTAGGTAAATGAAAGGTCGTTGAGGCCCACGTTTATCTTGCCGGGTGATATGAGCACATGCGACAGGCGCTCATCATCGCTTTCCGTTTCGCTGATAGTCTGATCATGAACGGGAAGATTGTGAGATGGGGCGGAGGATGGTGTGTGTGCTGCATCGTCTAATCCCGCAATCACTTTGATGACTGAATGGAGCGAATTTTTGCCATCTAGAGTGGCATGGTAATCAGAGGCAAATTCACGGATAGGTCTGAAGTAGTCAGGCATAAGAACCAATACCAACAGCGCAGGAAACAGCATCAGTGACCCATCCACCAAGCGAAAGCCCAGCATTAAGGCTACTGCGGCAATGGATACCGTGGAATAAATGTCAAGCACGGCACCCGAAAGTGTGGCCACGCGCAAGGTTTTCATGGTAGCTTTGCGGAAGCGTTCGCTTGATTGGAAGATGTTTTCTGCCTGGTCGTGGCTGCGTCCAAAAAATTTGAGAGTATCAATGCCGCGAACGGTATCGGTGAAATGGTTAGCCAGCAGACGGTATTCCTTGTGTTGCTTTCCCGCTTCAATTTTTGCTGTATTGCCAATCAGGATCATTTGCAAAATGATGGCGGGAAATACCAATACACCAATCAGACCAGAAACCCAGTCCATGGCAAAGATGAGAACCAGCAGCATCAGAGGGACCACCACAAGGCGTATCATGCGTGGAATAACCATGCGCACGTAGGCTTCCACTTGGTCGACTCCTTCAACCAGAAGGGTGGTAAAGCCACCAGTGCCTATGCGCTGAGCCAAAGGCTGCCCTTCACAGAAAAGCTTTTCAGCCAATTGTTCGCGAAAGGTATTGGCAACTTGGGCAGAAAAGTGCTCCAAATAATGCGACTGAGCATTTTCTATAAGCTGGCGTGCAATAAAGCAGATGGCAAAACAGATGACATACCCCAGCTGATCTATCAGGATTTGTCCATGCCATACGTTAACCAGCGCTGTGGTAAGTGAAAGGGCCTGCCCAATGATGAGTACGCCCACAGCCAAGGCAAGCAATACACAGCGCACAAGAGCGCCTTTTACTCCGTCTATGGTAAATAGCAATTTGTCTATCATGGGGCAGATCCTATCATGAAAAGAGCCGCCGAATCCCCTAAGGAAGGGACGCAGCGGCTCTCTGAGAAGGCAAGAGCGGTTAGTATTCCTTTGCCTCTTCAACCGTAACGCGGCCACGGAAGGTTCGGTAGATGATGACGTGGTAAATAAGGACCAGCGGCAAACCTACACAGGTGATGCCTGTCATCCACATGAGTGCCGTATCGGACGAAGCGGCCGTTGCGATAGTGATGCTCTCACCGATGCTTGCAACAACTAAGTTTGGGAACATGGAAGCTGCGAACAGCAGCACTAACAGCAATGCGGTGGCGCTTGAGCAGATAAACGGAGTCAAATCGGAAGGTGCATCCTTTTTCGACGTGAGGATAACGCCCAGGATGGCAACAACAATAAGACCAAACAAAACCCAACGCACCACACCGAGCGCCGGATCCATAGCAGGCTGGATGCCAGCCAAGGCATACACCGTTACTACAGCGAATAGTGCCAAGCTTACGATAGCCAGGGGACGACGGAGGGCGGCAGCGCGCTGCTGTACCGCTGTGCCCTTATCGGCTTTTTGAGCTAACCACGTTGCACCCTGCAAAACGAAGAGGACCAAGCCCAAAAGGCCGCACAGCAGAGTGAACGGGGTAATAAGGCCAAGCAGCGGAATGCCGGTGTAGTCACCGTTAGCGTCGAGCGGAATGCCGGCAAATACATTGCCAATAGCCACACCAAAGAGCAGCGCTGGCAACAGGGATCCAATGAAGAATAGGATATTCCACATGCGGCTCCATTTGGCATCGTGTGATGCGTATTCAATCGATACAGCACGAACAATCAGACCAAAGAGCACCAGCATAACGGCAAGATAAAAACCAGAAAAGGTAGTGGCATAAGCTGGGGCAAATGCAGCAAAGAGCGCACCGCCTGCGGTCAAAAGCCATACTTCATTGCCATCCCAAATAGGGCCTATAGAACGTCGTATTAAGCCACGTTCGGTGTCATCTTTGGCTATAAAGGGTGACAGAATACCGGCACCCAAATCGAAGCCGTCAAGAACGAAATACCCAGCAATCAAAATGGAAATTAAGATGAACCACAGAATTCCCAATTCAGTCATGGCTACTCACCGCCTTTTTCTGTGGGGGTTTTGCTGCCCGCTTTGGTCTTGGACTCAGAGCGATCTTTGTTGGTGGCGTTGTTTGCGGCTTTCTTAAAGCCAAACGACGTGGAGGCATTCTCGCCGGTGGCGGTGCCTGCAAGAGCTTCAGTGGGGCCAACCTTGATCAGGTGTATTACGATGCGTGCCCATCCGATGATCAAAACCAGATAGATCAAGGTAAACAGCGCCAGCGTGATGCCCAATTCAGGCGAAGTTACCGCCAGCGAATTGGCGTTTTGGGTCAAAAGACTGATGCCATCGGGGCTGCTGGTGGCAGGATAAACCACCCATGGTTGACGGCCAATTTCAGCAGTAATCCAACCTGACTGAATAGCCAAGAAGGGGAAGATTGGTGAAACGATAGCCAGCCACTGCAGCCAACGCATCTTCGTGATGCGGCCCTTCTTAAAGGTAAAGATGAAGGCAAGAATGGTAGTGATGGCGATAAGTCCAAACATGACAATCATGAGATGATAGCTTTGGAATACGGCGTTAACCGGCAGGTTTTGAATCGTTTCCTCTGTGAAATCATCGCCATATTGACCGCTTGAGGCCAGGTCGTTTAAGCCGGGATATTCTTTATTGAAGTCCCCGGATGCCAGGAACGAAGTGCCACCTTGAATAGCAAATGGTGTGACTACCTTTTGATTCTCTTCGTCAACATAGCCAAATGCATAGAGCGGCATAGGCTCACTTTCGTAAGCACCTTCCATCATGGCAAACTTGGTGGGCTGTTCGTCTGCCACCACAACAGCCGACTGATGTGCGAAGACAATCATCAAGCAGGTGGTAACCAGCGCTACGCCCGATGCAACGCGCACGGTTTTCATGGCAAAGTCGGTATGCTTGCCCTTATGCAGATACCAAGCACCAATGGCGAGTGCCATGAAAGCACCCATGATAAGCAGAGCGTCTACGGTGTGCAGGTAGCGTGGTACGGTGGTGGCGTTGAAAGCTGCGCCGATGAAGTTCGTCAGGATAGCACGTGTGCCATCGGCGGAAAGTTCAGCACCTGCAGGAGTTTGCATCCAGGAGTTTGCGATGATAATCCACAGGGCTGAAAGGGCAGAGCCAAACCATACCAGCCATGCGGAAGCCAAGTAAAACTTCCGACCTACTTTTTTGCGACCGAACAGCAGAACGCCCAGGAATACTGATTCCAAGAAGAAGGCAAGCAAGGCTTCTGCAGCCAGTGGGGCGCCGAAGATGTCGCCCACAAACCGGGCGTAATCGGCCCAGTTGGTACCGAAGGAAAATTCCATCGTGATACCTGTTGCTACGCCCAGTGCGAACGTGGCAGTAAATACCTTAATCCAGAAGCGAGACGCAGCTGCGTCTTCGGGCTTGTTGGAACGGTAGTACTTCGTTTCGAAGATGGCTACCACCAAACCCAAACCTACGGATAGCGGTACGAAGATGAAGTGATACATGGCTGTCAGCGCGAATTGGATACGCGCCAGCAATACCGGATCAGTAAGAAAATCCATCTGTATACCTTTCTTACTCTTGCGAGTTAAGCGACAGCTGTTTGCGCCGCACCTTCTTCACTTAGGCGTAAACAGATGGCTTAACCGCCCCTCTATTCACAATATGATCATCCTATCATCGAATCAGGATAGTTAGAATAAGGATTCCCATAAATGTTAGTAAATTAATAGCATATTATAAGGGCTGCTAATAAGGCGGTTTTGAAATGGGCGCCATCAGTAAGGACAACACTGCGTGTGATTGGGGTTATGAGATTACTTATTAAAGCACAATCCTCGATCCACTGGGGCATAGCAAGCAGCCGCTAGCGCGGGTATTATGGAATGCAAACACGTTTAAGATGCTAAGCCTTGAATGGGGTATCTAAGGTTGTGGCACTTGTAAAGGGGGACGTTGAAATGATGAGAATCACGGTTGACGGCGGCATCATGGAGGTTATTCCCAATAAAAAGATGCTTGATTTAATGGAAGCTCATATTTTGAATCCTGATCCGCACCCGGCAACGCCCCGGTATGCGTCAACGGTGATGTTATTGCGCGATTCCAAGCCTGGCCAAACCAAATATCGTATTGAAGACGGTAACTATCCTCCTGATTTCCCTGAGGGGCAAGAAATTGAGGTATTTATGTTGCGCCGCGTAAAAACGATGGACTTCGTGCCCGATGCCATCGTCTTTCCTGGTGGCAGGGTTGATGAGCGCGATGCTGAACCCGGGCTTTTGTGGGAGGGGCCTACGCCAGCGCAATGGGCTGAATATATGAATTGCACTGAGGAAATCGCACGTATGGTGGTGGTGGCTGCCGCCCGTGAAGTCTTCGAGGAAACGGGAGTGCTGCTCGCAGGCCATACTGACGGCACCATGGTTAGCGATCTGTCAGACCCGTCGTGGCAGGAAGACCGTGCTCGTTTGGTCAAGCATGAATTGGCTTTTGCTGAAATGTTATTGCACCGCAACTTGGTGCTGCGAAGCGACTTGCTTGGGTTGGTTTCTAATTTCTGCACTCCCGAATATGAACCAAAGCGCTATGACACCTTTTTCTTTTCGGCGTTGATGCCTGAAGGACAGGTGGCTGACGATAAAACCAGCGAAGCGCAGATTGCCGATTGGGTGACTCCTGCCTATGCGATGCGCGAATCCGATGCGGATCGCTGGCTGGTATTGCCGCCAACAATGTACAACTTGACGCGTATCGCCAACGCCCATAATGCCGCCGATTTTGTAAAGGCTCGTCATAAGCTCAAGCAAATTATGGCAAAGCCAGTGCGCAAAGAGGACGGCACCATCATGCTGCGCTCGCAGCTATAGAGTCTGGCAGCTATTGGGTCTTGCATCTATTGAGTCTTGCAGCTATAGAGTCATTTAAGACCAGCGCATATCCACTAACCTGCTTAAGGATACCTGGATGCTATGCGTTGGTGCTGGCAAAAGGTGGTAGAGCGAATGGGAACACGGTCTGACGATCGGCACAGTGGCCAGATGAGCGCCGAAGATGTTATGAGAGGCGCTCAGCCATGTTTTATAGAGGATCCTCACCCCTGGCAGGCAGGTAGAGTAAGCGCGCGCATTGTGGCACTTCGCGCGAATAACCCCTCTCCTATGACCTATACTGGCACCAATTCGTATGTGGTGGCAGAGCCGGGATCTCGTGGTTGTGTTGTTATTGATCCAGCTCCCGCTGGTAAGCAGGTACAGAATATATTGTCTCAGTGCAACAGCGGGGGACTTCAGGTGAAAGCCATTGTGGTAACGCATGATCACCATGATCATACCGAAGGCGTTCACGAACTGGCCCAGGCGACAGGAGCAGCGGTATTTGCGCCTAAAGCGCTTATTGCGGCAGATACTCCAGATGGGGTCATACGGGTTGACGGCGTCCTCAAGGAAGGAACATTTTGCCCCTTTGAAGGGGCGCCCACATTTGAGATTGTGGCGTTGCCCGGACATTCGCACGATTCGATTGGTTTGCTGTTAGCTGAAGAGAAGGCTCTTTTCGTGGGCGATGTCGTATTTCGCCATGGTCCTACCGTTGTGTTCTTTCCAGATGGGAATCTAAGGGATTATCTGCAGTCTCTCGATGTGATTGAAAAGATGGTTCTGGATGGAAAGGTGAGCGTTCTCTATCCAGCCCACGGTTGGCCGATAACCGACCCGCTATGCGCCTTGCGCGCTACACGCAATCATCGACTGGAACGTCTGCAGCAAATCAAGGATGCTTTAGCGGCAGGCACGCCTCCTGATGCGGATAAGCTTTTTGATGTGGTGTATGCCGGCGTGGATGAAAAATTGCGCTGGGCATCGCTTCGCAGCATTAAAGCTCAGCTGGTTTATTTGGGCTATCCTCAGACGCTCGATGAATAGATGAGGGCTATCTGCCGGTACCACTGTCTGGGATCCGCATCTGATCTATGGCGAAAGGCATCCGGTCTAAAGTGAATAAAGAGGCTTTACAATCAGGGGAATAACCAAGATATAAAAGAATTGTTTGCTATGAGAGGGGAAGCTCATGGGGGGATTACAGGGACTTAAGGTTGTTGATTTGACCGTATTTGCTGCAGCGCCGGGATGTGCGCGCCTGTTGGCAGAACTGGGTGCTACCGTATACAAAATTGAGCGCGAAGCAGGCGATGAGCAACGCACGCAAGGCGTTTCATGGGGCATGAAGTTTAAAACCCAGATAGATGATGCCGCATTTGACTGTGGCGGGTTTAACCGCAAGTGGGTTTCGCTCAAT
The DNA here is from genome assembly GCA_900539675.1 of uncultured Coriobacteriaceae bacterium. Classification (GTDB taxonomy): domain Bacteria; phylum Actinomycetota; class Coriobacteriia; order Coriobacteriales; family Eggerthellaceae; genus Anaerotardibacter. The sequence continues at coordinate 152,730 of UQDJ01000001.1, read as the reverse complement.
TTAAAGACAGAAAAAGGCATGGAAGTTATGATGCGCCTGTTGTCTGAGGCGGACGTCTTTATAACTTCGAACAGAACGCCCGCGCTTGAGCGCATGGGGCTTGACTATGAAACCCTGCATAAGAAATTCCCCCGCCTGGTATGGGCGCAACTGCGCGGTTATGGCGAGCGGGGCGCTATGGCCAACGAGCAGGGCTATGATGCGATTACCTATTCGGCGCGCGGTGGCATTACGATGAGCTTTCCCAATGCGGGCGAAAATTTTGAAGTGGGTAATTCGCCGGTAGCATTTGGCGACTGGAATTCTTCGAATGCGCTGGCGGTAGGAGTTCTTGCTGCGCTTTGGAACGCGCAGCGTACCGGCGTAGGCGATAAGGTGGTTACCAGCCTGTATCATGTATCAAACTGGGGAATGATGAGTGCTATCTGTGCTCAGCAACAGGGATCAGAGCACCCCAAAGATCGCCGCAAAGCGCCCTGTCCCACCATGAACAGTTACGTCAGCGCAGATGGTGTCTGGTTTGTTATGTGCTTTGGCAACTACAACAAATTCCATCGCAAGGTATTTGAGACGTTGGGTATGGATCCGAAGTACTGGGAAGATGAGGCGTATAACACGCAGGATGCACTTGCTCAGAATGGCAAGAATGTTGAAATCATCGCGGAAATGGAACGTATTTTTAAACAGCGTACCTGGGCGGAATGGGAACCCATTTTGACGGAAAACGAACTGGCTTGTGAACGGTGTCAGACCGTCTCAGATGTCTTGCATGATAAAGAGGCGTTTGACAATGATCAGCTTCGCCGGGTGTATTACGAGGATCAAGGTTACGGCGAAGATCACTCATACACCATCACTACCGCGCCAATCCGTTTGGGTAGCTTAGGAGACCCGGTGTTGTATCGCTCCCGACCAGTCGGCTATGACACGCGTGAAGTTATGGAGGAGCTGGGTTATAGCGCTGCCGAAATCGAGGCGGCTGCGAGCGATCGGTCGGTGTGCTGCTATGCGGGTGAACCCATGCCTAAAAGCGTTATGGAGCCAAGCTATGGGCTATATCCTGCCAATGCCGAACAGGCGGCCGATCTGGCCCGTAAGCGAGCTGCTGAAGAGACGCAAGCTCGCATGACGGGCATCGGTGATGACATGAAACATTAAGAACTTTGAGCGTCAACGTGCTTTCCAGTGGGGTGCTCGTTTTTCGGCAAAGGCCCGGGGTCCTTCGAGTGAATCTTCGGTAGCATTTACCAATTCTTGGTAATAATCCATGATGCGCCAGCCTTCACCAGGAAACGTATCGTTGCAGGCGGCAGCTTCTTTCATGGCGGCTTTCGAATATTCGATAGCCAAAGGGGCGCTTTTAACGATGCCTTCTGCAAGGTGCATGGCGCAGGGCATCAGTTCGCTCTCTTCGGTCACATGGCTAACGAGCCCCCATGCCAAGGCGCGCTGAGCGTCAATGTTATCGCCGACCAAAATGAGTTCGGCTGCATACTTGTGAGGTATTTGCTGCATCAAACGCAGGATGGCGCCGTCGCCTGTGGATGCTCGTCCGTGTCGTGCTTCGGGTAAGCCAAACACGGAATGGCTGCTGCAGATGGCAATATCGCAGGCGAGTACCAGTCCTAATCCGCCACCTACGCAGATGCCATTGACAGCAGCAATAAGAGGCTTTTTGAACCGGTGCTTTGACATGCCAAGTAACCCCCAGTCCTCTTTGCCTTGGGGTAGGTGATAGGTGCCCGCCGCTAATTCCTTGAGATCGGCACCTGCACAGAAACAGCTTCCCGCATTGGTGATAATACAGACGCGCTGCGTTGGATCGTTGTCCCAGCGTTCAAGCTCACTTGAAAATTCCTCCATCATCTGCGAGCTCATCGCATTGCGTGCCGCAGGACGATTAAGCGTAATGGTAAGAATGCCATCGTGTGCTTCGGTCAAAATGGTTTCGTAAGACATGCTGCTCCCTCCGTTTATAGAAAAGCCCCACGGTTGGATGTTCGCAAGACGAATGACAACCGAAGGGCTTATCAGTTTCCCCTGAAGGGTATTATGCGCTAGTTTTCAAAACTTAGGAGGTTACCTTGGCTCCCTTCTTCTTAAAGATAGTTTTTGCGCCCTTGATGGCAAGAATAATAGCCAGAATAAACAGTACAACAGACAGCACAAGCTGTACTCCCGCTGCCAACATATCGCCCGAACCTGCCATAAATACCAATGCTTTGGCATACATGGTCTGAACGAGCGACGTCAAGGTTACTGCCAGCATGAATACCATAGGAATATAGAACATCTTGTTGTTCTTGCCAGCGTTGCCCAGCCAAGCGCAAACAGCCAAGAGCGCCAATGCGGCAAGGAGTTGGTTTGCAGCACCGAATAAGGGCCAAATGATGGTGTAGCCTGTCATGCCTAGGGTAATGCCCAGCACCACGGTAATAAGGGTGGCAATGTAGGGGTTAGACAATGCTTTACGGATGCCGGTAACGCTCTGACTGGTTTCGCCAACGGGAATCCAGAATTCTTGGAACATATAGCGTGCCAGGCGGGTGGCGGTGTCAAGGGAAGTGAGACAAAACGCTGATACCGCCAAGATCAGCAGGGTATAGGCGATGCCCTCAACATTTTCTAAGCCAGGGATGCAGGCGAGCATCTGAGAAAGACCGCCAGCGAAGACGGCGGTAGGAGATGCATAGTCACCTGCGCAGTAAGCGCTCCATACAAAGCCAACGGCACACAGTGAAATGATGGCCAGCAGGCATTCGATAAGCATGCCACCATAGGCAATGGGCTGAGCATGCTTTTCACTGTCGAGCTGTTTGGAAGTGGTGCCTGAAGAGACAAGGCTATGGAAGCCTGAAATAGCACCGCAAGCAATGGTGATGAACAAAGCTGGGAACAAAAAGCCTGAAGCGGCAGATTTGTTGACTACAGCAGCACCTGTTTCAGGGTTGATGATGGGATTGCCAGCTGCATCAACGGCAGCATTGGTCACATAAAAATCGGTAAATGCTGGGATTTGCAAGTTGGAAGCATCGCCGGTCAAGCTGGCGCCAACAATGCCAACGATAGAAATGGCAATCATGCCATAGAGCAAATATGAGCTCAGATAATCGCGCGGTTGTAACAGCAGCCATACCGGAGCTACTGCCGCAACTAAAATGTAGAGGCCTAGTAAGATCATCCACGTGGTGTAATCCAGCGAAATCAGAGGGAAGTTATAGCCAATTGCAACCAGCGCCACGATGATCACGATAGCGGTGATAACGTTTGCCAGGGTGGGGATTTCGCGCCCGCGTGTTATCAGACCGTAAATGACTGCCACCACAATAAACAGGATAGAAATCATGGCCGTGCGTTGGTTTGGCAGGTTATTGGGATCGGCAGGATTTGCCAAGTTGACAACAAAGGTGTTGGCAACAATGGAAGCAAACGCTGCCACTACCAGTACCAGCGTGAGGTAGGCAAAAATGCAAAAGAGGCGTTTTGCGGTGTTGTCGATATTTTCTGCAATAACCGTGGCAATGGTTTGGCCTTTATGACGCAAGGACGCGAATAAAGCGCCAAAGTCGTGTACGGCACCAAAGAATATGCCACCGATTAACACCCATAGAAATACCGGAACCCATCCGAATACTGCGGCCTGAATAGGACCGTTAATGGGTCCAGCACCGGCAATGGAAGAAAAGTGATGCCCCAACAAGATATAGGGCTTTGAGGGCACGTAGTCGATGCCGTCCTGAAGCTCTTGAGCAGGAGTGGGTCGCTTAGGATCAATACCCCATTGTTTGGCCAGCCATCCACCATAGAAGATGTAGCCAGCAATCAAAACAATGGTGCCCCCAATCAGGAGAAACATTGCATTCATGCGTCGTCCTTCCCAGTTGCGTTTACTGCATTAATGCCAAATTTGCGGCAAGCACTTCTTTGAGCTGCTTGCCCTTTGCGTTGGTAACTATGTTTTGGCCGGCGGGACGAGACAGGTCAGCCACCGCCAAACGTAAGTCGCTCCATCCCTTAAGGCTTAAGCAAAAGTTTTTGCGAAAGCGGATGGTTTTAACGCGCTTAAAGGCTTCGTCAGAACACTGGCTGGCAATAATGATCAGCGTCAACGCGGAAGACATATGATTGGAATCTGGATGGACCTTGTGAATGCCTTTGGCTGTGATGAATTCAACCGCTTCGGCAAGGTACGCTTCGTCAAGGTGGTCAACAATTTCAAAGAACATGTAATCGTGCGTGTTTACTTCCCATAGTTTTGCCCGTTTTACCAGAACGTATTTTTCGCCCGTGGTGTGAAACTCCGCATAGGCAGGGAAGTGGCGTCCTTCAAAGGAGTAGTTTTGCTTGATGTCGTAGAAAGCCCTATGGGCAGCAAGGATGCGCTCTAAGTAGTCTTTGCGCATATCGTCTGCCATACGTGCTAACCGCTTTCTGTGTCCCGTGACGTCATCTTCTTTGAAATTGGTGTGTCATTCCACGCCTTTAAGTGGGTGCATTGTAGGGCTTTGGCGAGCTATAGCGCAATGAAACGAGCATCAACATGGGCATTTTGTCGGATGAACGGTAGGTGTGTTGAAAAAAAGTACCGCCATCTCATTTGTGATGGCGGTACATGGTTTGATATGAACAGAATAGCTTTGATCGAAGAGTTGATTTAGCACACCGTAGTTGCAATCTTTAAACGACGATCCAATTCATCAGCTAACTGGTGGCGCTTTACCTTGCCGGATTCCGTCATAGGAATTTCGTCGATGAATTCCAGGTGTTCTGGGCGCAAGCGCTTGGCAACACCAATGGAATCCAAATAAGCAGCAATGGAATTCAAAGTGGGCAGATTCTCTTCATCTTCTGGCACGATAAAGGTACAGATGCGCTCGCCCAATCGATCATCCGGCATGCCGATGGTGGCATGTGGCCCAACGCCTGGACAGCCATTCAGATTGTTGTCCACTTCATTGGCAGAAATGTTGATGCCGCCACGGATTAAGATTTCCTTCTTGCGACCGTTAATTTTTACGCGACCCATATCGTCTTGGATGCACAGGTCGCCCGAGAAAAACCAGCCATCATCGGTAAGGTCTTTAGCGGTAGCTTCAGGATTCTTTAGATACCCGCAGAACATGTGAGGCCCACGCGAAATCTCTTCGCCCTGAACGCCATGGGGCACTTCATTGCCCTTGTCATCAACGACTTTCACCTCAATACCTTCGCAGGCAATACCCGACCAGTTGCCGTTCCATTCCAGGCAATCTTCGGGTGGAACCAAAAGATGAGGACAGCTTTCGGTGGATCCGTAACATTCGCACAGCTTCAAACCGTGTTCATGAGCACGGTGCACCATAGTACCTGGAACGGGTGCGCCGCCGCACACGTACAGTTTTAAGGTGGTGAACGTTTTGTTCGCTTCGTCGCAGCAATTCAGCATGTCATAGATAAAGGGGGTGGCACCCATAGACCAGGTGACGTGCTCGGCGTTCATGATATCTATGGCTTCGCATGGCTTGAATTCTTGTTGCAGCACCACGCGGCCACCTAACACCAATGGCGTGATAAGGCCGTGGTTAAAGCCGGTGGCATGATTGAGCGGCGCTGGCATGAACATGACGTCATCCTGCGTTAAATGCAGGCTTTTGATAAAGGTACTCTCTGAAAAAATGAGCGCATTGTGAGAAAGCAGTACCGCCTTAGGGCGGCCCGTGGTGCCAGAGGTTGACAGGATTAAGGCAACCTCATCAGCGGTGCTTTCAGGCTTTTCAGTGAGCGGTTCAAATTGCTCACAAATTTCATTGAGGGTAATGCAACGCTTTGCGGGAACTGTCTTGTCGTGAACGCAGATAGCGTTATTGGGTAGAGAAGGAATTTCGTCGCAAATCGACAAGATTTGATCCTCAAAGTTGGTTTTGTGGTGGAAGGTGGAGCACAGGAATGCTTTTGATTCCACCAGATTCATGGAATAGATGAGATCTTCTCCATTAAACGTAACCGGCAGGGGATGACATACTGCGCCAACCTTTAAGCAGGCTACGTATAAGATACAAAACTCAGACCAAGGGGGCATCTGCAAAGTTACTACATCACCATTTTTAACCCCAACGCTTTTAAGCCATGCAGCAAGGCGGCTCGCTTTGTCATCAACTTCGGAATAAGTCAGACGCACACCCAGGTTGTCACTGACGTATTCACGATCGGGATTTTGAGACACACGCTTTGACCAGAGGTCATTCAGCGTACGATGATGCCAGTAGCCTTTTTTGTAGTACTCCTTCTTGTTCTGTTCGTTTACTTTTAGATCGGTAATCATTGACCCTCATTTCGCGCGACAGAAATAAGTGCAAGTTCTTGTCTTAGCCTCGGAATGGACTTCCCTCTCATGTTGGCAGGCGAAAATCCGTGTATCCGCTTTTGGGGGATAGGACACACGTCTTTAGCCGGTAAACCTGGAGAAAGTATAGCGCGAAATAGAATTGCATAGGCGTTTATTTCTTAATGAAAGTAACCGCAGAAGTGAGCCAAATCTAGAGGCTGAGCCTATCAATTGGAAGAATTTTATAGTCCAAATTGAAGTTTTTGTCATAGGTTGCGCGTATTATGACATTTTTAATGCGTTGTTATGGCGCGGCTCGCAAGGCTGGGTTGGTGCCGTATTATCAGCTTGAACAACACCTGTTACCATGCGAAAGAATGTCGTTGGGATGTGCTGGCATGCTGAATAAAAACTATTCTTAACAGCTATTCTCACAAGGTGCTTTCGTACCAATATTCCTGGAGAGGTTCGATATGAGTTTTCGTAGTGCATTAGCTCGTTCGGCAAGTTCGGTAAGCACATGGGGTTTGCGTCATGTGGCACACCGTCCTGCAGCTAATTTGCCGGGAAAAATTGCGCTCAAGATAGACCCGCGCATCATCGCGGAATCTATGAATAAAGTTTCAACAGGATCCATTGTGGTGGTGGGGACTAACGGTAAAACCACTATTACTAATATGATTGCCGATGCGCTCGAACGTCAGGGCAAAACGATTGCTTGCAATCGCACGGGTGCCAATTTGGCGTATGGCGTGGCAACCACGTTGCTTCAAGCCAAAAGCAACGTTGATTGGGCGGTATTTGAATCCGACGAACTGTGGTTGGCGCACACCTTGCCGCAGGTGCAAGCCACCTATGTGTTGCTGTTGAATCTGTTCCGTGATCAGCTGGACCGCTGCGGCGAAATTGATCGTGTGCAGGATGCTATTGTGCAGGCGCTGAAAGATTCGCCGCATACGACGCTGCTTTACAATGCCGATGATCCGTTGTGCGCCATGGTGGCCTCTCAGGTTCCTAATAAGTCGTTGGCGTTCGGTGTCGATGAAGATTTGCATCAGGAGCAAAATGTTGTCAGTGATGCCCAAATGTGCCAGCGCTGTTCGGCAATGTTTACGTATGGTTATCGTCAGTATGGTCAGCTGGGCACTTACTCGTGTCCGAACTGCGGCTTTAGTCGCCCTAAGCTCGATTTTGCCGCTCAACATGCGGTGTTTGGCGATGATATTACCTTTGAAGTGGAAGATCGCTTAACGCATACGGCAGTAACGCTTCATGCGCAGCGTGCCGGTGTGTATATGGTCTACAACGTGATGGCAGCATGGCTTGCTGCTCACTGCGCAGGAGTATCTGATGAGGTATTCCAGCAGGCAGTAGATATGTTTGATCCTCAAAATGGCCGCTTGCAGCGCTTGACGATTGAGGGCAGGCCGGTGCTTTTGAACTTGGCGAAGAATCCGACGGGCTTCAATCAGAATATGAAGCTTATTACCCAGGCGCCGGGCAAGAAAGTGGCTGCATTCTTTATCAATGACAACGAGGCTGATGGTCACGATATTTCGTGGATCTGGGACTGCGACTTTGAAGAGTTGGCTGGTCAGGAAGATGTTGTGGTATATGCCGGAGGCATTCGCAAGAACGACTTACAGGTGCGTCTGCGCTATGCCGGCATTGAGGCGCAGACTATCGATAGCGTTGATGATATGGTCAACGATGCGCTTGCTATGCCTGTCGAGTGGAATATGTATGCCATCGCGAACTACACGTCCCTGCCTTCGGTGCGTCAATCGCTGATGGCGCGCGCTGATAAAAAGCCCCTCGCCACCCCTGCCGCAGGCACGAATGAGCCGGTACGCAAACATCATGGTACGGTGCAACAGCCTGGGGTTGAGGCATTGGCGCAACGTCCGCTTCGCATCGTGCATCTGTTTCCTGATCTTTTGAATCTGTATGGTGATGGCGGTAATGTGCGGGTGCTCATGCAGCGTTGTGCTTGGCGCGGCATTCCGGTTGAAGTTGATGCAGTACGCTATGGCCAACAAGCACATTTGGAAACGGCCGATATCGTTATGCTGGGCGGCGGCCCCGATCGCGAACAGAAGCTTGCAAGCGAAGTGCTATTCCAGATGAAAGAAGAGCTGCGCTCCTTTATTGAAGATGATGGAGTGGTGTTGGCAATCTGTGGTGGTTACCAGATCTTGGGTCGTCGTTGGCTGATGGGCGATGAAGAAGTTGAGGGTCTTTCGATCATTGATGCTGAAACGCTGCGTGCTGGAGCGGGCTTCGATCGTTTGATTGACAACATTGTGCTTGATTCCCCGTTGGCGTCTTGGCCGGTAGTGGGATACGAAAACCATGCAGGTCGCACCAAGATTGGCTCTGGAGTGAAGCCCTTTGGCAAGGTGATTTCGCATGTGGGCCATGGTAACGATGATGATTCAGGCTATGATGGTGCTCTGTATCGCAACTGTATTGGTACGTATTTGCATGGGCCGCTTTTGGGTAAAAACCCGGGCATTGCTGACCATCTCATCTCGGTGGCACTTCAACGCCGTCTGGGGCTTAATGCTCCAGTAACGCTGGCTGTTTTGGATGATTCTGTCGAGTACGATGCGAACCACTACATGGCGCATCGTTTAGGAGTGCATGAATAGACTGCGTGCCAATTATGTACAAAAAGTGGGCATATGGCCTATTTTTCCGTGCAATGTATGGTTTTGGCTGAATTCGTTTGATCCGGCTTCGTTTTTTACGCATCATTTACCCTATGTATGCGTCTAATAACAAGCACCCAAAGCGTTCTGTCCGCAGGAAGCGCGGCGTAGATCGCTCTCAAACAAGCCGCCGCACGAATGCGCGCTCTTCCCGTTCGCGTGCTAATAGCAACGCAAACCAGGATGCACTCGAGCGGTCTTCGTATGTCAATCAGTCCACTGCGGGCTTTTCTAATCGTGCGTCTGCTGCGTATCAGGCCAACAAGTATGGCAATTCTACGCATCCCGCTTCGCATGCTCAGAGCAATCGCAATGCCGGTTACACCAATGGTTATGACAGCCGTTATAACAATGCGTCAAACAATGGCTATGTACCCTTAAGCCCTGCAGCGGCCAATAGTCGCTATGGGCAAAATGCTGCAGACCGAGAATTTGTCATGGCTCAGCGTGCTCGCAAGAAGAAAGCTCGCCGCAAGCGCATCGTTTTGATTGTGCTGGCCGTTATTTTGGCATTGCTGCTGGGTGGTATCGGCGCTGCATGGGCCTATATCCACTCTATCGATAGCAATTTGCGTGACGACTTGGATCCTGATTTACTCAGCTCCCTGTCTGTCACTGACTCGCCGTCTGATCCGTTCTACATGCTGCTGATCGGCGTCGATAAATCACAGGATCGTGAAGATAGCGATGTGTATGGCGGTTCATATCGAACCGACTCCATGATATTGGCGCGCATTGATCCTCAGAACAAAGAAGTAACTCTGATTTCGGTACCGCGAGATACCAAGATTCAACTGGGTACGCATGGCACACAGAAGATCAATGCGGCATATGCCTTTGGTGGCCCCTCGCTTGCCGTTAAGACGGTTTCGGATTTGGCAGGTGTTCCCATCAGTCATTATGCCGAAATTGACTTCGATGGCTTCAAGGCGGTTGTTGATGCTTTGGGCGGCATTGATGTTGATGTACCTATGGAAATTAACGATGACATGGCAGGCGGTCACGTTGACGCAGGTGAGCAGACCTTAAATGGCGATCAGGCTCTTATCCTCTGTCGTAGCCGTCATAACTATGACGCTATTGGTGATGGCGACTCCATTCGTGCAGCTAATCAGCGATTGGTTCTTTCTGCCATCATGAAAAAGGTCATGAGTTCAGATGTGGCCACTATTACCAATACGGTCAATACATTGGCGGACTATGTTTCGACCGACTACAGTGTTGCGGGCATTGTAGGTTTGGCACAATCTATGATTGGCATTGACGTTGATAAGAATGTCTACACCGCAGCGGTGCCAACCGAGTCGGTATATGAAAACGATATTTGGTATGAAGTGGTTCAGGAGTCGCAGTGGCGCGCTATGATGGATCGCGTCAAGCAGGGCTTGCCACCGACGGAAGGCGATGTGGTTGATCCGGCCTCCGGTGCCAAGATGGCATCGGCTGGTGATGGAGGATCAGGGAATGGTGATAGCGATTCTGGCTCGTCGGGTGGCACGGTGTCACTTTCGGGTACAAAGATTGCCGTAAAGAATGGCAGCGGCATCCAAGGGTGTGCCAATGAGGCAGCTCAGAAGCTCACGCCTGATGGTGCGATTGTCGAAACGGGCAATGCCGATGACTTCAACTACTCAAAGACGATGGTGATCTATCAGAACGCCTCCGATAAAGATAAGGCACAAAAAGTTGTTGATCTGCTGGGTAAAGGCCAAATGAAGCAAAATGATGGCACCTATTCATATTCCGGCGATATTTTGGTGGTAGTGGGCGCTGACTGGCAAAACTAAACCAGACGGTTTTAGGTGCCAAGTGCCCTTACTGCCACTGACCCCTTGCCTCTCTTGTTACTGATGTGATGGGTTACTGATGGCAAGCTATCTATGGCAACCTACTTATGGCAATAATCTAAGCGATAGGGGCATGAGCGCTTTTGCTACTTGTGGTAAGGCTCCTTGCGAATAATCTTAAACGCGCGATAGATCTGTTCCAGCAATACCACGCGCGCCAAATTGTGAGGCAGGGTAATGGGCCCAAAGCTGATGCGCCTGGTTGCACGGTTCTTGATTTCTGTGGCCACACCATCACTGCCACCAATGATGAAATTGATTGACGAAGAGCCTTCCAGCGCATACGTTTCTATCATGTGTGCCAGGCCTTCACTTGAGGTTTCTTTCCCTTTGATATCCATCAGAATGATGGGCTCGGATTGGGGAAGAGCGCAAAGCAGCGCCTGGGCTTCCTGATCCATGTTGGAATCGGGTAATTCGCGCACGTCAATCTTGGCATAGCCGCTTAAACGTTTGAGGTATTCTGCAACTGCATCTTTCCAGAATGACTCTTTCAACTTGCCGATTGCAAATACGGTTATGCGTAACATGTGCTGTCCTTTCGCGACCTTATACCATCCATATATCTCGGTCGTGTTACCGCCTAGTGAAAAAATGAGTTGTTGTCCTATTTCACGGTATCATAGCGAACGAATATAACGTAACGGAGAGACAGGAATAGCGAATGTCACTTCCCGCATCTGATTTAACTAAACAGCCCGACCAGCGCACGACGATGGATTTGGGCGCTTGCTTACCCATGACCGCTGAAGTAAAAAATGATCATCTGTTTATCGGCGGCGTGGACATGGTTGAACTTGCCCATGAATATGGCACGGCTTTGATGGTGTATGACGAAGCCGATTTGATCAATCGCATGGAAACGTATTGCAAGGCCTTTAAGGGCCGCTATCCCAATTCCGATGTAGCCTATGCCGGCAAGGCGTTTTTGAACAAGGCTGTTGCTCGTTTGGCTAATGAGCACGGCATGTGTTTGGATGTTTCTGGCGGCGGTGAACTGGCTATTGCCCAGGCGGTTGGTTTTCCCATGGATCGTGTTGTGGTGCATGGCAACAACAAGACGCCACAGGAACTGCGCGAGGCTATTTCTGCCGGCGTGGGCATTATCGTGGTTGATTCTCGTATTGAGCTTGGTCGTGTTTCAGCTATCGCTCAGGAGCTGGGCGTAACTCAGAATATCTACATGCGTATTACTCCGGGTGTTGAAGCGGATACTCATGAATACATTCGTACGGGTTGCGAAGATTCTAAGTTCGGTTTCACCATGCGCGAAGATTTCGCCTTCAAGTGCGTAGGCGATGTGCTAAAGGCGCCAAATGTTCATCTGCAGGGCTTTCATATGCATATCGGCTCGCAGATTTTTTCATTGCATTCGTTTGGCGAAGCCATCGATGTCATCATTGAATTTGCTGCCCGGGTGCGCGATGTCTATGGCTATACGGTAAGCGATATTGACGTTGGTGGTGGCCTGGGGGTTGCCTACACGGCAGAAGATAAGCCTTCCTCTATTGATGATTTCGCCGAAATCACCACTTCTGAGATGCGCAAAGCCTGCAAGAAATTTAACTTCCCTGAGCCGCGTATCGTAACCGAGCCAGGAAGATCGCTCACGGCTGTGCCGGGCGTCACGCTTTATACCGTGGGTATTATTAAAACGTTGCCAGGAATTCGCAAGTATGTTGCCGTTGATGGTGGCATGTCGGACAACATTCGTACTGCCCTTTATCATGCGGAATACGAACCTGTGATTGCGAATAAGGCCGATCAGCCGCGCACGGAAATTGTAACGGTGTGTGGCAAGCATTGCGAAAGCGGCGATGCCGTGGCGCTGGATGCCTCTATTCAGCATCCCGATATTGATGATATTGTGTGCGTCTTTTCGACGGGCGCCTACTGTCATTCGATGTCGAGCAACTACAATGGCCAGCCGCGTCCGGCAATCGTGTTTGTCAAAGATGGCGTGGCACGGTTGGTAACGCGTCGCGAAACGTACGCCGATTTGATGGCATGCGATGTAGACGAGTAACAAGTAAAGCGCAAAACCGACGAAGGAGATGGGGAGCACATGGCGGTCAAAATTGGCTTGGTAGGCACTGGCACGGTTGGTGGTGGATGCTTGGAAATTCTTGCCAACCATAAGCAAGATTTTCTTCGTCATTTTGGTATTGATCTGGAATTGGTGCGTGTTTGCTCCCGCAAGCCCGATGTCGCACGCGCCTATGGCGTGGAGGATATCTTCACCACAAACTACCATGATGTGGTCAACGATCCCAATGTGGACTTGGTGGTAGAGCTGGTGGGTGGTACCGGCGTTGCCAAGGAAGTCATTGTCGAAGCGCTTAAGGCTGGCAAGAATGTGGTTACGGCCAACAAGGCCATCATGGCAACGGCAGGCGAAGAAATAATGGGCCTGGCGGATGAAAAGGGTCTTGAGATTGCCTTTGAAGCCAGCGTGGGTGGCGGCATTCCTATTATTGATCCACTTAAGCATTCGTTGATTGCTAACCGCATTGACTCCATCATGGGCATCGTCAACGGTACCACCAATTATATGCTGACTCGCATGGATGAAGATAATCTCAGCTATGAAACGGCGCTCAAGGAAGCCCAAGAAAAGGGCTTTGCCGAAGCTGATCCCACGGCAGATGTAGATGGCTTGGATGCGGCAGCTAAGATTGCTATCTTGGCCTCCATTGCATTCAATTCTCGCGTAACCATGGATAAGGTATTTACCGAAGGTATTCGTCGTATTTCGCCGGTGGATCTGGCTATGGCCCACGATTCGGGCTATGTGGTTAAGCTGGTGGCGCATGCACGTCGTACGGTGGACGGCATTGATGTGCGCGTTCATCCTACGATGATTCCAGAAGATCATCAGCTTGCAACGGTTAACGGGGTGTACAACGCAATCTTTGTTGAGGGCGATGCCGTAGGTCAGACTATGTTCTTTGGCGAAGGCGCTGGTGCCGGTCCTGCGGCCAGTGCTGTGATGGGTGATGTGCTGGAAGTGGCACGTCACATTCAGATGGGTATTAAACCTATCGTGGGCTGCACCTGCACCGATTATTTACCTATCCTGCCCATGGATGATTTGGAAACCAAATACTATATTCGCTTTGTTGTGGCTGACCGTCCGGGTGTATTGGCATCCACGGCAGACATTTTCTCGAAACACGGTGTTTCAGTACGCTCGGTGACGCAGCGTGGTACGTCACCGCGCGATGACGTTGACCTGGTGTTTGTAACGCATACGGCGCAGGAACGCTTGGTGCGCGAAGCTATTAATGCCATCCTCGCACTTGATGGTGTAGTGACCGGGGGAGAGCCTTCCGTTATTCGCGTTCAGGGTTAGCATCCCTAGTTGGACGAGCGTAGAGACTTGGCGTCCGGCTCGTGTCGGCATGACGCCGGCACGAGCCGGAGTCATGCCGGGCTCGGTGTCGGGGTTACGCCGGCACGTATCGGAGTCATGCCGGGCTCGTGTCTTGAATTGTCGCAGACTGGTTGCTGGGCTGATGTTGGGCTGATGTCGGACCAGTGTCGGACCAGTGCCTAATGCGACCCCACCTGTTCGATGTCGTATGGTGTTGCCTGGTAGACGTAATAGTTGAGCCAATTGGTATAGAGCAGCTGTGCGGCTGCACGCCAATTGGAAATAGGACGCTGGCTGGGATCATCGTGAGGGAAATAGTGTTTAGGAACTTCGGGGTTTAGTCCCTTTTTGACGTCACGATGGTATTCGCTGGCGAGTGTATTGGTGTCGTATTCGGGATGACCGAACACAAAGAAGTGACGGCTGTTGGTGCTTTTGGCAATGTAGACACCTGCTTCTTCTGAAACTGATATCAGCTCTAAATCTTGTTTGGCGGCAATATCTTCGGCATGAACTTCAGTAAAACGCGAATGCGGTGCGTAGACTATATCGTCAAAGCCGCGTACTAATGGCGAGCTGGGCTTTAAGATGTGATGGGCAAAAACGCCCGAAAGCTTTTTCTCTAAGAGGTGCTTCTGTACACCAAAGTGATAGTAAATGCCGGCCTGTGCACCCCAGCAGATGTACAGAGTAGAAAACACGTTGGTTTTAGACCATTCAAAAATCTCACAGAGCTCGGGCCAATAGTCCACATCTTCGAACGTCATCTTTTCGACAGGTGCACCGGTCACAATCATGCCGTCATAGTGTTTGTTACGGATGTCTTCCAAGCTCACATAGAATGATTTTAGATGTTCAACTGGCACGTGGGATGACTGATGAGAAGCAGTTTGCAGCAGGTCAACATCCACCTGTAATGGGGTGTTTGAAAGTTTGCGCAAGATCTGAGTTTCGGTGTCAATTTTTAAGGGCATCAGATTCAATATAAGAACGCGCAACGGACGAATGTCCTGATGCATAGCGCGATGCTCGGTCATGACAAAGATATTTTCACTTTCCAAAACACCAGTTGCGGGAAGGGTGTCGGGAATTCTGATAGGCATGTGGAAGTCCTTTCGCTCTTGCATAAGCATTGTACTCTAGCGGGTCTGACGATAAGAAAAGATGCAGTTTTGTATTGTCAATAGCTGGGTATAGAAAATTGCTCCAACGCTTCGGGCAATATCTCCATGTCACCTGCGCGGTTGCTCACTATAATTTTCAGGTCAAGAAAAAGCTGAGTGGCACTATCGAAACATGCGCAAGCTAAAGCGCAGCGCCAACAGGAGCGTCAATAGGAGCGCTAAACGTATTGAGGGAGAACAACTATGAGTGAGTCGTTAAGCACGATCTGCGTACAGGGTGGCTACCATCCAGGTGATGGCGATCCGCGCCAAATTCCTATCTACCAGAGTACGACCTGGAAATACGATACCAGTGAGCATATGGGCAAGCTGTTCGATTTGGAAGAATCGGGCTATTTTTATTCCCGTTTGCAGAATCCTACGAACGATTATGTGGCAGCCAAGATCTGTGAGCTTGAAGGTGGTTCGGCCGCTATGCTTACCTCTTCTGGTCAGGCAGCCAACTTCTTTGCGGTATTCAACATTGCTGGCCAGGGAGATCATATCGTAGCATCGTCTGCAATCTATGGCGGTACCTATAATTTGTTCGAGCATACGATGGCGCGTATGGGGTTGGAGTGTACGTTTGTATCGCCAAACTGCTCCGACGAAGAATTGCAAGCAGCATTTCGTCCCAACACAAAAGCGGTATTTGGCGAAACCATTGCCAATCCTGCTTTAACGGTGTTGGATATTGAGCGGTTTGCTCAGGCGGCACATGATCATGGGGTGCCGTTGATCGTTGACAACACGTTTCCTACGCCGGTTAATTGTCGTCCGTTTGAATGGGGTGCTGATATAGTGACTCATTCCACCACCAAATACATGGATGGCCATGGTGCTGCTATTGGTGGCTGCATTGTTGATTCGGGAAAGTTTGACTGGACGAAGTACCCTGAAAAATTCCCAGGCTTGACCGAACCCGATGAGAGTTACCACGGCGTAGTGTATACCGAACGTTTTGGTCTTGAAGGCGCATTTATTACAAAAGCTACAGCACAGCTGATGCGCGACTTTGGCTCGGTGCAGTCGCCCCAGAATGCGTTCCTGCTTAACATGGGCCTGGAAAGTTTACATGTACGCATGGCACAACACTGTAAGAATGGTCAGGCGGTGGCCGAATTTTTGCAACAGCATCCCAAAGTTTCTTGGGTGCGTTATTGCGGCTTGCCGGGTGATGATAATTACGAGCTGGCTCAGAAGTATTTGCCGAATGGCTCATGTGGCGTTGTGAGCTTCGGCGTGGCAGGGGGTCGCGAAGGCGCAGAGCGCTTTATGTCTCATTTGAAGTTGGCTCAGATTGCAACTCATGTTGCTGATGCCCGCACCTGTGTCTTACACCCTGCCAATGCTACCCATCGTCAGATGAATGATGAAGAACTCAAAGCGGCAGGTATCAGCCCCGATTTGATTCGTCTATCCTGTGGCATTGAAGGTACGGAAGATTTGTTGGCTGATTTGGAGCAGGCACTGGCGTTTGCATAGAGCGCTGATTGAAAACATAAAAGCGCCCCGCCGGGGTGATGGGGCGGGGCGCATCGAGCAAGGTATATGCTGCTCGCGCAGAAACTGTGCTATGAAGGCCGATTGGCTACTTTACGGTAAGTACCGGTAAATCGCTCGTGCGCAATACGCCGTAGCTGACGCTGCCGAGCATGCCGCGTACGGCGCCAACGCCGCGACGACCCATCACAATTAAGTCGCAATCGTGATTCGTGGCGTATTCGTTAATGCCATCGGTGTAAGAGGGATGAGTTACGGCTTCAACGTGTACGCGTTCTGCCGGAAATCCGTCATAAAGCGGCTCAACCTCGTTTTTAATCTCATCGGTAATATCGTGTAGTGTTTTGTCTACCAGGTTTCCATATGCTGCCTGATCAACAAAAGGCGAGCCGCCGCTGGTAACAATGTCACCATCGGAAAGCGATGCGGCGAATGCCATCGGAATGACGTTCAAGACGTATATCTCTGTCTCCGGTGAATCTATTGCTAGCGAACGGGCAGCAGTAAATGCCCCAATAGAATGCTCGGACCCATCATAGGGAACCAAAATACGGCGATACATCATGGTAAGCCCCTCTCTCCTGACGTGGAAAAACCTAGTGCCTCGCTATCCCCAAAACGCGAGTTCAATGCACTATTTATTACTATTATGGCACATTTAGAATTTCATGCGACCTTGAGGAACGCTTTATACGTTTGATGAAGGATGCAACCGGTGGAAATGACTAGCACCTGGTCATCGTGCCGCTAGACAAATGTTGTAATCTGTTGGGAAAAAGTCGGTGAATTTCCTGTTTTGGGAGAAGGCTACCTATGAGATGAGTACGTTTTCATAGCGAAAAAGAGGCTTTGTCCGGGCTCTTATAAGCAGTGTTGTGAAATCCTAAATTTGGAAGAGGACCACTTATTAAAACCGTACATATGCCTTATAAAGTATACTATAACCTATCGGAACGACCTATATATAAATAATAAATAATAGCTTCATTTTTGCTATCATGATGAGAAAATTAGTTACGATAGCGATAACGGAAAAGCACAAGCTTTCTCGTCGCTTGCGCCGGCGTGATACCCCTCTTGCGCCGGCGCCTTCTCTGTCTATATGGCGAGAAGATAATCGCAATCACTGAGGGGTTTCTTTTTTCTTTCGTCACGGTTCTACCATTTGCCGCAGGCGAGCGGCATTTTTGCTCCTCTTTCTAGAAAAGTGTTGACTATGGTTAATTTTTCATTATAGTTAGACGTGGTTAACTTAGAGGGAACAAAAAACCTGCGTGTGGCGATACCTCTGCACCTCTTCGCCGGCGCATCTCTTGTTCGGGCTCTTGGAGATGACGCCATCGTCTTGTCCTTTTTCGTTAGAGCGCAGGAGTTACCCTCGAGCGAATCCTCTTGTCCTTGACAAGAGAGTGAACGACGGGGCACCTATCATAAGTGGTAGGTGCCTTACGCTTTTAGTGGGATCGATGGTCGCGGTGACGAACTGCGGCATAGGTTATGCATACACCTACAAAGCTAGCAACGGTATCCACCGCCCAGTCGGCGGGATCGCAGCTGCGATCAGGAACAAAGAGTTGATGAATTTCGTCGGTGACGCCATAGGCGCTGCCAATCACAACTGCAATTATCAACGCGCGCTTAAGTGGCATATGGAAGCGTAGTGCATTGGCAAGCAGAATGCCAAAAATCAGGTATTCAGTGAAATGACCCACCGGAGATACGTCTACACTGTGTCCAAAGAGGGACAAGGCAAAAGATGAAAGCGCTGCCTTGACGGCAGAAATTATTCCCAATCCATGATTGATGGAGTCACCCGTATTGGCTGACATGAAAAAGATGACTCCTGCCATCACTACAACCAAAGCCCAACTGAAAACAATTGAAAACTTGTTCTGTGAGGAATGGGGCAGCGGGGAAGAGTTGCTCACGGGCAAAACACCACTTTCGTAGAAGTTTCCTAATGCACTCATGAAAGCACGGTCTAAAAGTGCGAAAATTACGTTGTTATTGTAGCTAACCGACGCAATTCCGAGGCTTCTATGACGACAGATACACAGAATAAGACAGCTGAAGAGACTTCACATATGCGCCACGTCATTTTGATGGTGGCCGTTGTTATTTTTGGATCATGCTTTGGCAATTTGTCACAGACGGCACTTAATGCCATGTTTTCTGGCATGGCCACTGATTTCGGCGTTGACGTTGGCTTGGGCCAATGGGTAACGGCACTCTACATGCTTGTTCTTGGCATAACCGTTCCGGTGGTTACCTATTTAATGCGCCGCTTCTCGCTTAAAAGCGTGATCCTTGGCTCTTTGGTATTACTGCTCATTGGTGGTCTTATTGATGCGGTGGCCTGGAACTTTCCTATCTTGATTGTTGGTCGCGTACTCCAGGCAATTTCTGCGGGCATCACGATGCCCATGATGATGAGTCTGATCATGATGACGTTTCCGCGCAATCAGCAGGCAACGGCTATGGGTATTGCTGGGATTGCAATGGGCTTTGCGCCGAATATCGGTCCCACTATTGGCGGTTGGATGCTGGAGTCTTTTGGGTGCCGAAGCTTCTTTGTTGCACTTACTGCATGCACCGCTTTGTTGATCGTATTTGCCATTTTTGTAATCCAGAAAACCGCACCGGGTAATAAAGAATATCGTTTGGATGTCATTTCACTCATCCAATCGGCATTAGGTTTTGGCGGGTTGTTACTGGGCTTTTCCAATGCATCGAGCTATGGTTTGGAAAACCCGTTGATTTGGGTACCCGTTATCATTGGTGCGGTTTTCTTGGTGCTGTTCGTGCGCCGACAGCGTCGAGTGGAAGTGCCCCTCATCAATATGGGTATTTTTGATTCGAAGCGTTTTCGCCTCAGTTTTTGGATGGCGATTTTTTTGTACGCCAGTTTCATGGGCATCACGCTTATTATTCCGCTCTATATCGAAAACCTGTGGGGCGGCAGTGCGTTTCAGGCTGGTTTAGCCCTGCTGCCTGGTACGGTTGCGGCGTTCATCATCAATCCGCTTGCGGGCATCTTGACCGATAAAATTGGGGCTCGTCCGGTTATCACCATTGCAGCATTTTGTCTGGTGGCTGGCGCTGCCATGATGGTGTTTGTGGATGAAAACACGCCGTTCTGGGTCATTCTTGCTATGCAGAGCGTACGCGCTACAGGCGTATCTGGCTTGATTGGTCCCTTGAATTCATGGGGCATGGGAGAATTGCCACACGGGCTTATGACCGACGCTTCATCATTTGGTACAGCTGTCCGTCAGGCTTGTGCTTCGCTGGGAACAGCGCTTATGGTGTATGCCATCGTGGCAGGTCCGTTCTTGGGATCTGTGGCGATGGGATATCACGTGGCATTCGGTTTTTCTGCTGTATGCGCTTTGGTGGTATTCGTTTTGGCTTTAGCTCGTGTGCGCTCCGACAAATAAAAAAAGCACCCTTCTTGGGGAAGGGTGCTCATGGGTTAGATTGGGCTGCTAGCGATTAGCCTGCTTTAAAACGTTATCAATCAGCTCGGGATTCACTTCATGGAATGGCTTAAAGGGATCCGGATTTTCAGGATGATCGGCAATGATGCGTTCCATCCAAATCATGTCATACCAACGGCCAAACTTATGTGCGCACTGCTTAAACGAGCCAACCATGCGAAACCCTAAGCGCTCGTGGAATAGACGGCTGGTGCTGGGTACGTATTCGTCTGGTGGGTCGCAGTGAGCGATACAGGCTTCCATGTTGTAGACGTTTTGTAACATGAGCATGCGTGCCAATGTTTCATAGAGACGGCGCCCTACGCCGTTTCCCTTATAGCCCATTCGCACATAGATAGACGTTTCTATCGCGTGACGATATGCCGCACGTGGACGGAAGGGTGATGCGTAGGTGTAACCCACAATAACGCCGTCGACTTCGGCGACTAAATAGGGATAGCTGCCCAGCGTTGTTTCGACGCGTGACGTGAAATCTTCCAGCGTGGGGTCTTCCAATTCGAACGTAACCGCAGTGGTTTGCACATACGGCAAATATATTTCGCGCAGTACCGGCGCATCGGCAACGGTAGCAAGGCGAATGGTGGGTGTTGAGGTGTTATTCGTAGTCATAGTGGGGCTATTTTAGTGGCATCAAGCGCGCTTAGGTAGCCCTCTATCTAACATCTTCGAAAGACCTTCAAGTTATGCAGGGCAAACTTTTTAAGGGACAGGAAAAGCTTATGTAAGAGACGCTGTCAAACTTCGTAACCAACTTCGTAACCAACTTTGTAACCAGCTTTGTATAAGAGAAGCCTCAAGGGGTCCTCTCAAGACCGCTTGGTACATGAAAGGTACCGCTTGCTGTAGGGAGTATTGGTGTGAAGAAGAAATGGATAGAGCGACTATGGTATACCCCCAACACTTTAGTACGGTAAAGTGAACGGCATCGAAACCGTAAAGCGAGGTATATATGAAAAAGAAACTGACGTTGTTGAGCATCGCCTGTGTGGCATGTCTTGCGCTGGCGCTGCTGGCTGGCTGCTCCTCGAATTCGCAGGCATCTTCGTCTGATTCAGGGGAAGATAAATCTGCTGATATCAGCACACTGGTTGTGGGTTTTGACAACAGCTATCCGCCTTACGGCTTTATGGATGAAAACAATCAGCCCACAGGTATCGACTTAGATTTGGCAACTGAAGTTGCTAAACGCAACGGATGGGATATCCAGCTTGAGCCCATTAATTGGGACTCTAAGGATGCCTTGTTGAACCAGGGCAGCATCAACTGCATTTGGAACGGCTTTACCATGGAAGGCCGCGAGGGTAAGTACACTTTCTCTGAACCCTATATGCTCAACGAGCAGGTTGTGGTGGTAAAGAAGGACTCCGGCATTAACAGTCTGGAAGATCTGGCTGGCAAGACCGTAGTAACTCAGGCAGATTCTGCTGCTCTTGATGTGCTTGAGGGTGACAAGAAGGATCTGGCTGATACCTTTAAGGATTTGCAGACCTTGCCCGATTACAACAATGCCTTCATGCAGTTGGAAAGTGGCATTGTGGACGCGGTAGCGTGTGACCTTTCTATCGCGCAGTATCAGATTGCAGCAAAGCCTGATGCGTATACCCAATTGGATCCTCTGAGCGCGGAACACTATGCGGTTGGCTTCAAGTTGGGCGATGAGGCTCTGGCTCAAAAGGTTACCGACACGCTGCGTGATATGCACAACGATGGTACGGTTGCAACGCTGTGTGATAAGTATGCTCAGTACGGCGTTAATGTCGACAACTGGGTGTTGAAGTAGGCCGCGCAGCAAACGAAGTCACAGAGTTCTTTTAGATCATGCTCTAAGACGATTGCAACTTTGCAAGCACTTGGCGGCATGGCTTAACGGGAGCTTTTCATTAAAAGGCGAGCAACATAACCCTTAAAGGGCGGAGTTTTCAGGCTTCGCCCTTTGTTGCGTAAAGACCTGTTGCAACAAGGAGGACAGCAGTGGATATAACAGTAATGATTGGCGCGCTTTTTGAGGGTCTTGGCTTTTCGGCTTGGATCTTTGTCGTGACCTTAGTGGGTTCAATCCCGTTGGGTGTCGTGGTGGCGCTGTGCCGTTTGAGCAAATTTAAACCACTGGCATTGATCGCGCGCTTCTATATTTCCATCTTGCGCGGCACCCCTTTAATGCTGCAGCTGATGGCGTTCATGTTTGCACCGTATGCTCTGTTTGGTATGAACATGGGTACTGATTGGAAGTTCGGCGCCTGTGCTTTGGGCTTCATCTTGAACTATTCGGCTTATTTTGCAGAAATTTATCGTTCGGGTATTCAGTCCATTCCGCGCGGTCAGTACGAAGCAGCACAGGTACTGGGCTATTCCTCCACTCAAACCTTCATGAAAATTATTTTGCCGCAGGTAATCAAGGTTATTTTGCCTGCCATGAGCAACGAAGTGATCGTCTTGATTAAGGACACGTCACTGGCATTTGTTCTGGGCGTTGCCGAAATGTTCTCGGTTGCAAAATCGCTGGCAGCAAGCGAAGTTTCTATGATTCCGTATGCGATCGCAGCGCTGATTTATTGGGTGTTCTGCCTGATCATCGAATTTGTGATGGGTCGCATCGAAAAGAAGATGAACTACTACCAGAGCTAAGCGGTGCCAGATATGTTTGTTGGGCGCTAAGCCCAGGGTTAAGAGAGAGGTTTCACGATGGGAAACGAACCCGTTGTAAACTTGCAACACGCTAAGAAATCGTTCGGTAAGAATGACGTATTAAAAGATATTTCGCTTACGGTGGAAAAGGGCGATGTCCTTTCCATTATTGGTCCTTCCGGCGGTGGTAAGTCCACGCTTTTGCGCTGTTTAACGTTGCTGGAAACGCTGGACTCAGGTTCGCTTTCGTATGGCGATTTGGCGGTGGCAACGCAGGGCGACGACGGTAAATCGGTCTATGGCGGCAAAGATGTACTGGCGCAGGCGAAAAAGCGCTACGGGTTGGTGTTTCAGAATTTCAACCTGTTTCCGCACTTTACGGTGTTGCGCAATGTGACTGATGCGCTGATTAACGTTCAGAAAAAGCCGAAAGAAGAAGCGCTTGCAAAGGGGCGCGAACTGTTGGCAAAGATGGGTTTGGCAGGCAAGGAAGATATGGTGCCCTGCGAACTTTCCGGCGGTCAACAACAGCGTGTTGCGATTGCGCGCGCATTGGCGCTAGATCCGGATGTACTCTTCTTTGATGAGCCAACCAGTGCGCTTGATCCCGAGCTCACGCAAGAGGTATTAAGGGTTATCCGGGAACTCGCAGAAGAGCATATGACGATGGTCATTGTTACCCATGAAATGGCGTTTGCGCGTGATGTGGCCGATAAAGTGGCATTTATGGATGGTGGTGTTATCGTGGAAGAGGGCGCCGCGAAAGAGGTTATCAACAATCCTCAACATCAGCGCACTCGCGAATTTTTGGCTCGTTTTGCTGAAGGAGCAGCTGACTAATCATGATTATTTCGCTTCCTGATTACACTCCGGATATCTCGCAAGCTGATTTCATAGCACTAAACGCCACCATTTCGGGTAACGTCACCTTAGGAAAACATACTTCGGTATGGTTTGGGGCGGTTATTCGTGCAGAGCGCGAGCCCATTGTGATTGGGGACGATACCAATATCCAGGATAATGTCACCGTGCACATCGATGTAAATTATCCTACCCACATTGGCAAGCGCGTAACCATTGGGCATAATGCTCTGGTGCATGGGTGTACCATCGAAGACGATGTGCTTGTGGGAATGGGCGCCACTATCTTAAACGGTGCTCATATTGGTAAAGGGGCTTTGGTGGCTGCAGGTGCTTTAGTGCTTGAGGGTATGGAGGTACCGCCTAATTCTTTAGTGGCGGGTGTGCCTGCGAAAGTGAAGAAAATTTTTACGCCCGAAGAGGTCAAAAAGCGCCAGGATTACTACATAAACCTGTACCTGCGCGAAGGGCAGGAATATGCTGCAACGCTTGGTTCAGGAGTTGTTTAAACGTACAAAAAAGGGCTGCTTTTAAAGCAGCCCTTTTGATTTGGTTCGTCGAGCATGGTGGATGTCCAACGGATGATATCCCCAAGCTTTCCAAGCGCACCTGACAGGGGATTAAACAGAGGTAATAATCAGCCTAAATAATCAGCCTGCAGGAGATAGTTTTATTCCTCAACCTGCTTTAACAAACCGTAACCGCCATTATCGCGACGGTACAGGATGTTTACTGCATTGGTGTCGCGGTCAATGTAGGCAAAGAAGTCATGGCCTAACAGATCAATCTGGATCAAAGCCTCTTCTTCAGTCAAAGGCTCCAGTACCAGATCCTTCACACGTACTACTTCATCGTCAGCAGAAAGCTCGCTCATCAAGCCGTCTATATCAAGCTCTTTACCCGGAGCTTTTTTGTTTACGACCGGAGCGTCGGCGATCTTCTTGTCGATAACGCGAGTCTTGTACTTGCGCAGCTGACGAAGCGCCTTTGCAGCAGCAACGTCAATAGCGGCATACATGTTTTCATCATGCTCTTCAACACGAATGATATGTCCGCGAGCACGCATGGTTACTTCGCACGTTGCTGGCGTTGGGTTAGCAGGATTTTTTTCAACGTGAAGAACAACTTCAGCAGTCAACGGATGGATATCCATAACCTTCATGGCATTGCCAACTTTTTCTTCTGCATAAGAACGCAGGGCATCAGTGATGGGCATCTTGCGGCCAGTGACGGTGATTTCCATGATTTCACCTCTCAAACTATAACTTTTCCTACGATGCGACGGAAGGGAAGAGGCGATGAGCGTTTGCCTTCAGAGATAACGATGAGTCCCAAAAAGCTCTACCTATCAGTGGGTAGCTGATGGCGCGCTTTGCATTGCCTTGTTAAGAGCGGTCCCGCTAATGGTGCGAGGCCTAGTGGCTTTCTTCATGCAAGCGCCCTTGCAAGCTTTGTGGGGTGTCCCCTCAATGGAAACGGCTTATCCAATCCCCTCGTCTACCGTTTTCATCTATAAGTCTAGCGCATTTTGAACATTTTGCGAATAGATTCGTGGACACGTTCACGTTCCGTCATCTACCAATACACATCTGGTATTGTCGTCCATAAATTTGCGCATGACCACCGGTGCCTACAGCGCTGTGCTGTCCTTTTCTGGTAATGTGAAGTAGCGTGCGTAAGCGAATGGGAGGGTCGTTTATGGCTCAACATCATCACAAAGAATCGGATATTTTCATCAAGGAAGCGGAAGGTCATCAACGCCGCTACTACAAGATTCTGGAACTGACACATTCAACTACCAAGGCAGCAGGCGTTATGCTGCTCGGCGCTATCGTTGCCCTTATTGTGGCTAATACGGCATTTCACGAGCAGTTCTACGAATTCTGGCACACTGAACTAATGCTGGGGTTTGGCGAATCTCATGTTGAGATGTCACTTGCTCACATCATTAACGACATTCTGATGGCCATCTTCTTCTTGCTGGTAGGTCTTGAAATCAAGTACGAAATGACCGTAGGTGAACTGCGAGATATTCGTCAGGCAATTCTGCCGGTGGGTGCCGCTATTGGTGGTGTACTGATGCCCATCGTGGTATACATGAGTTTCAATGTGGGCAATCCCGACACCATCATGGGCTGGGGTGTGCCGACGGCAACCGACATTGCATTCGCCTTGGGCATTTTGGCGCTTTTAGGCTCTCGTGTGCCAGCGGGCGTGCGTGTCTTTTTGAGCACCTTAGCCGTTGCTGATGACATCGTAGCCATTTTGGTGATTGCCATTTTCTATGGTCAAAGTCCGTCGCTATTTTGGTTAGGTGCCGCTGCGGTGGTGTTGATTGTGCTCATTATCATGAATCGCACCCATATGTATTCGCTGCTGTTGTACCTGTTGGTGGGTGCCGTGCTGGGGTACTGCATCTTTATGTCAGGGGTACATTCCACCATCGCAGGCGTTTTGTTGGCGTTTGTCATTCCGTCAAGTTCGCGCGTGCGTTTGAAGAAATTTGCAAACTGGTCAACGGAACGCGTAAAAGAGGCGAACGAAAACTTCGAACCCAGTCAGCCTATTATTGGCCAGACTGACTACCTGGCCAGTGTGACACGCTTGGAACGCGTGGCTCGCCAGGTGGTACCGCCTGCAACGCGTTTGGAACGCCGTTTGTATCCGTGGGTATACTTTGCTATTTTGCCGCTGTTTGCCCTGACCAATGCCGATGTCGGATTTACGGCAGCCAACCCGGGTGACATCATGGGTAACTCCATTTTCTTGGGCGTGTTCTTCGGTTTGGTATTAGGTAAGCCTATTGGCGTCATGTTGATGAGCTTCATTATTGTAAAGACGAAGCTTTCCAGCTTGCCTGAAAACGTGAATTGGGCACATATGTTAGGAGCTGCCTTACTGGGTGGTGTCGGCTTTACGATGGCAATCTTTGTTGCGAATTTAGCCTTTGTTGATCCGGCAGACATCATGATTGCTAAGGTGGCCATTTTGGCGGCATCGCTGGTAGCAGGCGTCGCTGGCTTCTGCTTCCTGTTCGTACAGGCAAAGGCTGCTTCTTTGAAGGGTCTTCGCTTCGAAATGAAGCTGCCGTCGCTGAGCAACTTACAGACCCATGGTGCTCATGAAGCGGAGCGCCGTTACAAGAGGGATCATCAGCAAGCCGATGCCGAAATTGGTGCTGAAGTGGAAGCCGAACTTAAAGCGGGTGAGCGCAAGATGCATGAGGAAGAGAGTATGCGTAGCTAAATCCGTGTAGCATAGCGTTTGGGAAAACTGATCGTATATGTGGTGTCCCTGCTTTAACGACACAATCCAGCCGTGTGGTGTTCCCGCTTTAATGACGCAATCCAGCCGTGTTGTGCTCCTACTATAACGACGCGCGTTATTCATATTGGCTTCTCGCGGATGGACCGGGGTTGGTAGGATGTGCAAAACATGCCGATGACCTGGCATTATGAAGGCTGGCTTCACATTATTTTGCATTGCGGAAGGCTCTTTTGTTACCATGGCCTACAGCGTCACTTTGCGACTTTGAACTGTAAGACGAAAATGCTCCAATCAACGCAAAGCAGCGCGAGCTTAAGGAGGCTCTAAACATATGGCTGAACACACACATGCCTTTAATGGAAAGACTGTACTCAGCGCCTTTTTCGCAGTGGTGTTAGCAGTAGGTTTGGCTGTTCCGGCAACCAGCGCTTTTGCTAGCCCGGCCGATGATAAACAGGCTGAGGCTGATGCAGCATTACAGAAGTTGAACGCCTATCAGGCAGAACTTGACGAAGCAAGCGGAAATTACCAGAACGCTTTGCAGGAGCAGATGGACGCTGAAGCGAAGGTCCAAGAAGCTCAGGATAAGATCCAGGAAAAGTCAGCTGAGATTGAAGATCATCAGCAAAAGTTGGGCGAACGTGCTCGTGATATGTATCGCTCAGGTTCCACCACGTTTTTGGACGTCATTCTGGGTGCAAATTCATTTGAAGACTTTGCTACCACGTGGAATGTTCTTGAGGATATGAACAACGACGATGCTCAGCTGGTTCAAGAAACCAAGACGGCACGCGAAGAGCTGCAATCCGCTAAGGATGAGGCAGAGCAGCAGGCTAAGGTAGCATCTGATAAGGCTGAAGAAGCCAAGCAGGTTGCCGATGCTGCTGACCAGAAGGCATCTGAAATGCAGAATGTGTACAACGGTTTGTCCGCTGAAGCACAGGAACTGGTAAAGCAGGAGCAGGCAGCAGCTGATGCAGCTCAGGCTCAGCAGGCCGAGCAGGCTATCGAGTCCGGCAACGCCGGTGGCTCTAACAACAACGGCGGCAACGGCGGCAACGGCGGCAACGGTGGCGATGAAGGCACTCACCAAAGCCCAAGCAAGCCTAAGCCCAGCAAACCAAGCGGCTCTAACAACTCTAAGCCTCAGTCGGTAACGGGCAACGTAGTTGTTGATCGTGCTTATGCACAGCTGGGCAAGCCCTACTCATGGGGTGCTTGCGGTCCTGATTCCTTCGACTGCTCTGGCTTGGTAAGCTACTGCTTGAGCGGATCGTATGGCACGCGTTTGGGTACGACCGGCACCTTTATGGGCTGGACGCAAGTAAGCAACCCGCAGCCGGGCGATATCTGCGTCAATGACCATCATTGTGGCATTTACATTGGCGGCGGCCAGATGATTCATGCTCCGCAGACAGGTGATGTGGTAAAGATCAGCGCGGTACATTCCGGCATGATCTACGTTCGCTACTAAGAGCGAAGATACGCTTCGTAAGGCGTTGCTCTTATAGCTAACTCGAAGAGCGCGCATACTCGCGAAGTCGCATCAATGTAATAACGCACAGGAAGCTCGCTTCGGCGAGCTTCTTTCATAAGGTGCCACCTTATAGGGTGTACTTATTGCTTCACGAATTGTGAGGGAGTTGTTTTGAGGCGTTCCGTTTATGTATAGGGTGGGCTCATTGTTGTATAAAGCGTGGTCATCCGTTCATAGGGCGTGGTTAAGGTGTGAATTCATTGCGATGACAATGCCGGGTCTGCTAGGATTTATGCGCTATCGCTTAAACGTACTACTTGCTGATCCAGAGGAAGGATTCCCCAGATGAGCACAAACATTGCATCCAAAAAGCGTATAGGCATTGCAGCTTTGATGGCTGTTTTGCTGGTTGCGGGCCTTATGGTGCCCTCCGTCTCCGCGTTCGCGGAACCTACCGCTGCCGAAAAACAGGCTGAAGCGCAGCAAGCGCTCGATCAGCTCAATGATATGCAGCAAAAGCTGGATGAAGCGTCTGATGCGTATTACACCGCATTAGATGAACAGAAAGCAGCTGAGCAAAAGGTTGATGAAGCCAAAGCTAAGGTAGAAGCAAAAACCAAGGAAATCGAAGGCTATCAGCAGCAGCTGGGCGATCGTGCTCGCAGCATGTACCGTTCAGGCTCTACGTCATTTTTGGACGTCATTTTAGGTGCCACTTCCTTTGAAGACTTTGCTACCACGTGGAATGTGTTAGAGCAGCTCAATTCCGATGATGCGCAGCTGGTTCAGCAGACTAAAGATGCTCGTGTTGAACTGCAGAACGCTCAAGATGAAGCCGAACAGCAGGCTAAGGTAGCCTCCGATAAGGCCAACGAAGCCAAACAGGTAAAGGATCAGGCCGAAGCTACCACCAACGAAATGCAGCAGAAGTACGATAGCTTGTCGGCTGAAGCTGAAGAGTTGCTGAAAAAGGAAGAGGAAGAAGCCGAAAAGGCTCGTCAGGCAGCTGCTCAGGCAGCACTTCAGCAGCAACAACAACAGCAGCAGAGCAGCGGTGGTTCAACAAATAATTCCAAGCCACAAACGGTTACCGGCAACGTCATCGTTGACCGTGCATATGCTCAGCTGGGCAAGCCCTACGTGTGGGGTGCTTCTGGTCCGAATTCGTTTGACTGTTCCGGTTTAGTGGGTTACTGCATTACTGGCAACTATGGTAGTCACTGGTGCACCACGTACACCATGGCCGGCTGGCAGCGCGTTTCTAACCCGCAGCCGGGCGACTTCGCACTGAATAGTCACCATACGGGTGTTTATATTGGTAATGGCATGATGATTCATGCGCCGCGAACAGGTGATGTGGTAAAGATTAGTGCGGTGCATCCGGGCATGTGGTACGTGCGTTACTAAGTTATGAGGCGTGAGCTAAGTTCGCACTTTTCTTTTTGAACAGATGTGCTAATATAGCTCACGCTGAATTACACAAACGGGATGTGGCTCAGCTTGGTAGAGCGCTGCGTTCGGGACGCAGAGGTCGCAGGTTCGAATCCTGTCATCCCGACCATTTTTAACCGTTCGAGGGCGTCCCGGTTGGGATGCCACTCTTTTTTTGTTAGAGTGATTCCGGTCGCTTATGAACTAGTTTTCCAGCACGGAGCTGTGCTGGGGTGCGGAGGTACTGTATGAAAATCGGACCTTTCGGCGTATTTGAAATTGCCATCATACTTATTGTTATTCTGATTATTTTTGGCCCAAAGAATCTGCCTAAGTTGGGTACGGCCATTGGCAAGGCGGTTAAGAACCTTCGCGAGGGTCTTGGCGGAAAGAAAAAGGTCGAACAGGCCGAAGAAGCAGAAGAGACGCCCGTCAAGCAGGCCAAGGCTACCGATGACGATGAAATCGAAGTCGAAGTTATTGACAAGCCTGAACCGGGAAAAAAGCCCGCGCCTAAAAAAGAAACCGAATCGGATAACGTGCAGTAATCTCGGTGCATAATAAGTAAAACAAAAGGGGCACGCATCTGCAAAACAGCAGGTGGCGCGCCCCTTTCGCAGGTACAGAGAAAGGACGAAGCGGCCGCATGGAGCGACTGCAAGGGTAGAAGCACTATGGATAACAGCTATATCTTGACCGAAGAAGGCAAGCAGAAGCTCGAAGACGAGCTTCACTACTTGGAAACCGAAAAGCGTGCTGAAATTGGCGAGTGCATTCGTGTGGCACGTGAATTTGGCGATATTTCCGAGAACTCTGAATATGATGATGCGAAAAATGAACAGGGCATGATGGAGGCTCGCATCGCTGAGATCACCCGTATTCTGGGCGAAGCTACGGTCGTGGCGGCGCCTAAGCGTTCTAGCAAGGTAAACATCGGCAGTCGCGTAACGGTTGATATGGGTGGCCGCGAGCGTGTTTTCACTATCGTTGGTGGCGCTGAAAGTGATGCTGCCAATGGCAAGATTTCCAACGAATCACCGGTAGGTGCTGCCCTGTTGGGTCACAAGAAGGATGACGAAGTGGAAACCCAGGGTCCTACAGGCCGCGTAATCAAGATGAAGATCTTGAAGATTGAGCACTAAGCGTTCTGTTTATCCAAGTTTAATCTTGTACATTATTTATATATGAGGTAACTACCTTCAAGTGGGCGCTCAGGCGCCCGCTTCTATCAAGACAGAAAAACGAGTACATCATTGTGTGGGTACCACCTAAGGGAATGGCGCTATGACAGAATCGACTGAACAAAACGAGCAAATTATTGAAGACGACCCTATCGAAGTGCGTCGTGCTAAGCGCGAAGCGCTGATCGCAGAAGGCAAGGACCCGTATGGTCATGCCTTTAAGTACACGCATCATATTGCTGACTTGGATGCTAAATATCAAGATTTAGCCGATGGCGCCAACACTGAAGATGAGGTAGCTATCGCTGGGCGCATTATGGCTAAGCGCGTACAGGGCAAGATAATCTTCTTTGAGCTGCTTGATTCAACCGGCCGTATTCAGCTGTTCTGTCGCATTAATGCCTTAGGCGAAGATGCCTTTGCGGAAATGAAAGACTTGGATTTAGGCGACTGGATTGGCGTGTATGGCAAGATGATGCGCACCCGCCGCGGTCAGCTTTCCGTTGCGGTAGAACGCTTCGAGTTGTTGAGCAAGTCCTTACGTCCACTGCCGGAAAAGTTCCATGGCTTGGCAGACAAGGAAACGCGTTATCGTCAGCGCTACGTTGATTTGATTATGAATCCTGAAGTGAAAGATGTGTTCGTTAAGCGCTTCAAGATTATTTCCGCGATTCGCCGCTACATGGAAGAACAGGGTTTCTATGAAGTGGAAACACCGTTTTTGAATCCTATTTTAGGTGGCGCAAACGCAAAGCCATTTGTGACGCATTTCAACGCGTTGGATCGCGATTACTTTTTGCGTATTGCAACCGAGCTTCCGCTGAAGCGCTTGCTGGTAGGTGGCTTTGAAAAGGTATTCGAACTGGGTCGCATCTTCCGCAACGAAGGCATGGACCCCTATCACAATCCTGAGTTCACCACTATGGAGGCCTATCAGGCATTCAGCGATCTGCAAGGCATGATGGAACTCACGGAAGGCTACATCAAAGCGGCAGCGCAAGCAGCCTGTGGCACGCTTCAGATTACCTACCAGGGTATCCAAATTGACCTTTCGGGTGAATGGCCACGCAAGACTATGTGCGAGCTTGCAACCGAATACGCCGGCAGCGAAATCAGTTTCGATCGTTCGCGCGACGAGTTGGTTGACATTCTGGAAAAGAATGGTGGTCATGCAGAAGATGCGTGGGGTAAGGGCAAGCTGATTTCTGAAATCTTTGAGGCTGTTGCTGAAGAGCATCTCATTCAGCCGACTTTTGTTGTAGATCACCCATTAGAGATTTCGCCATTAGCTAAGAAGAAGGCCGATAATCCTGAGCTGACCGAGCGCTTCGAACTGTTTATCTGTGGCCACGAGTATGCTAACGCCTTTAGTGAGCTGAATGATCCGGTTGATCAGTCTGAACGCTTCCATGCGCAGGTTAAGGCTAAGGGCATGGGCGACGATGAGGCCATGGGCTACGATGCTGACTACATTCGCGCTCTGGAATATGGCATGCCGCCTGCTGGTGGTGTTGGCGTAGGTATTGACCGTTTGGTCATGTTGCTAACCGATGCGCCTTCGATTCGTGACGTACTGTTGTTCCCGCATATGAGGGATGAGGCCTAAAGTTCTATTGCATCGGGGATGAGACAGATAACGTATGCCTAACTTTCTCTTAGAAGACAAGTGAGGTAAACCTCAGTTACTGCTCGTATGAAGTAGATGGCTCACAGTCCAGTCTTATCTTTGCACAATATACGTTTTCTTAAGCGCCCTTCGGGGCGCTTTGTTGTAAATCGGTCACAATTGAGAAAAATATTACGGGAACTTGTCAATTTAGCACTCAGATAATGAGAGTGCTAAGATAGCAAATGCAATTGTAACCATGAAATGAGGCAACATGTCATTTGATAAATTTACTGACAAGGCGCGAAAGGTCCTTGTTTTAGCCCAGGATGAGGCGCGTGCGCTGCACCAGCCTTATGTGGGTACTGAACATGTGCTGCTTGCGTTAATGAAAGAACAAGACGGTCTTGCTGCTCAGGCACTGGATCGTTTGGGTGTTAAGTACGACGCTGCAGTTGACTGCGTGCGCCAGATTGTCAACATCGATGAAAATACGGATGTATCGGGCCATTTGAGCTTCACGCCGCGGGTAAAGCGCGTACTGGAAAATTCCTTGCGTGAAGCTATGCAGATGGGTAAAAGTTACATCTCCACTGAGCATTTGCTGTTGGGCATTGTGCGTGAAGGTGAAGGCACGGCAATGGACGTGCTACAGCGCTTAGGTGTTACCGGCGATGATATTCGCGGTGCACTCAATGATTTGGTAGGCCAATCTGCGGTCTATGCCGGCGCAAACTTTGACCCTACGGTGAACGCCTCGGATAGTATGCTCAAGGAGTTCGGTACCGATCTGACCAAGAAGGCACGTGATGGCAAGCTGGATCCGGTTATTGGTCGTGCAGGCGAAATTGAGCGCGTGATGCAAATTTTGTCCCGTCGTCAGAAGAACAATCCGCTGCTTATCGGCGAACCTGGCGTGGGCAAAACGGCGGTGGTCGAAGGCTTGGCTCAGCTTATTGTGGCCGATCAGGTGCCGGATATTCTGCACAATGTGCGTATTGTAACCCTGGATGTTTCCGCTCTGGTCGCAGGCTCTAAGTACCGCGGCGAATTTGAAGAGCGCCTGAAGAAGTGCATCAAGGAAGTGGAGCAGGCAGGAGATATTATCCTGTTTATCGATGAGCTACACACGTTGATTGGTGCGGGCGCGGCTGAAGGTTCTATCGATGCGGCAGCTATTTTAAAGCCGCCGCTGTCCCGTGGCGAAATTCAGATTATTGGTGCTACCACACTGGATGAATACCGCAAGCACATCGAAAAGGATTCGGCTTTTGAGCGCCGTTTCCAAACCGTGCTGGTTAAAGAGCCCAATGAGGAGCAGGCCGTACGCATTCTGGAAGGGTTGCGCGACCGCTACGAGCAGCATCATCACGTACATTTCACCGATGAAGCACTCAGTGCGGCAGTCAATCTGTCCGATCGTTACATTCAGGATAGGTATTTGCCCGACAAGGCGATTGATGTCTTGGACGAAGCGGGCGCACGTATGCGCATTCGCAACATGGTACTGCCTGAAGAGGTACAGTCTATCGACGACGAGCTGCGCAAGGTGCGCACGCAGCGTGAAACGGCGGCAGCCAACCAGGATTATGAGCGTGCAGCTTCACTGCGCGATGAAGAAGGCAAGCTGAAGACTAAGCGCGATACGGCAATCCAGAAATGGGAAGACGAATCCAAAAAGTCCATGAGTGAAGTGGGCGTAGAGGAGGTTGCCGACATCGTGTCAATGACCACCGGCGTGCCGGTGTCCAATCTGACCGAGGCGGAGACTGAAAAGCTGTTGCGCATGGAAAGCGTGCTTCATGAGCGCGTTATTGGCCAAGATGAAGCGGTGAGCGCTCTTGCTAAGGCTATCCGTCGTAGCCGCTCGGGTCTTAAGGATCCGAAACGTCCGGCCGGGTCGTTTATCTTCTTGGGCCCGTCAGGGGTAGGCAAAACCGAACTTTCCAAGGCGTTGGCGGAATTTCTGTTCAACTCCGAAGATGCTCTGCTGTCGTTCGATATGTCTGAGTATATGGAGAAGCACTCGGTTTCACGTCTGGTTGGTTCACCTCCGGGATATGTGGGCTACGACGAGGGCGGTCAGTTGACCAAGGCCGTGCGACAGCGTCCTTACTCGGTGGTGCTGTTTGACGAAATCGAAAAGGCTCATCCGGATGTCTTTAATATCTTGCTCCAGATCTTGGAGGAAGGCCGCCTGACGGATAGTCAGGGCAGGATTGTGGACTTCCGCAATACGGTCATCATCATGACGTCAAACGTGGGTGCACGAGAGATTACGTCGACTACGCCTCTGGGCTTTTCGTCTGGCAAGAATGGCGGTATGGACGATAAAGAAATCAAGCAGCGCGTGATGAGCGAAGTGAAAAAGCTCTTCCGTCCTGAATTCTTGAATCGTATCGATGAGATCATCGTGTTCAAGTCGCTGACTGAAGATGAGATTGTTCAAATTGTTGATCTGATGATTGATGAGCTGCGTCAGCGTCTGATCGAGCAGAACATGACTATCAACTTGACGCCTGAAGCTAGCCGCTTTATTGCCAAGGAGGGCACTGATCTTTCCTTTGGTGCGCGTCCGCTGCGTCGTGCTATCCAGCGCTTGGTTGAAGATCCCTTATCTGAGGAAATCTTGGAAGGCAAGTGGACAAGCGGCTCGGTTATTGAAGCGGACGTGGAAGGCGACCACTTAGTGTTCACTCAGGGCGAGGGAGCTATCCCTGCACCGCGCAAGCGTGATACCATAGCTGCGGAAGCAGAGCTGCTTTTGGCAGGATACGATTTGGGACATGCTGGTCTTTCGAGACGCGGTGGCGGATCGTCTTCGAGTGATGGAGCAGCCGACTAACGAATGCGCGAGTAAGCGTGTAAAAGTGCAGGAGATTGTTCATGAGTGACTCTATTGATCCGGTTTATGTTCCGTCCGTACTGAAGCACGCGATGGCGCTCATAGATGATATGAATTTTGATGCCCTCAAGGCGGAGACCCGCCTTGAGGGTGTTGTTGATAAAGACCCTAAAACCGCCGTCATCATTTTGGCTGGTGGTAGCGGAGAGCGCTTTGGCCGCGAAGGTGGCAAGCAGCTGGTAGAAATTGCAGGTAAGCCCATTTTGACCCGTTCGGCCGAAGTCTTTGACGCCGTGGGTGATGTGGGCTTAATTGTTATTGTGTGTCCCGAAGAGCGCACGGAGGAATATCGCAAGAAGGCTATTGATCCCTTCCCGTTTGTGACCCCGATCGTGTTTGCTCCTTCCGGCTCCATTCGTCAGGAATCGGCGTTTTCTGGGTTGGAATTGGTGCCGGAATCATATGAATACGTCATGTTGCATGATGGTGCCCGTCCTCTGGTAACCAAGGAGCTTATTGAACACACCATCAATACCGTCAAGGGCAACATTGACTGCGATGGTGCCCTGGTGGGGCATCCTTCTATCGACACCCTTAAAGTGGTAGAAAATGGCGTGGTTGTTGGTACGCCAGACCGTTCGGTATTTTGGAACGCTCAAACTCCGCAGATTTTCCGGGCGGGAATATATCGACGCGCTCACGCTTCGGCGCTTTCTGATGGCTTTGTGGGTACCGATGATTCGTCGCTGATTGAACGCTTGGGTGGTCGCGTTTTGGTGGTTGAAGGTAAGCGTGACAATATTAAGTTGACGGTTCCGGAAGACTATCTGCTCATGTCGGCCGCTGTGCGCGCTGCGTTGGCAGAACGCCGTCAGAAGCAGGAAGAACAAGACGCTTTAAGCGGTGACGAGGACGCTTCTGATCTATCTGACAAGAAAGATTAATGCCCATGAGTGCAACTTATACGCTGCGCGCATTGCGCGTAGGCTTAGGCTATGACGTTCACGCATTTGCGCCCGATCGTAAGTTGATTTTGGGTGGCGTGGACATCCCTCATAAACAAGGTTTAGCGGGCCATTCTGATGCGGACGTGTTGGCGCATGCGGTGGCTGATGCGCTGCTGGGCGCCATTCGCGGAGGCGATATTGGCAAGCTATTTCCTGATACCGATCCAGCTTATAAGGGCGCTGATTCGCTGAAGCTTTTGGCGGCGGTAGCAAAAAAGGTTCGCGGCGATGGCTACGCTATCATCGATATAGACTGTGTCATTGCCGCTCAGGCACCAAAGCTTTCGCCGTTTCGTGATGCCATGCGCAAAAATTTAGCACGTGCGTGCGGCATTCCTGTTGAAAATGTAGGCGTGAAGGCCACCACGACAGAGCACTTGGGTTTTGAAGGCCGCGAAGAGGGAATTTCTGCCCAGGCGGTGGCTTTGGTCTGTAAGGTGGCATAAGGACTGCCCGCACCTATTGCAGGAGTGCGCGGATAGTGGCGGATGCTTGATATGAATGATAAAGGAGATAGAGACATAATGATTCGAATTTATGACACCATGGCTCGCGAAAAGCGCCCATTTGTTCCCGTGCATGAGGGGAAAGTGGGCATGTATGTGTGTGGTCCTACGGTGTATAACTACATTCATATCGGCAACGCGCGTACGTTTATTTCCTTTGATGCTATTCGTCGTTATCTGGAATGGCGCGGCTTTGAGGTGACGTTCGTGCAGAATATCACCGATGTAGATGACAAGATTATCAACAAGGCCAAAGAGGAAAACCGCAGTGCTGCAGATGTGGCAGCTGAATATGCGCAGGCCTTTATCGATGATATGCATGCGGCAGGGGTAATGGACCCTGATATCCGCCCGCGCGCTACTGAAGAAATTGACGCCATGATTGCGCTGGTAGAAAAGTTGGTTGCTCAAGGCCATGCCTACGAGGTTGAAGGCGACGTGTATTTTGCCGTGCGCTCGTATGATGGCT
Source organism: uncultured Coriobacteriaceae bacterium (assembly GCA_900539675.1). Lineage (GTDB taxonomy): Bacteria > Actinomycetota > Coriobacteriia > Coriobacteriales > Eggerthellaceae > Anaerotardibacter. The sequence continues at coordinate 115,057 of UQDJ01000001.1, read as the reverse complement.
ACGGTAAGCTGTCCAATCGCAATGTGGACGAAATGGAATCGGGACATCGTGAACTGCGTGCCGATGGACAGGGCCTAGAGGATCGCAAACGTGATCCGTTGGACTTTGCTTTATGGAAGGCAGCAAAGCCAGGCGAGCCTTCGTGGGACTCTCCGTGGGGCAAGGGTCGTCCGGGTTGGCATATCGAATGCTCTGCCATGGCGGAAAAATACCTTGGCTTGCCGTTCGATATTCATGGTGGCGGGGCTGATCTGGCGTTCCCGCATCACGAAAACGAACGAGCTCAGTCAGAGGCGGCTTGTGGCTGCACGTTTGCCAACTACTGGATGCATGGTGGCATGCTGCAAATCAATTCTGAAAAGATGTCTAAGTCGCTGGGAAACTTCTTATTGCTGCGTGATGTGCTCAAGACCACCGATGCCCGCGTTGTGCGCATGCTGATGCTGCAAACGCACTACCGCAGCCCTCTGGATTTCTCTGATGAGCGTTTGCGCGAAGCTGAATCGGCGCTCAACAGACTTATTACGTTTGTCAAGAACACCCAATGGCTGTGCGCTAATACCTCGGCCGATGCTGCAGCGGTAGATAGAAAAGCCTACATAAAGGCACTTGATGCCATGCGCACAGGCTTCACAGATGCCATGGATGATGATTTCAATACGGCTGGTGCTCTGGGTGCTATCTTTGCGTTTGTCACTGAGGCCAACGCCTTGCTTGCAGGTGGTGTGGTTAATGCAGCTGATGCTGACGCTATCGTTTCAGGTGCAGCTGCCGTTGAAGAATTGCTGGGCGTTTTAGGCATCAATTTGGCAAGCGAGGTAGCAGCTGAAGAAGAAATTGCCGACAATCACGAAGTTCGAGAGTTGGCAGCATCGGTTGCTGGATATGAAGGGACCAACACTGAAGAGGCGCTGCAGGCTTTGTTGGATAAGCGTGCTGATGCGCGCAAGAATAAAGATTTCGCAGTTGCCGACCGCATCCGTGATGGTCTGACAGCACTGGGGTATGTGATAGAGGATACCCCGCAGGGTGCTCGCGTAAGCCGAGCGTAGCGAACGCTGTTCAAGTCGTGCAGATGCGGTTGCAAGGGTGCGCCTGGGCGCACCCCTTTTTTATTGCCATGCTCATGAAAAAGAATATTCCGCCCACACGATTCGATGTACCAGAAACGCTAAATTGTGCCAGAATTAAAACATGTTCATATCGCGAGGATTAGTATGAAGGTGTTTGGCATTGTACGTATTCCGGTATAGTGTTGCATTATTGATTTCGCGTTAGAGAACGGGGAAAAAGGAGGAAATCGCGAATGATCAGGCGAAATGAATATGTTTCAGTTCATGAAACACGTGCGCAGGTCACCCGTGAAAAGCTTCTCAAAGCTGCAATCAAGTTGGTTAACCGCGATGGCATGAAGCAGTTAACCGTTCGCAATATTTGCGATGAAGCCGGTCTTTCTACGGGTAGTTTTTACAATTTATTCAGCGGTAAGGAAGACCTGATCTCCTATTACCTCAAGTATGCTTTCGTGCCATATCGCGAAGAGGCTCTGAAGGAAAGCGAAAAATACAACCCGGTAGAACGCTGCCTGATTATTTATCGCGCATACGTAAAGTACTGCAAAGATATGGGCTTGGAATTTGTTTCTGGCTTGTATGCATCAAACCACAACCCGTTCTTCGACTTTATTCATCGTGATGCCAAGGACGATTTCATTATTGCTACGGTGCGTACCTATATTGATGACGCTAAGGAGCAGGGTCTTATTCGTCCCGAAGTTGATACTGATGAGTCGCTTCTGCGCATTGCCGCTGCTTCAACTGGCCTTTTGTTCTACTGGTGTGTATTCGAAGGCAAGATAGATGTGGACTATGAAGTAGACAATGCCATTGCCACGTATCTTCGTTCAATCGCTGTGGATCCTGAAGGAGTTATTACGCTTGATCCGCTGCCAACCAAGGGTTGCTTTCTGCCGGATGACGAAGGAGAAACCGCTGCACAATAGGGCAGATCATGGTAAGGTATACATGTACAAAGAGTGCTGTTTTGGGAGGCGCTCATACGGCGTAAATGCGTCATATTAAAGGAGGGGTAACCATGGTATTCAAGAATATCGTTGTTGCGTACGATGGCTCTGATCACGCCTTGCAGGCAGTGAAGAAGGCAGCCGAAATGGTAAAGGGTGACCCAGAAGCTAAGCTGCATCTGGTCTTCGTAACCACACATCCGAATGCTCAACTTCCGGCAAACTTCAACAGCGCATCGTTTGATCCGCAACAGTATTTGCTCTCTGTTGAGGACATCATGGATCTGTATAACAAGACCATTGCTGAAGAAACCGATAAAGTTAAGGCTGGCATCGGTGACGCACTTGATGACCTGGGTGATCAGGCTGAAATCGAGGTTATTCCAGGCTACACTCCTGCTGCAGACATTCTGTCTTATGCTGAAAAGATTAAGGCTGACCTTATCGTAATGGGCTCTCGTGGCTTGGGCGCAATCCGTGGCGTTCTGGGTTCGGTAAGCTATGCAGTACTGCGTGAATCGCCTATCCCGGTTTTGGTTATTAAGTAACTGATCACGTTCTTGCTGATCGTTGATAAGCCGGCGTACTGATCTGAAAAGGATCGGTGCGCCGGTTTTTTTAAAGCTATTGTAGAGCCTTGGTAATAAGATCAAACAGTAGATCAATATGATCGGCTCTGGCATTTAAGGCGGGAATATAGGTCACTTCTCCTTGTGCTCCGCGAGCAACGCACAATCCTTCAAAGTACTCTTTGGCTACCTGTGCTATGTCGTAGAGTGACTCCAAACAATCTGCTGCAAATCCGGGGGTTACCAATGCAACACGCGTAATGCCTTCGGCTGCCCACTGTGCCAGTACGGTTTTTGGGTGCGGGGATGCCCATTTGCGCGAATCCTCAAAACGAGAATGGTAGGCAATAGCCCAATCCTCAGGAGCAAGACCTAACAAATCTGCCACCTTGCCGAGTGCCAATTCGGCTTCAGCGATATAGGTATCGCCCGCTTTGATGTCTTCTAGGGGAACCGAATGAAGAGAAAACAGCAGACGGCTGCCGGGCGTGTAGTGCCATACATCACTGATGGCGTTGGCGAGTGCGCGCCAATACAGGGGGTTGTTGGAATACCCGGCAATACTTCCTGCTCGCTCAAGCGTGGGGTGATGCGAAAGTTCAGCATCAAATTTTTCTAGGCAGGTATGCGTGGTACAGGTGGCCGATTGAGGGAACAGAGGCAATCCGAAGATTTGGGTACAGCCCTGCTGCTCAAGCTTGGTAAGGGCTTCAGCTATAGAAGGCTTACCGTATCGCATGCCGACTTCCGTGTAGTAAGAAAGACCCGCCTTGGCAAAGCGATCGTTGAGGGCGTCGCGTTGCGCAAACGTTTCTATCAAGAGGGGCGACCCTGCAGGCGTCCAAATGGACCGATAGCGAGGCGAAGTTTTCTGAGGACGCTTGCGCGCTATGATGCAATGCAAAATAGGTAGCCAGATAGCATGAGGGATGCGCACCAAGTTCTTGTCGGAAAGGAATTCGATCAAGTAAGGACGAATGTCTTTTGGATCTGGCGAAGCGGGAGACCCGGTATTGATAAGCACAATGCCAGTTTTTGATACTTCTGAATGCAGAGTTGATGCTGCTGTTGATGCTGCCGTTGATGCTGCCGCCGGCATTGTCGTCGATGTTGGGGTAACAGGCTTTGGCGCTTGTGCGGTAGCCTGCGTTGTTGGAGAAATACCACCCGCTATCGGCGCAACAGACGAGGTTTGATCAGGTTGTTCATAAATGTTTCGCAGTTCATCCATGTCAGCGACTATAGCAAAACTTATTTGAATTAAAGGTTACAGTGATGTTTGCGGGGCAACACGTCAAAGTTTTGACGTAGCCGGTATACTCTGTTTCGGAAAATTGAGCAAACAACAATGCATGGGGCATAGCGAAGGAGCTTGGAAGCATGGCCTTTTTGTTTGGCTGCGAAAATGTACATCTTGAATATCCCACCAAAGTAATTTTTGAATCGCTTTCGCTCGGAGTGAGTGATGGTGACTGTATTGGCGTTGTGGGTCGCAATGGCGATGGTAAGTCGTCGTTGCTGGGATTGTTCGATGGATCTGTTGAGCCAGACAATGGCCGCGTGGTGCGTACCAGTGGCGTGCGCTTTGCCTCATTGCGCCAAAGTGATGCCTTGGTCGACGATAAATCGGTTGGTTGGAATGTTGTGGGTGATGTGCCTGAGTATGAATGGGCATCAGATGCGCGCATCCGCCAGATCATCGATGGCCTAATTGGTGATTTGGATTGGCAGGCACCGGTTGCCACCCTTTCGGGCGGGCAGCGTCGTCGTGTGGACTTGGCGCGCGTATTGGTTGCCGATGCTGATGTATTACTCCTTGATGAACCAACTAACCACTTAGACGTTGCTGCAATTGACTGGCTAGCGAAGCATCTGCGCAAGCGCTTTTCTCGCAAGGAGGGCGCGCTGGTGGTGGTAACGCATGACCGCTGGTTTTTGGATGAGGTGTGCCTTTCTATGTGGGAAGTGCACGATGGTATTGTTGAGTCGTTTGAAGGGGGATACTCTGCCTACATTTTGCAACGGGTTGAGCGTCAGCGTCAGGCGGAACTAGCCGAACAAAAGCGACAAAATTTGATGCGCCGCGAACTTGCCTGGTTGTCGCGTGGTGCGCGGGCACGTTCCACAAAGCCGCGTTTTCATGTGGAAGCTGCACAGGCATTGATTGCTGAAGAGCCGCCGTTGCGCAATTCGGTGGAATTAAAGCGTGCTGCTATTTCTCGCTTAGGAAAGCAGTGTGTCAATGTGGAAGACGTGACGTTTTCCTATGGGACGCACAAGGTTATTGATGATGCCACCTGGTTGATTGGTCCAGGGGATCGCTACGGTCTTTTAGGCGCTAATGGCGCGGGTAAATCAACCTTGCTCGAAATTGTACAGGGCACGTTGGTGCCGCAAAAAGGACGCGTCAAGATTGGTAAAACGGTCAAGTTCGCTTTTTTATCTCAGAAGCTCGAAGAGCTGGATAAGCTGGGGTCAGACAGGGTGCGCGAAGTGCTTTCGCGCTATAAAACACGCTATGTTATTGATGGCAAAGAAGTAAGTCCAGCCCAGCTCTTAGAGCAACTTGGCTTTACTTCCGCTCATCTAAACATGCCGGTCAACACGCTTTCAGGAGGACAGAAGCGCCGCTTACAACTGATGCTCATTTTGCTGGATTCGCCCAACGTGCTTATTCTGGACGAACCAAGCAACGACTTGGATACCGACATGCTGGTAGCAGTAGAAAATCTGTTGGACACTTGGCCAGGCACACTGATTTTGGTCAGTCATGACCGTTATCTGATGGAGCGCGTGACAGATAGTCAGTTTGCCTTAATCGATGGTAAGGTGATCCATTGTCCGCGTGGTGTGGATGAGTATCTTGAGCTGTTGCATGAATCACAAGCGGTAAAGGCTGCTGGTGGTGGAGCTGGCTTTGAGAAGGGCAGTGGATCGAACTCCAAAAAAGGCTCTGGCAAGAGTGCCGGAAAGAGTGGCATCGCTGATGGCGCCGGATCGAAGACATCGAACGCTTCAGATGCTTCCGGTGCAGCGCAAAGCTCTTCTGGTTCGATGCTTTCTGCCGCTGAGGTGCGTGATATCAAGAAAAAGATGGCATCGCTCGAGCGCAAAATGAATACGCAGCGGGGCAGGGTAGAAAAAGCCGAAGAAGCCTTAAAGGCAGTTGACCCCTATGATTATCAGGCGCTCGGCGAAGCGCAAGGGGCTATTCAGGAATGCAAGGATAGGCTATCCGCCCTTGAGGAAGAGTGGTTGGACGTGGCTTCACAGCTAGAATCGTAACTTTTAAGTTGGCATGCCTTGCGGTAAAGTTGTGTCTTGCGTAAACAGGAACGCACGCCGCATCTCCCTGTCGTGGTTAGCTGCGCTAGGCGCAGACTTATCATGAGCGTGTGTTCGGAAAGGACGTCATGGTAACCAACACGCGCATCACGGGCGCTACCAGGCTTATTGGTGTGATGGGCTCGTCGCTTGAATACTCCAGTTCCCCCGAAATTCACAATGCTGTGTTTGAAAAACTTGGCTGCGATTTCGCCTACGTTCCTTTAGATGTGGATGGTGATAGGCTTGAAGCGGCGGTGCGTGGATTAGAGGCGCTGCGCTTTTTGGGCTATAACGTTGCTATGCCGTATAAGACGCGCATTTTGCCCTACCTGCATGAAATATCACAGGCGGCAGAAATTATGGGCGCCGTTAATACGGTCGTTATTCAGCAGGGTCGCTCGCTGGGCGATAACGCTGATGGTGCCGCATTTATGCGCAATTTGGTGCTCAACGGCGTCAATATTTTGGGCAAAAAGATTACGGTGTTAGGTATTGGCGGCGCGGCGTCAGCTGTTATTGTGCGTGCGGCGCTGGATGGCGTAGCGCAGATTGATATTTTCAATCGCGATGATGAGTATGTCGCTTCTGGCCGTGACATGATTGATCGCTTAGCGCAACATTCTTCTTGCGAAGTTCGTCTGTATGATCTCAATAACACCGATCAGCTGCGTGCATCGTTGGCCGAATCGGCATTAGTGGTCAATGCTACCAATGTGGGATCGCCCGACGTTCCTGGTTGCCTTGTTGAACCAGACATGCTTTCGTCCGATATTATTGTGGCGGATATGGTGTATGCACCACGTGATACAGAGCTGTTACGCATAGCAGACGCCCGTGGCAACAAGACGATCGATGGTGTCGGCGTATTCTTGCAACAAGCCGCAATTGGAGAACGTCTGTGGGTTGGCCGCGACATGCCGCTTGACTATGTGCGGGAGCGTTTCTTTCCTGAAGACTAGCAGAGGGGATGCGCGCAAACTCCATGGAGCATAAGGCATAGCTTATAAAGGCTTAGGAATAAGGCTGAGACAGTGACACATCTGATTCCGTGCAGCGCAGCATTTGCTTGCTTACAAAACGACCCCCTGTCCATGATGCATGTTGGATAGGGGGTCGCACTGGTTTTAAATGGCGGAGGAAGTAGGATTCGAACCCACGGTGCCTCTCGGCACAACGGTTTTCAAGACCGCCGCATTCAACCGCTCTGCCATTCCTCCGTTTTTTAGCACGGACAAGGATACCACATTTAGTCCCCGGCAGTGAGCTCAATAGATGTAATAATAAAGATCCATGATTCGCCAAGCTGTTATACACCAAGTTGTTATATGCCCAGCTGTTATTATGGGCGACGTGTTTACTCAATCAAAGGAATGCCGTTATGCCGTTTCACCGACCTGCTCATGCAAGACCTGCTTGCGATTTTGATAGCGATTCTGATGGGAACTTTGCACCGAATTCCGATCGGAACGTAGTGACAAGGTTTGAGAGGAACTCTGCGTCAAGGCTCGATAGGTGCCCTGATCAGGGATTGGACGAGGATGCTCTTCTGCGAGCTGCTCAGCAGAGCGAGGATGATTGCTACTTTATGGGCCTTGCGCTTGAGCAGGCGCGCATGGCGGCAAAATTGGATGAAGTACCTATCGGGGCTGTGGTGGTATGTAAGGGCGAGGTGATTGCTCAGGGTTACAATCGCCGGGAAATTGATAACAATCCAGCAGGGCATGCCGAATTCTTAGCCATGATGGAAGCGTCCAGGCGGTTAGGAGTGTGGCGTCTGTCAGACTGCACGGTATATGTCACGCTGGAGCCGTGTTTGATGTGTGCGGGCCTTATGTATCAGGCTCGTATTGATCGCTGCGTTTATGGTGCGCTCGACCCCAAAGCTGGGGCACTGGGCTCTCTGTATCACATCAATGAGGATGAGCGCTTAAACCATGCCTTTGCGGTCACGCGTGGCGTGCGAGCAGATGAATCTGCCGCACTGTTGCGATCATTTTTTAAGGACAAGCGTGCTCGTAACAAAGCACGCAAGCTCTCTTAAGTGCTGAAGTATACACAGGTGCGCCTTCGAGAGGGTAAAGGAAAAAGTAACGGCTGGTCACCGCATAGGCCATAGTCAATGAAAACGAGTATGATAGGTGCGTTAAACCAGGACGCCAGGATAGAGCTTTCGTGGGGTAGTGCGCAAATCCGGACTGGATTTAAGGGCAACGCCTCTGCATATACCTCGGTATAGGTAAGAAGAATGCTCTGTTGATCGAAATGAACGCGCCAGCGAAAGGATATGTGCGTGAAGAATTTAGTAAAGCTTATTGCTCCAGCAAAGATCAACTTGGTGCTTGCGGTGGGAAATAAGCGAGAAGATGGCTTTCATGAAGTGAATACCATCATGCATGCGCTGGCGTTGCACGACACGCTTACCATGCGCCGCTTCGAAGAGGAGCCCAATGGTCAAGGACTTGTTATCCGCTTCAGGTGTGAAACCTCGGGCGGCATTGATCCATTGGAAGTTCCGGCTGAAGAAAACATTGCGTATCGTGCGGTTGTGGACTTGGCACATGAGCTCGGTCGCAGTACCGATGAAACCATTGATGTGTCGCTTTCCAAGGTGATCCCGGCACAAGCCGGCTTAGGCGGTGGTTCCTCAAATGCGGCGGCGGCTTTGCTTGGCGCTGCTATGTTGTGGGGCATCAATCCTGATGATGAACGTCTTCGTGTGGTTGCTTCACGTTTGGGGGCAGATGTGCTGTTTTTCTTGCATGGTGGGTGTACCCGTTTGTCGGGTAAAGGTGAAACCTTCGAAGCAAATTTGACCCCTCGCCGCGGGTTTGTCCTCTTGGTTCGCCCGAATAGTGGGGTGTCTACGGCACAAGCCTATGCTGCCTTTGATGAAAAACCAGAAATGCCAACCGATGAATATCTTGCTAAGTTGGCATTGTACGACACGGCTGATAAGGTGCCGCTTTGGAATAATATGACGGCTGCAGCCTGTGCTGTTGCACCTGAGGTGGGTGAAGTATTGGACTGGGCGCACGGTTTGCCCGGCTCGCCTGCAGTGCTGCTGTGCGGCAGTGGTTCAGCTGTTGCAGTGCTCTGTGATGGATTTGATGATGCTGTGGCCTATTCAGTCGAAGCAGATAAACGCGGTTGGTGGACGCGTGCAACGTCGTTTGCGCGCGTTGGCGCTTCGGTGGTAAGTGCCTACTAAGCGACACCGATCTTTGTGAGTGCGCACTGCTCAAGCGGGGATCGTTAGGATCACGAGGATTGCAGGGGGATCAGGTGAATCGCCAGGACCATAAGGATTTCCGGGGATTGTCAGAATTTTTAGGATCATGAGAATCGTTTCATTGGTGTGATCAAGATAGTTGTGAGGATGACGATATGAGTGTTGGAATTATTGTTGCTATTGTTGTAGCCGCGTTGGTGATCATCATCGCCATTGCACTGGTGGTTATGTACAACAACTTTGTTCAGCTGCGCAATCGCGTAGATAATGCCTGGGCTCAAATTGATGTGCAACTGCAGCGTCGCTTGGATTTGATTCCCAATTTGGTTGAAACGGTGAAAGGGTATGCCAAGCATGAGAATTCAACGCTCAACCAGGTTACGGAAGCGCGCAGTGCCCTCATGCATGCGCAGGCTCCAGCAGAAAAGGTTGCAGCTGACAATATTTTGAGTGGCGCATTGAAAAATCTGTTTGCGGTTGCAGAAAACTATCCTGATTTGAAAGCCAATACCAATTTCCAGCAATTGCAGACTGAACTTGCTAACACAGAAGACAAGATTAGCTATATGCGCCAGAGCTACAACGATGTGGTCATGATGTATAACAATGCTATACAGACGTTTCCCGGCGTGCTGGTGGCAGGCATGTTTCACTTTGATAAGCGCGAAAGCTTCGATGCAAACGAAGCTGCCACCGAAGCGCCGAAGGTTTCCTTTGGGGCGTGATAAGAACTCATGTTGTTTGATGCGTTTATTGTTGGTTGTGGCGGCTTTATTGGAGCCGCCTTGCGCTATATATGCTCGCAGGTAATATCCTCTATTCCTGCTGGCGCTTTTCCGCTGGCAACATTTGTTATCAATATGGTTGGCTCATTTGTGATGGGCATACTGTCTGTTGTGTTGCCTGCGTTTTTCCCTGGTAGCAAAGAGCCGCTTCTGTTCGCAACGACCGGCATTGTTGGTGGCTTTACCACCCTTTCAACCTTAGGTTTGGAAACAGTTGGTCTATTGCAGGAGTCGCGCTATGGTATGGCTCTTGGCTATGCAGGAGGGTCGCTCATTTTATGCGTCATCGGCGTTTTGGCTGGTCGCATGCTTGCTCGCGCTCTTATTCCGCAGTCCTAGAGGTGCTGCATGGTTGTTGCAGGGGCGCATAGAGGGGCCTGCACACGGAGTCAAGATGTCTTTCTCAAGAGAGGCTCCTGTGAGCATGAGATATAAAAAAGGCTTCTGACCTGGTAAAACGTCAAAAGCCTTGAGGAATTTAAGTGGCGGAGAGCTGGGGATTCGAACCCCAGATACGCTTTTGGCGTATACTCGCTTAGCAGGCGAGCACCTTCGGCCTCTCGGTCAGCTCTCCGTATGTGATGCGGGTAAAAATAATACCCTGCCCACCCTTATCTTGCAAGGAGTAGAGCGGTGCAAAACCACGCTTTCAGCGAAAAACAGGATACAAACCTCACAAATAACGCGTATTGTGTAACATCTCGCAAAGGTGAGGGAGCACTTTGGAGCGCTTCAGGTTTTGTCCGGCTTTCAACCGTTATGGCGATCGTAGCGCTATGCGCCCTGCTGTGGTGTGGGATGAATCCTGCTCCTGCGTACGCTAAAAGTTACGACATGCCCAAGGTGACCATCGATGCGGTTATCGATCCCAATGGGGATTTGCATGTAACCGAGCAGCGCATGTTTTCTTTCCATGGCAACTATACCGCCGTGTGGTGGAACTATAACAATTTGCCGAGCGGAGCAACGCTCGATCTCAATAGTGTGCGTATGGCAAAAACGGACAGCCAGGGCAACCTGCAAGAGGGATGGAAACCACTTTCATCTGTGCCGTTTCAATTGAAATGGCGTGAAGCGGGCGGCCCGGGTACAACCGCATATTCATTCGATGAACCGAAAGATACCGTGTACGCATTTTTTAACGAGACTGACTCGAGCATCATGATGGAAATTGACTATACCGTAGAAGACGCGGTGCAGGCCTATTCTGATGTGGGAGAGTTGTACTGGCAGTTTGTTGGTAGTCAATGGGCAGCCGATTCCGATAACGTTACTATGACGGTTTCGCTGCCAACGCCGGCAGGGGCTCCAATTATACCGGGCGATACCGTACGCGCATGGGGTCATGGTTCGCTCAATTCCACCGTACATATCAACACCGATGGCACGGTCACGTATCAGGTGCCCAAGGTGAAGGCAGGCACCTATGCCGAAGCTCGCGTGCTTTTCCCAACTGACTGGTTGGTGGGTGTGGCGCCGCAAGATCCGAACGCACATCCTTCAACTGCCCACTTGGATCAGGCGCTTAACGAGGAACATGTGTGGGCGGATCGCGCCAATGCCCAGCGAGCAACCACCATTGGTCTGTTTATTGCCGTGTTGGTGCTGTGCACAGCAACGCTGATTTGGGGTATTCGCTCGTTTTTCCGCTACGGCAAAGAACTTAAACCCACCTTTACCGAACAATACTGGCGTGATGTTCCCGTTAAAGGTGAACACCCTGCTGTTATTGGCCGCTTGATTCGCTTTGATGCTGAAAGCACGAACGATTTCACCGCAACCATCATGCATTTGGCCAATGCGGGCGCATTGCGTATCGACAGAGCCGTTCGCGAAAATGATGAGGTGCACACTGCAGCTGCAGCGGGTGAAAAGCGGACGCTGTTCGGCAAGACAAAAACGCATACCGATTACCGGTTGACGCGTGTGCCTGAGGTGGAAATCAACCTTAATAGCGAGCTAGATCGCGAAGCTATGAGCTTCTTATTTGATGTGGTGGCGCAGGGTAATGACACGTTGTGGTTCGGCGATATTAGCACCTTTGCCAAGCAGAACGGAGTCCAGTTCAATGAAGGCTTACAGCGTTGGCAGGGGATGGTAACGTCCCACGTGATCGCTGGTGAATACTTTGAGTCCTATTCGCAAAGCAGGCGTTTTCGCATGGCAACCATTGCGGTGTTGTTGATGGCGGTTGTGGCTCTTTTGGCATTGCTCTTTGGCAATTGGTTGGTAGTAATTCCAGCCGTTATTGTGGGCGTGGCGCTTATCATCGTTTCTCGTTTTATGGATCGTCGTACGCAAAAGGGCGCCGATGCGTATGCGCGTTGTATGGCCTTAAAGAAATGGCTCACTGAATTTTCTACTTTGGATGAACGTCCGCCGCTCGATATAAAAGTATGGGGCGAATTTATGGTGTATGCCCTGCTGTTAGGTGTTGCAGAAGAAACGCTGAAGCAATTGCGTATTGCAGAGCCTGAGCTATTTGATCCCGATTTGGTGGCGTCCATGCCAACGGTGCCCTGGTGGATGTGGTATAGCGCATCGCTTCATGCGACGGGTATTCCGATGGTGACTGATGCGTTTGCTCAGTCTATAGATCAGGCGCTCACGAATACTGATGCGGCTTTTTCTCCCAATGTGGGAGAGGTGTCAGCATCGGGCGTTGGTGGAGGCTTTTCTGTCGGCGGCGGCGGTGGCTTTGGCGGCGGCGGTGGCTTTGGCGGCGGCGGTGGTGCTCGTTAGACGGTGCTGTTCGCTCGGCAGTGCGGTCAACGGATAGTGTTTGGAGTACACGGGACCGCTCGGTATAATTGTGCTTTGTGATTCAACTGGCCAACATACCCACTGGAGTTTATAAAGCGCTCATTATCCTTGCTACCCTTATTTGGGGCTTCAGCTTTGTCGTAATGAAGAATGTGGTAGAAGTTATTCCACCGGCATGGTTGTTAGGCATTCGTTTTACTACAGCGGGGCTTATTCTGCTGCTTATCTTGCTGCCGCGTGTGCGCAAGTGCTTTTCATTAAAGATTCTTGGCGCCGGTTTTCTGCTTGCTCTTTTTGATTTCAGTGCATTCTGGACTCAGACGGTGGGCTTGCAGCACACCACGCCTGGTATCAATGCGTTTTTAACGGCAACCTATTGCGTTATTGTTCCGTTCGTGTGGTGGGTGTTGGCTCATCATAGGCCATCGTTGTGTAACTTGGGCGCTGCGGTTATCGCCCTGGGCGGCATATGGCTGGTATCGGTGTCGACGTCAGGAGAAACATTAACCCTGGGTTTTGGCGAAGCCATGACGCTGCTCTGCGCGGTGTTATTTGCTATTCACATTGCACTTGTTTCGCGCTGCTCTCGCGTGCATGACGTTTTAGTGCTGACGGTGTTTCAGTTCATCGGCGAAGGCTTGTTGGGCTTAGGCGTTGGGGCATTGACTGAAGTGCCACCGGCGCTTTCGGCTATTACGCCTGATATCGTAGGATCTATGGCGTTTCTGATCGTTTTTGCCTCCATAGTGGCATTCGGTATTCAGAACGTTGCGCTTGCTCATGTGCCGCCCGCTCAGGCTGCGCTGTTTCTCAGTCTGGAAGCGGTATTTGGCGTCGTGTTTTCTATTTTGCTGTACGGCGAAGTGCTCACCCTGCGTTTGGGGATGGGTTTCGCGCTGATTTTTGTTGCCATCTTGGTTGACGAATTGCTGGCTCCGTGGCTGGAGGCTAAACGTGCTATAGTGGCACAGAAACGAAAACGATGGAAGGAGGACGAACCGCATGTCTAACGCACTAGACAACGTCGTCCTGATTGGTATGCCGGGCGCTGGCAAATCTACCTTAGGCGTCGTGCTTGCCAAGATTTTAGGTTATGAATTTATTGATGCCGACCTGCTTATTCAGAGCAAACTGGACAAGACGCTGCAGAAGATCATCGATGCATGTGGCCCTGATGGATTTATCGAGGTAGAAAACGAAGTTCTCTGCACGCTTTCTGCTAAGCGCGCCATCATCGCTACGGGTGGTTCGGCGGTATATTCCGATGAGGCTATGAAGCATTTGAAGTCTATCGGTACGGTGGTTTACCTGCGCGTTTCCTACGAAGAGTTAGAAAATCGTTTGGGCGGTTTGCATGAGCGCGGTGTTGTTATGAAAAACGGCATCGGTATGAGCTTGCACGACCTGTATGAAGAACGCCTTCCTCTGTACGAAAAGTACGCAGATATTACGCTGGATATCGATGGGCTTTCTGTCCGCGATACGGCACGTAAACTGGTTGATCAGCTTTCCTTGATGTAAAAAACCATGCGGTAGCGCCATTGGCGCAATACTCTTGAGAATATTTGGGGTCAAGATAATATTTGGGCCTCGTGCAGGGTGTAGCCTGTACGAGGCCCTGTTAGGTGCGCTACAGCACCAATTCGCGTTCGCTGCCGTCAATGTCAGCAATCTTGGCGATGCCGGATTTCAGCGAAAAGAACGTCAGGTTCGGGTCATCAACGCTTTCGTGCTGTTCACCTAAAGCCACCATATGTTCAAAGCCTGCTTTGCGCACTTCGTCGCCAGCAGTGTCTTTCATGCTTGCAACACCGGTAAGCACAACCCAGCCACAGCCTGGCTTCCATGCCGATGCTTCAAACTTGGGGTTTGCCATCAATTCGCGATAGACATCTTTATTTTTACCGGTGCAAAACCACAGGGTGTCACCTTCGCGCATGACAAATGAAAAGGGACGCACGTGAGGCTGATCGCCATCGCAGGTGGCAAGATACCATGCGGGTGCCGATTGAAGGTATGCAATTAATTCGTCCATTAGAATCCTCCCAAGAACGTGTTAACGGCAAAATCCGTTGCAAATACTGCAGCAATGCCAATTAAAAGATACAGCGTTCCGCCCAAGTCGCGCGTATGAAACGATAGGTCCTTAAGGCGGGTGCGGTTGTCGCCGCCGTGGTAACAGCGGGCGTCCATTGCCAGCGATAGGGTATCTGCATGGCGAAATGCGCTGGTAAACAGGGGCACAATGAGCGAAGTCATCATTTGCACGGAGCTTTTCGGATTGGATGAAAAGTTGGCGCCGCGACTAATCTGGGCGCGATAGATGGTGCGCAGCTCGATGGCGAATTGTGGCAGGAAGCGCAGAGCAATGCCCATCATCATCGAAAGCTCGTGCGCGGGTAGTCCGATGCGCCGCAGGGGCTCGAGCAACTTTTCGAAGGCATCGGTGATATCAAGCGTGGTGGTTGCGAGGGTTAACAGACTCACGCCTAAAAGTAAAAGGGTCAGGCGAATAGCAATAAAGAGCGCCTGGTTTAAGCCGCCTTCACTGATGCAAATAATCCAGAATTGGAAATATACGGTACCGCCCTGTACAAAAAAGATATTTAAAAGGGCGGTAAAGACGACCAAAATAGCAAGCGGTGCAATAGACGTGAACGCCTGGCGCAGTGAAATACGGGAAAAGGCGAACATGCCGAAAGTAAACAGGGCTGCAACACCCAGGGCAGGGTAGGACCCGGCAGCAAAGACCATCACCATGAACACGAGGGATAGAATGAGCTTTGCACGAGGATCCATGTGATGAACGATGGAATCGCGCGTCAGGTAACGACCGAAAATAGGCTGAAGATTCATGCTCTAGCCCTCCTGTTCGGTCGCGCTATGGTTTCGGGGACTGGCGAAGCCCCCATTGTCGCAGGGGCTGATGGAGGTCCCGTTGTTGCTGGGTATGCGGGTGGCATTGGCGGCCTGATGGCTATCATCGGGACGCCCGTTGATCAGACGAGCCAACGCATCGGCTAGAGTTTCGGGTTGGTAGAGTACTTCAGGCAAAGGCAAGCCCATTTCGCGCAGTTCATTTGCCAAGCGCTGTGCATGAGGAATGCCTAAACCGATGGCACGCACCTCTTTTGCGTGGTGTACAAATATGTCTTCCGGTGTGCCCAAAAAAGCTATTTCGCCTTCATGAAGCACCAACAGTCTGTCGGCCAAAAGAGCAATATCATTCATGTTGTGCGAAACCATCACCACGGTGATGTTGTGCTTTTCGTGTAAGCGCTTAATCAGCTGTAAGAAGTCATTGCGCGAAGCGGGATCCAAGCCCGCAACCGGTTCATCAAGTACCAAAAAGGCGGGGCGCATAGCCAACACACCTGCAAATGCAACGCGGCGCTGCTGTCCGCCGGAAAGCTCAAACGGGCTGCGATCATGAAGCTCGTCAAAGTCTAAGTTCACAATTTCTAGGGCCTCGTGGACGCGGGCATCCACCTCTTCGGCAGATAACCCCAAGTTACGTGGGCCAAAGGCAACATCTTCATAGACTGTGGCTGCAAATAGCTGGTGTTCCGGGTATTGGAATACCACGCCAATGTCCTCACGTGCTTTAGTGGCAACTTTACGATCGGCCAAATCTTGTCCGCGCCACAACACGCGTCCGGTCGTGGGGTGGGTAAGACCGTTGAGATGCTGCACCAGAGTTGATTTGCCCGATCCGGTATGTCCAGCAATGGCGAAAAACTCGCCCTCATGAAGTTCAAAGGAAATATTGCGCAGCGCATAGCGCTCGGTTTCGCCTTCTTTTTTCTGGCGTTTGGTAAGCGGTGAGTAGCTGAAGCTTACCTGCTCGAATACAATCGACACAGTTCCTCCTTCAGCAAGCCGGTTTCGATAGGGGTTTTCTCAAGAGTGATGCCGCGCTGGCGCAACAGGCGCGCCATTTCAGTGGCGAACGGTGCTGCCAAATTCATCTTCTCCAACACGGTATCCTGAATCAGCACTTCTTCTGGTGTGCCTTCCAAAACACATTTGCCGTGCTCAAGCACGATCAGGTGGTCCGCTTCTGCGGCTTCTTCCATAAAGTGCGTAATCATCACAATGGTGAGGCCTTCGGCATGGAGCTCTTTGCACACGCGCATCAGTCCACGGCGACCGCGCGGGTCAAGCATGGCGGACGCTTCATCGAAGATTAAAATATCGGGCTCCATGGCAAGCACGCCCGCAATGGCTACACGCTGCTTTTGGCCGCCGGAAAGAGCGGTGGTTTCACGCTTTTCGGCACCAGAAAGTCCCACCTGAGCCAAGGCGTGCTCAACGCGTTGTCTTAATTCGGGATTGGGTATGCTCAAGTTCTCTGGACCGAATGCCACATCATTTTCAACCAGGCTTGCTACCAGCTGATCGTCGGGGTTTTGAAACACCATTCCCGCATTGCTGCGAATGGTGTAGGTATTATCCGGGTCGGCCGTATCCAGCCCATCAACGGTAACGCTGCCCTCATCGGGAACTAAAAGTGCGTTAATCAGCTTTGAAAAGGTTGATTTGCCCGATCCATTTGCGCCTAAAATACAGGCAAATTCGCCCCTTTTGATCGTGACATCTATATCGGTGAGCACGTAGTCTTTTCCGGTATAGGTAAACGAAACGTCCGAAAAGTTGACCATAAGGTTATCGACCCTTCTTCTGATCTTTCTTAGGGGTGATCAGATTGGAAATCGACTTATAGATAATCAGGGTAAGGACTGCGTTGAGAAGTCCCTTAAGTAAGTTAAAGGGAAGCAAGATGGGCAGCACCATAGCCACCACTGCATCGAAAGGTACGCCCAGCCAAGCAGGGGTCACAATCAAGTTCATAACGATAGCAGCAAGAGTGGCAGCGATGACGCTTAATACCATGCCACCGATAGCAACCGGATAGGTGCGCTTCTTTTTGTAGAGGATTGCTGCTGGCAATACGAAGCAGGTAACTACGACCACATTGACTAAAGCGCCCGTAAAATCAGCCAGTAACAGGCCGTGAATGATGGCGGTAAGAATGCCTACGGCAACGCCAGCACCAGGGTTAAAAGCAAATCCTGCTACCAATGCAGGCATATTGGATGCGTCGAACTTGAGCCACGGAACACCGGGCAAGAGTGGAAACTCGATAAACGAAAGTAGAACGCCTATGGCCACCATCAATGCCATGGTAACCAGCTGTTTGGTTGACCATACATTGGTGTTGGTAGTGGGGTGTTTCGATTCTTGCCTGTTGGTTTTGGGCGTTGTTGATTTTTCTGCACGTGCAGACATAGGGAAGCCTCCTGTCTCTTCCATTCGGACTTTAACCGTTGGCTCTGGAATTGCACCAGATCAGCCTGTTTGTGCGCCAACACAAACAGGGTCGCGGGCTTCGGAGGGGAACCCGATGTTCCCAAGGGATCCGTTACCGCCAGTGAGGAATTACACCTCGCCCTGAAACAGCTTCGGCTAGTATCCTAGCACGTTATGACACCGATGCAAACAATCTATAGGTGCAGGTGGGAATGAACGTGTTCATCGACAAAAGGTAGAAGATGGCGCCCCCGAGTGGACTCGAACCACCGACGCACGGTTTAGGAAACCGACGCTCTATCCTCTGAGCTACGGGGGCGTGCCGATTATTGTAGCATGAAGTGAGGGCTTAGCCCCATTTCTCACGAATGGTGCTTAAGAACACATTTGCTGCAGGTGAAAAGGTTTGGTAGCGCTTCCAAGCCACATATATAGGCGCTAGACGCGCGGGCTTAAACGGGCGAAATACCAATCCGCTTTCTTGGGACGTGTCAATAATGCCCTTCAAACTGATGACATAGCCAATACCTCGTTTTGCCAAAAGCGAAGCGTTGTAGAGCAAGTTGTAGGTGGCGACTATCTTTAGATCGGATACATCGCGCTTAAACCAAAGGGGAAGCTCGGGTAAATCCTGAATGGAGCAGACCAGTGGTTTATCGAGCAGATCTTCGGGGGTAATTTCGGTTTTGTCTGCCAAAGGATCATCTGCGGGCATGAAAGCACCCCAGGTATCTTGTGCTGGCAAGGGTAGTGACTCGTATTTCTTGGTGTCAAAATTGCCAATAAAGAGCCCAAAGTCAATACGTCCTGCATCCAGTCGTTCACTGACGTCAAATCCATTACCGCTAAAAAGGCTAAAGCGCAGCAGTGGATAGGTGCTATGCAACTCGGCAATGACGTCAGCAATCAATGCCATTGCCGGCGTCTCGCCGCCGCCGATGCGCACCTTGCCAGCAAGCGTGCCAGGTGTGGTGTGAAAGTCAGTTTCAATACGATCGGCCATTTCAAGGAGCTCTTCGGCCTGTTCGCGAAGACGTAATCCCGCTTCGGTTAGTTCGATATGCTTGCTGCCACGGGTAAAGAGCGTGCATCCTAAATCCATTTCAAGCTTTTTGAGCTGACGGGAAAGGGAGGGCTGAGAGACGTGAAGTACTTGGGCTGCCTGAGAAATGGTTCCTTCACGTGCGACCATTAAGAAGTATTGAAGTAAACGCAATTCCATAGTGACCTCTTTCGCTATGCAATATCAGCATAGACCATCATAGCTTATAAGTCTTTTACATATCCAAAGACGCTCGTCAGAATGCTTGCGGGTGGCAAGAAATAGAAAGCTTGTCGGTTTGTACCCACATGCAAGATCTGGCTGAGTGAAAGGACGCTCATAGCATGAAGCGCATTAGCAATAGATTGTTGGTATTCATTCTAACAGTGGGTGTCTTCGGCATTTTAAACACCGAGATGGGCATTGTGGGCGTTATTCCGTATGTGTCAGAGCGCTATGGCGTTTCAATTCCTGATGCGGGTTTTTTGGTCAGCGGGTTTGCGTTGATTATTGCCGTGGCGGGACCAACCATGCCCCTGTTGTTTTCGCGTGTGAATCGCAAGTTGGTTATGCTGCTTTCACTGGGTATTTTTACGGTATGCAATGCGCTTGCTATAGTGGCGCCAACCTATGAGGCGCTTCTGGCATTTCGTGTTATTCCGGCAGCATTTCATCCGCTCTACGTATCGCTTGCTATGTCTATCGCGCAAGTCTCAGGCGATACGCCCCAGCAATGTGCTAAAGCTTCGGCTCAAGTTTTTGTTGGCGTTTCGGCAGGTATGGTCGTGGGAGCGCCGATTGCGGGTCTGCTGGCGAGCTGTATTGCTTTTCCAGCTGCAATGGCGTTTTTCGCCGTGGTTACAGCGTTTGCCTTTGTATTAACGGCAGTTTTAGTGCCCTCTATTCCGGTATCAACCCGCATGTCGTATGGCAAACAGATTGCGGTGTTGAAAAAACCGCTGTTTGTGGTGTCTCTTTTAGCAGCGGCAACGGTGAATGCAGGCATGTTTGGATTTTATAGCTATCTTGCGGATTACTTAGGGGCGGTTGGGTTTGCGGCCGTTGCGGTAAGCGGCTTGCTGTTTGCCTATGGCCTTATGAATGTGGTAGGCAATGTTATTGCGGGACGCGCTCTGGGCAAGCGTCCTGGTGTGACGATGGTGGTGGCGCCAGCGCTGTTGATTGTGTTGTATGGTGCACTTTTTATAGAAGGCATACGCCTATCAGGAGGGGTATGCCTTATTGCTGTTGGGGCAGTGCTTATTGTGCTGGGTATTGTTGTGGGTGTTGCCAACACCACCGATCAATACCTGGTTTCGCGAGCAGCACCTGAGGCCCCCGATTTTGCGAATGGATTATTTCTTACTGCAACCAATGTTGGTACCACGATAGGAACCAGCATCTGCGGTGTGTTGATTGATTCTGCCAGTACTCTAAGCGCGGTTGTTGGCGCGCTTCCCTGTGTGATTATTGGTATAGGTTTTATACTTGCGCGATTGCGATTACAGCATGCGCAGGCAAGCTTTAATGGTAAACAGGCGAAGGAATAGATACAGAATTAATATAGGGCGCAGGTGCTGAAGAGTAACGCCTGCGCCCTAAAGGGTAGTGACTAGTCTAAAGTCTGGTGATCAATTGGTTAGTTGGTCTTCGGGCTGCTGCCAGAGCCTCCATTAGAGGTGCCTCCAGTGGAGGTTGTGCCACCGCCATTGTTGGTGGTAGTACCAGAGCCTGAGCCGTTGCCGCTATCACTTGCAGGGGCGCCACTGGATACATAGATGGTTACCGTGCTGCCATTGGTGTTCTGAGAGATAACAACACCCTTCGATACGTCCTTGCTTTCGCGATACTGCACATCGTATTTGAAGCCAGCCTGTTCGATGGTCTTTGTGGCGTTTTCTTCAGTCATGCCAACCACGTCAGGCGCATCTCCCAAGCCGCTTGAAACGGTAATGGTAATTTTGGTGCCCTTGGTGGCCGAACCAGTCTGGCTTTGAGAAATTACCTTACCCTTGTCTTCTTGGCTGGTCTCGGTGGTTACATTGACCGTAAAGCCCGCATTTTCAAGGCGCGATGTTGCTTGAGATTGGGTCATACCCACCACGTTAGGAATGCTTGCCTTTTCAGGTCCCTTGGAGAGGTGAATGGTAACCGTGTCGCCCTTATAGGCAGTGCTACCGGCTGCTGTATCTTGAGAAGCTACCTTGCCTTCTTCCACATCGTCAGAAAAGACGGTATCTCCCTGTTGGCTGTTAAGGCCAGCTGCAGCAAGAGCCTTTTGCGCGTCATCGGCACTCATACCTTTCAGGTCAGGAACCGTTACTTGTTCAGTGCCCTTAGATACATTGATGCTAATGGTAGAGCCTTTCTTGGCCTGCTCTCCCGCAGCAGGATTGGTGCTTACCACGTTGCCCTGAGCGATCTGGGTATTGTATACCTGAGTTTCATTGCCAACCTTAAAGCCGGCTTTTTCGATGGTGGTACGCGCTTCTGCGATAGGCTTATTCGTAACATCCGGAACAGTAGCGGTGTCGCCACTATTGCCTAAAGCAAGGGCGGCAGCAACGATAGCGATAACGGCAAGAATGCCTACGATGACGCCAATAATAACTTTTTTGTTCTTATTGGGGGTATTGCCCGGTTCATTGCCGGCGCTATATACCTTGGTAGCGGTTCCTGTCTTGCTGGGATCGGCGGATAAGGGTGCCATAACCGCTGTGCCACCGTTTTGTCCAGGAACGCCACCCATAACCTGAGTTTTGAGGCCGCTGATATCTTCGCCTAAGTTAACAGGACGGCCCGCCAAGAAATCGTTGAGGGCATGACGCATTTCTGTGGCGTCCTGAAAGCGGCGCTCGGGATCTTTTTCCATAGCCTTCATAATGATGGCTTCAAGAGCAGGATCGATATTCGGATTGATGGAGCGAGGAGGAGCAGGAATTTCATTGACCTGCTTTACCGCAACACTGACCGCATCTTGGCCATCGAAGGGGAGCTTGCCCGTAGTGGCTTCATAGAGCACAACGCCCAGCGAATAAATATCGCTTGCGCCCGTTAATTCTTTGCCCTGTGCCTGCTCGGGGGAAACATAGTGCGCAGTGCCTAAAACGGTAGCGGTCTGAGACAGACCAGCATCACCAGCACGGGCAATACCAAAGTCCATAACCTTAATATTGCCATCGGGCTGAATCATAATATTTTGTGGCTTGATGTCACGGTGAATGATGCCACCCTTATGAGCAACGGATAGCGCTTGAGCAACCTGTGAACCAATTTCAGCAGCTTTGCGCTGATTGATGGCACCGCGTTCCTTGATGGCGGTCTTAAGGTCGGTGCCGCGCAGGAACTCCATGACAATATAGTAGGTGTCTCCGTCTAAGCCCCAGTCGTAAATACTGACGATATAAGGACTTTGAAGGGCTGCAGCCGAAGCTGCTTCCTGACGAAAACGTTTAGTAAAGGTGGGGTCGGCGGCATACTGCGGCAACATCACCTTAACGGCTACCGTTCTGCCCAAAACATTGTCTTCGGCGCGGTACACCTCGGCCATGCCACCCAAGCCAACCCGTTCAATCAGCTTATAGCGGTTATTGAAGGTTCTGCCAATCATGCTTCCAGCCACGTTTATTCTCCCTTTGGATCCATGCTTAACAACCAATTTCTAAGCATATCGCATTCCAACATTATCTTGTACGAAGCCAAGCAGCTTTTATGAGCTTTCAGGCGCTTTTCGGGCAAGTTGTTATGGAGCTGTCAATTTGCCTTGTAGCGTTTGGCGAGCTGTTCGCTTGATCAGGGTTGCGGAGTTTGTTAGTCCCTGGTCGTTGTGGTGCATCGCCGCTCAATAAAGTTGTTTTCTTCGCGTCGGTTTTTATAGTTCTCCTTGTACCTGTAGGGCAGCTTGCAGAACACCTTGAGCGCGTCCTGCGGCGCCACCGCTAATGTCTTCGCCGGCCTGTTCCAAAATGATGGCAACTACCACCGAACAATCATCGGAAGGACCCATACCAACAAACCAGCGGTCGTCTTTTTCCTTGCCGGTTTCAGCCGTACCGGTTTTACCGGCAATTTTAACGCCCTGAACCTGTGCTGCGGTACCTGTGCCACTCGTAACAACGCCCTCAAGGACGTCTTTAACGCGCTTAGCAGTAGAGCTTGAGCACGCGGTCATCAGGGTTGAAGGGCTCTGGCGGAAACTGTTGGTGCCCTCAGCGTTGTAGATGCTGTCAACCAAATAGGGCTGCATGATGGTGCCATTGTTGGCAATAGCGCAGCCTGTCAGCGCCATTTCAAGGACGGTGGCCTGTGGGCCAGCTGGACTGTTGTGCTGACCTACTGGTTCACCTGCTGCTGCCCATGCCGTTTCCCATTCGGTCATTTCTTTGGGATCGGGCATCAGGGATTTCGCCAGAGGCAAATCGAAGCGAATGTCTTGGTTAAAGCCGAATTTTTCGGACGAATCCACCAGCTTTTCAGGGCCAATCTGATCGCCTAATTGGGCAAATACCGTATTTGCGGAAAGCTCAGTTGCGCGCTGCAGGGTGATGTCTCCATAGTCGGATTTATCGAAGTTGATCACTTCACCACCACCGATGTCAAGCTTAGACGGAGCGTTGTAAACGCTGGTTTCAGTTGCCACATTGTCTTCAAGAGCGGTGGTTAGGGTCACAATCTTGAACGTGGAACCAGGAGAGTACAACGCTTGCGTTGCGCGGTTGTATAAAGCGGACGATTCGCTGTCGTTGCCCATAATGTTGTCGATATCGCCAGCGTCATAGGTAGGCGAAGATGCCATCGCTAAAACAGCACCTGTCTTCGGATCAATGGCTACACAGGCACCCGAATAGCCCTTTAAGGCATCCTGGGCAGCTTGTTGGATGGTGGAGTTCAAGGTCAGCTTCACGTCGTTGCCTGCGGTGCCTTTACCGGTAAAGGAGTTAAGCACATCGGTCCACGAAGCGTAGTTGCTTTCACCTTTCAAGGCGTCGTTTTCTGAGGCCTCAATACCAGAGGTACCGTATTTTTCGGATGCGTATCCCACAACCTGGGATGCCAAATCGCCAGCAGGGTATTCGCGTTTATAAGAGCCATCGTCTTCGAGTACCGATTTTGCTAACACCACGTTGTCGTAGGTGGAAATAGTACCGCGTTCAGTTTTGGCTTCGCGAGCAATGGTGTGGTTGTTGCTGGGCATGCTCTGGTAGTAATTCGCTTGAATCACCATGATCAGAGTTAGATTTGCTACCAGCAGCGCAAACATGGCCGAAAAGACGATCATCGTACCGGTGAGGCGTTTGCCCAAAGACACACGGCCAAGTGCGCCATTCATGCTGATCGACGAAGTGCCCGAAGCCATTTCGGTGCCAATGCCGGTGCCCTGATCGGAGGCGCGCATCAAAAAGCCAACGATGATGAAGCTGGCAAGCAAAGATGAACCGCCTTGACTTACAAAGGGCAAAGTAAGACCGGTCAAGGGGATAAGGCGCGTGACGCCACCTACAATAATGAAGGCTTGCAGCACGATGATGGCCGTGAAGCCCAATGCCATAAACGAACTAACGTCGGTCTTTGCGCGAGCTGCTGTAAGGATGCCACGGATGGCAAAGCACAGGTACAGCAGCAGCAATCCTGCTGCACCTAAAAGGCCGGTTTCTTCTGCGATAGCTGAGAAGATGAAGTCGGATTCAACAATAGGAATCTGATCAGCCATGCCATTGCCAATGCCAACGCCGAACAGCCCACCGTCAGCAATGGAGAAGATGGACTGTACCAGCTGGTAGCCAGTATTGGTGGGATCGGCAAAGGGATTAAGCCAGGTGTCAACACGCACCTGAACATGGCCGAACAAAAAGTAAGCTAACACCAAGCCAACGGCAATGATGAACACGCTGATAACGATGTAGGGCTTCTTGCCAGTGGTCACATACAGCATGACCAAGAATACGAAGAACAAAACCAGAGCAGAGCCCAGGTCCTTCTCAAAGACAATAATCAACAGCGCAATGATCCACATGACCAATACTGGCAGAAGCGAGCGCAGATCGGGCAGTTTGAAGGGTCCTACGCTATGGGTGAACACCGAAAGCATTTCGCGATTTTGCGCCAAATAAGAAGCCAAGAAAATAACGATACAGATCTTGGCAATTTCACCAGGCTGTAGCGAAAATCCTCCGATAGAAAGCCAAATACGGCTGCCATAAATTTCGTTGCCGATAACGGGCAACATTGGTGACATCAATAAGATGATGCCAACGATCATGATGGTGTATTTGTAATTGGCCAGCTTG
Source organism: uncultured Coriobacteriaceae bacterium (assembly GCA_900539675.1). Lineage (GTDB taxonomy): Bacteria > Actinomycetota > Coriobacteriia > Coriobacteriales > Eggerthellaceae > Anaerotardibacter. The sequence continues at coordinate 89,722 of UQDJ01000001.1, read as the reverse complement.
TCGAGATTTTTGATAAAGATAAGCACCGCAATCATGAACACGATGCCCAAGAAGAGCCAGCCCACTTGCTTCATGGCAAGATCGGGTGCTAGGCGTGTGATAAAGGCAATGCCTACGCCAGAAAGGGCAAACGAAATAGGCAAAATAGCAGGATCGGCGCCGGGTGCCAATTTGCGCATGGCGATATGAGCCACCACAAAGATGGCAAACATTGCCAGAGGCACGGTTAAATTGTCGAGCGTAACTTCACTGCCCTGATTAAGCGCAATCATGGCGAACAGCAGCACCACCAGCGGTGCTGCTACACACAGAAGAAGCAGTTCAGCGTTTCTTCTGGTCATAGGCTATTCACCGCTTCCAGGTTGCGCATTGTTAGCGCTGTTTGTGCTGGCATTTTGCCCGTTGCCCTGGGAGCCATTATTGTTGGCCCCTTGATTGTTGCCTGAAGGGTTAGTTTGTCCATTTGCATTTTGCGCTGCAGGATTAGTCCCGTCAGGATTGGGCGTATTGTTCTGATAGATCAGTTCTTGCTCATAGGTAGTGATAAGCTCGTTGGCTTCATCAAGACTGCTTACCGCCATGCCATCCTTAATGCGATTGGCAACGCCAGGATTGAGCTGATCCACGCTCACGTCGGTAACGCGATCAAGCGTGGAAAGCGGCATGCCTAAGAAGTTGTCATGCAAACCGCGATACACGGCCACCTTGCCATCCTGGTCAATAAGGTAGGCGGAGTTGTTAACGTATTGGTAGCCCGCAAAGCCCGCAAGAGCGAAGGCTAAGATCAAACAGAAGATGATAGCTACCGCCAAGCGCTTCGATTTGCGCTCCTGCTTCTTTTCTTTAACGGCACGAAACCCCTCAACGTCTACCACGATGGCGGTGGCATTATCAAAGCCGCCAGCATCAAGAGCCGCCTGTACCAACTCATCGGCACATTGCTGCGGATTACCCGCCTTGCACATGATCTCTTCGATGAGAGAATCTTCGATCATGGCGCTGATACCGTCAGAACACAGAAGAAGCCTGTCGCCGGTGTCCACGTTGAGCTCATAGATGTCGGGCTGCATGTGGGGATCGGAACCAATAGCGCGGGTAATAACCGAACGATTCGGATGAACGCGCGCTTCGGCTTCGGTCAGCTGACCAGCTTCGATCATATCGGCCATGAGGCTATGATCGCGCGTGAGCTGTTGTAAAACGCCTTGATGCAGAAGATAAGCGCGCGAATCGCCTACCTGGGCAATAACCAAACGATCCTTGTCCAGGATGGCAGCCGTCATAGTGGTACCCATACCTTCGCGGCCAATGCCCTGGCTGGGTGCCTTGATAACATTTAAATTTGCCGCTTCAACAGCACGTGCTAAACCGTCAGCATCAGGCGTGCGAGGGGCTAACTCATTGAGCGTATTGATAGCAATTTCGCTTGCCACTTCGCCCGCTTCATGGCCTCCCATACCGTCGGCAACGGCAAACAGGGGAGGCAATACCGTCAGGCTGTCTTCGTTATGTTCGCGTACATGACCCACTTCGGTACGACTGCCGAAGTGGGCAGGAGCGCCCGCTTTAGGTTTTTCTACTGGTGCTGGAATGTGAGAAGTCTGTTCAGCCATTTACGCATACCTCACTCGCATCGTTACATCTCCAACCGTGACACGGTCACCGTTGCGCAAAGCGGTGTGATCGGAAATATAGTGGCCATTAACAGCGGTTCCATTAGTGGAACCCAAATCTTCAACAAAAAGATTTTGTCCCATCAGAACAAATCGGGCATGGCGAGAAGAAACATATTCGGCGCCAATAACAATGTCAGATCCAGGACTGCGTCCGACGATGACAGGACCACGCACGGCAATTTGCACGCCACGCAATTCTTTAGGACCCTTTTCAATCGTGACGGTCCATGTGGGTTCTTTTTTGCGCTGGCCGCGCACCAACCCAATACCTGTCTTCATGATGGCGAAGAGAAACAGGTACAGCAAAACCACAAAGAGTAGTCTGCCTATGAGAAGAATGAAATCAATCACAAAAGTACCTATCGTCGGGGTGCGAATAAAGTGTCGTTGCTGATAGACAAGTGAAGAGGGCTGCGCTCATCACACAGCCCTGAAAATTACTTATTGGAAGGTGAACAGGAAGGTTGTGGTTCCTATAGTTACGCGGTCGCCTTCTTGCAACATCACCGAAGCAATATGGCGTCCGTTAACAAGCGTGCCATTGGTGGATCCCAAATCGGCGATGCTCCATGCACTAGCCGCTTCTTGGCGAATTTCAGCATGGGTGCGACTCACGTTCAAATCTTCAATAGCAATATCGCTTGAAAGGGCACGGCCAAGCACGATGCGATCCTTAGCCAGGGGAAAAGATCGGTTGGTGGTAAGGTCAATCAAGCGAGGCTGCTGGGGAATGTGGTGACCCATAGGCATCTGGGATTTCACCATGGTAGCGCCTTCGTCAAAGCGTGTGGTCTGACGCATGCCACCTTGGCCAGGCATAGCTGCATTGGCGTGAGCCATGGGGTCTTCTGCCATGACGTCTACCCCGCGCGATGCATAAGCGCCAGCGGCACCAGCTGCACCAGGCGCCATGTTGTTGATAGGAGCAGCTACGGGAGCGTTTCTGGTAGCCCTGTTTGCCGGGTTATTGCCTTGATAGCCCTGTGACATGTTGTTTGGGCTCGGCACCCCGCGCGAATACGGATCCGCAACAGGTGCAGGTTGAGGTTGAGGCTGTGGCTGTGGTTGTGGTTGAGGAACGCCTGCATTCATGTTATTGATGGGCGCAGCCTGCGGTGGCATTGCACTAGCCTGGCGAGCTTCAAGGCCGTAGCGCTGCATTTCTTCAGCACGCAGTTGAGCCACGATGGGAGCAGACACCAATTCGGCTACCACATCAAATTTGCCATGCTTCAATTCGTCATCAATGATGAAGCGCACCAACGGAGCGCCATCCATTGTCAGACCCAGCTCCTGGGCCTTGGCGCGCAAATAGGTCTCCGTTTCGCCAGCCAGGGTGGGATAGTATCCGAACAGGCGTTCATCATCTTCCGGATTTACCAATACGGTATAGAGCGTAGGAGCAAACTCCTTGCCAGCGCCTACCATCTTTTCGCGGCGCATCTGCTTCTCAGCTTTTTTAGCAATTTGGACGGGGTTGATTGGTGCATCAAAAAACTTGTCACCCATTTCGTCGAAACCGTCTTCTACGCGGCGTTCGAATTTAGAGAAAAACCCCATGTTTGATCTCCTCACGGTCTTCTATCTACGGCACGATTTTCCAATGGTCAATCATGCCATAACAGAACCCTGAGCGGAACGATTTCACCCCATCGCCACGATAAAATTTGTATAGGGTTAAGAAAAAATCTCATATTTCCTTGATTTTTCCCTTGCACTGAGCGGTCGACTACGATAAATTAGCTTTCGCACTTTTGATATGCGGGTGTGGCGGAATTGGCAGACGCGTACGGTTCAGGTCCGTATGAGCTCCGGCTCATGAAGGTTCAAGTCCTTTCACCCGCACCATTGAACATCTAAGCGCCCTTCGGGGCGCTTTTTTATTGCTCTTCTGTATGATGGTGATGGCATCTATGCTGCACAGAGGATGAACTCTGTCCGGAATATGCACGTGCTGAACTTGATAAACATCATTCAAAGGAGCTCCCCACTATGAGGCTTATTCATTGTCTGAACAACATTTCTAAGCATGGTACGGATCTGCTGGATCCTGCAAAGTATGCGCTCACCGATAATCTAGAAGATGCCGAAGGCATTCTGGTGCGCAGTGCGGCCATGCACGATATGAAGTTTCCTGCTGGCCTGCGTGCTATTGCTCGTGCCGGCGCAGGGGTGAACAACATTCCTTTGGATCGCTGTGCTGAAGAGGGCATTGTGGTATTCAACACACCGGGTGCCAATGCCAACGCAGTCAAGGAAATTATTATCTGTTCGCTGCTTTTAGGTAGCCGTGGCATTTTGGATGGCATTGAATGGTGCCGCGAACATGCTGACGATGAAAATATTGCCAAGGCGGCAGAAAAGGTTAAAAAGCAGTTTGCTGGCCAAGAAATTAAAGGTAAGAAGCTTGGCGTTATTGGCTTGGGCGCTGTGGGTGCCGAAGTGGCCAATGCTGCCGTTGAGCTGGGCATGGATGTGTATGGCTATGACCCCTTTGTCTCGGTAAGCGCTGCATGGAAAATTTCGAGCCCCGTTCATCACATCACTGATTTAGCGGACATTTTCCGCACCTGCGACTACATCACCATTCATGTTCCCGCACTCAAGGATACTGTTGGCATGATTGATGCCCATACGTGTTCTCTCATGAAGGAAGGCGTGGTTCTGCTGAACTTTTCGCGCGAAACGCTAGTAGATACTGCGGCGCTTTCTGTGGTGCTAGATTCCGGTCGTGTGAAGATGTATATCACCGACTTTGCAACGCCTGAGGTTATGAGGCTCAAAAATACGGTGGTCATGCCTCATCTGGGCGCTTCTACGGCAGAAGCTGAAGATAACTGCGCCATCATGGCCGTGCGCGAAATGGTCGATTACTTCGAAAATGGCAACATTACCAATTCGGTGAACTATCCTGCATGTGATATGGGCGTGTGCCCAGCGGGTATGACCCGTTTGGCTATGCTGCATGCCAACGTTCCAAATATGATTGGTCAGATTACCAACGTTTTGGGCGAAGATAACGTCAACATTGCCAACCTGATGAATAAGGCACGCGGCAATCATGCGTATACGCTGATTGATCTAGATCAGCCGGCAAGCGATGAAGCGATGGCTAAAATTCGCGCTATTGAAGGCGTGCGTCGCGTGCGTATGATCTAAAGGTGTCAATGAGATCTCACCCAATGAAGTGTTACCTTATGAGGTGGCACCTAATAAGGTGCTGCCCGTTGAGGTAACACCCAATGAGGTGCTGCCCTATGGGGCGTCGCTAAAACAACACACGTGAAGGGGTAATGCATGTATACCCTTGGGATTGATATAGGCTCAACCTCCACCAAGGCGGTCATTTTGCAAGATGGTGACACCATTGTGGCGTCATCGCTGTATGCCCGTGGTGCAGGTACGAGTGGCGCTGCGCGCGTTATTTCTGATCTATTCGAAAAAGCGCAGCTTAGCTGGGATGGTATTGCCCGCACGGTTGCCACGGGATACGGTCGCCAGCGTTTCGAACAGGCGGATGCCGAAATCAGCGAACTGACTTGTCATGCCTTGGGAATGCAGCATTTGTTAGCTGGCGTAAGAACTATCATTGATATTGGCGGCCAAGACGTGAAGGTTATGCGCCTTGACGAAACAGGTCAGCTGGATAATTTCGTCATGAACGAAAAATGTGCTGCAGGTACCGGCAGATTTTTGGATGTTATGGCTGAAGTGCTGGAAACAAGTGTTGAGAGCCTGGGTGATTTAGATGCCCAGGCAACCGATCCGGTAAAGATCAGCTCCACCTGTACGGTGTTCGCGGAATCGGAGGTCATTTCGCAGTTGGCCGAAGGGCGTACAATTCCTGATATTGTGGCCGGTATTCATAATTCGTGTGCTCAGCGTACAGCGGGATTGGCGCGTCGTTTAGGCGTGATGGAACCGGTAGGTATGAGCGGTGGCGTTGCTCAAAACAAGGGTATTGTGCATGCGCTCGAACGAGAACTTGGGGTCACGATTACGGTTCCTAAAGATTGTCAGCTAGCTGGCGCTATTGGCGCTGCGCTTCAGGGGTATCGTAAGATGAAGCGTATGCTGAAAGATTGATGTGCTGGGATTGGGGATGCACATCTGAATTTGGCGAAGACGATGCAGTTATTGAGAGGGAGTAAGCAGAGGGAGAATTACAAATGAATACGTTACAAGCACTATTCGATGAGCTTGAACGCGCTGCAGGGGATCCGCAGCGTGCATTTGAGTGCTACAGGAAGCCCGATCAAAAAGCCATAGGATGTATTCCGTATTTTGCTCCTTATGAACTGGTGGATGCTGCGGGGATGTATCCGCTGGAGTTATGGGGTGGCGATACGGAAATCTCCAAGGCGACAGGCTACTATCCGGCGTTTTATTGTTCGGTTTTGGTTACGCTGATGGAGCGTGCGCTCAATAAAGAATATGATTTTCTTTCCGGCGTTATCATTCCGACCACCTGTGATGGCTTGCGCAATTTGGAAGAGAACTGGAAGTTCGGCGTTGAGAACATGCCAGTAATGAGCTTGGTACAGCCCGTAAATCGTGAGCATCCAGCGGCGGAAGAGTATTTCATTACCGAATTGCGAGAAGTGGCTCAAAAGCTTGAGCAAATTTCTGGTTGTGAAATTACCGACAAAGCATTGCGAGCGAGCATCAACCGCTATAACCGTCAGCGTGAAGTTATGCGTGAATTTTCCGAAGTGGCAGCTCAGCATGTTGATGTGGTAACGCCGTGGTTGCGCCATGTGGTGTACAAGGCGGCACAGACTATGCCGGTTGACATCCACACGGAAAAGGTTCAGCAGATCATCGGCGAGTTGAAGGCGTTGCCGGCAGATCAGTTCAAGGGAATTCGCTTGGTAAGCACTGCAATTTTGCTTGATTCTAAGCCGCTTTTAGATGAGCTTGAAAAGCGCAACATGGCCATTGTTGGTGATGTTATTACCTCTGAATCGGTCCGATTCGCGCAAAACGCACCGGGCAACGTGGATCCGTTTGTAACGCTGGCACATGTATGGCTGGATGTGCAGAATACCTCTGTTGCGCTTGATCCGCACAAGAAGCGCGGCGACGCCCTGGTGGCCCTGGCAAAGGATCGCAAGGCTGACGGTGCTCTTATTGATGTGACGAAGTTCTGCGAGGAAGAAGAGTACGACTATCCGGTACTCAAGCAGCAGTTGGCAGCAGCCGATATTCCGGTTTTGTATATTGAAACGGCGCAGCAGGATCATATCAATGAACAGGCAGCAACGCGTATTCAGGCGTTTGCGGAAATGCTTGCTTAAGGGGGGGGTTAACAATGGCAGTAGACAAAAACAGCAAAAAGTACTCTCCTGCACGCGCACGCATGAAGGAAGTGACGGGGGATTTGTACCAGCAGGCGCGCGATGCAAAGGCAGCAGGATTGCCGGCTGGCTTTTCGACGTCGAATTTCCCGAAGGAAATCTTTGAAGTGTTCGACCTGAATGTCATCTATCCAGAAAACCATGCGGCAGCGGTTGCGGCACATAAGGGTGCTATCCCGTTCTGTGAGAAGGCTGAAAGCCTGGGTTATTCGATGGACTTGTGTTCATATGCGCGCATTAATTTGGGCTTCGTGGAGCGCGAAGAGGAGTTCGGGTTTGGCCTTGATATTCCCCAGCCAGACTTTTTGTGTGTCTGCAACAATATTTGTACCACCGTGCTGAAGTGGTACGAAAACTTGGCGTGGAAGCTGGATATTCCACTGATTATGTTCGACATCCCGTATAACACCGACGGATACTATAAGAAGGACAAGATCCTCTATATCAAGAAGCAGATCCAAAGCGTCGTTGATCAGCTGGAAAAGATTACCGGCAAACAATTCGATTACGATCGCTTCCAAGACGTTATGGAAACGTCCAGCTTAAACGGCAAGCTATTCCAGGAAGCGCTGGATTTGATTGGCAAGACCAAGCCTTCGCCGGTGAGCGGCTTTGATGCGTACAACTACATGGCCTTGATGGTTATCGCTCGTGGTCGCAAGGAAACCACCGAAGTGTTGCGCATGTATATCGATGAGTTAAAGGACAAAATTGCCAAGGGCGAATCTAGCTTTGATGGGGAAGAAAAACATCGCATTATGTTCGATGGGTTGTGCTGTTGGCCGTATTTGCGCAGCAACTCTGAGACGCTGGCGAAAAATGGCATCAACTTGGTGGGTACGCCTTACTGCGGCAATTACGGCGTAAGTTTTACCGACCTGTATGACATGTGCGAAAAGTATGCCAGCACCAATAATGCAACCGGCATTGAGCTGGGTCGCGATTATCGTGTTCAGATGTTGGACGATTATCACTGCGACGGTGTGCTGTGCAACGTTATGCGCAGCTGCAAGCCCTGGGTAGGCATCATGTTTGAAATGCAGCGTCAACTGGTTAAGGAACGCGGCCTGCCCTATGCAACCTTCGATGCTGACCAGGCTGACCCACGGGTCTTTAGTCAGGCTCAGTTCGAAACGCGCGTTCAAGGCTTAGCAGAAATCATGGATATCCGCGAAGAGCAGCGCGCTTAGAGAACGTGCTTAGAGAACGCACCTAGACAACGTGCTTGGGGCGACATCAGTGGGCTATTTTGTGCATCCTTCATCGATCAGCTTATCTGATCCATCCGCTGCTGCTGTCGCCAGCGTATCGCAGCGCTCATTTTCGGGATGGCCGGCGTGTCCTTTCACCCAGTGGAAGGACACCCGGTGGGGCTTTTTAGCCTGCAGGAGACGCTTCCATAAATCCACGTTCTTAACAGGGTCTTTTTTGGCATTTTTCCAGCCACGTTTAAGCCAGCCTTCAACCCAGTGTTGATTGAAGGCGTTCACCACGTACTGAGAGTCGGTATACACTTCTACCGTGCAGGGTCGATTAAGCGCTTCAAGGCCCACGATGACTCCGAGTAGCTCCATACGATTGTTGGTAGTCTTTACGTATCCTTGCGAAAACTCGCGCTCGAAGGTGCGCCCCTCAGGATTGGTGTAGCGCAAAATGCTGCCATAGCCGCCCGGACCGGGGTTTCCACGCGAAGATCCATCACTATAAAGAATTACATTCATGGTGTTCCTTAGATAGGTTTTAGTGAACAGCCGGGCCTCTATAGAAAGGCATCTAGTTGCGCGTATCTATTTACAGGCTTCCTCGATGAGCGAGCGTAGCTCATCAAAGCCGGTACCGTTTTCTGAGGAGCAGATGACACAGGGAATAGTATTGGGTAACTGCAGCTGTTTACGAATAGCGGCCTGTTGACGCAACGCCTGCGATTTACTCAGTTTATCTGCCTTAGTGAGTGCAATGATAAAGGGCAACTCGCAAGCACGCAAAAACTCGATCATCTGTTCATCCAGCTTGGTGGCGGGATGGCGGATGTCAATAAGAGATACCACCAGTGCATAGAAGCGGTACTGATCAAAGTATCCATTGATCATTTCTGACCAGCGTGCTTTTTCGCTTTTCGCCACTTTTGCGTAACCATAGCCGGGCAGATCAACAAAATCAATGTCATCAGTGGTAAAGAAATTGATCGTGGAGGTTTTTCCGGGCATAGAGGAAACCTTCGCCAACTTCTTACGGTTAAACAATCGATTGATTAGGGAAGACTTTCCCACGTTTGAGCGGCCCACAAATGATACTTCCGGGCGTACGGAGGCAGGGATTTGTGCGGAGGTGCCATACGCTCCTTGGAATTCAACTAAGTTGTAGTTCATAGGAGGACCCTTCTCTTCATTCGGAGTTTCCATGATAGCGTTGATTGTGACATTTAAGTGCAACGATAATAGAAGCCCAAAAGGTGTCACAATTTCAAAAAAAGAGTGGCTCAAAATAAGTGACGAAATTTGACACAGAAATTTGACACAAGGTGAAAGCGCATGTTCAAGCCAAGGGGCACGTGAGCCATGTCACATATGAAAGGTCCCACAATTCTGAAAGGGAACTATGGACGAGTTGCAACAAACCATCACTCAGCTGACCGGTGGTGAATTCATCGGTAAGGCACTTGCTGCTTTAGTCATCGTACTCATTGTGGCTGGCATTTCGCACGTTGTGGTGAAATGGCTGCGTCATCTGATGCAGCGTGATGACACGTCGCTGCCGCAAAACACGCTGCTGATTAACATCGCGCGCGGTGTTATTTGGGGCATTGGCTTGTGCGTCATTTTAGATTCATGCTTTAACGTGAATATGACTGCGGTTATTGCCGCGTTGGGCGTTGGCGGTATTGCTTTGTCGCTGGGCTTTCAAGACACCTTGTCCAATTTGATTGGCGGCATCCAGATTCTGTTTATGCGTATCGTGCAACCCGGGGACAATATCGAGGTAGGTGGTACGACGGGTGTGGTTCAGGATGTAACGTGGCGACAGACCACGATCAAGAATACCTTAGGCGAGCTCATTATTATTCCCAACTCGGTTCTTTCCAAAAATACGGTTATCCATCGTTTGCCGATCGAACGGGTCAGTGTACCTTTCATGGTTACCGTGCCTGATGACCTGGATTCGGTGGCGGCACGTGTGATCAAGGTGGCTCACGATGCTGCCGAAAAACACGCGCACATTGTTACCGAACCGTCGGTGTTTTATAGCGAAATTCGTGCTGAAGGTACGGTGGGCAAGGTGGTAGTTACCATCGATTCGTCCGATGCTGCCTTTGATGTATGGGATGATATTACGCGCGGCATCATGCCTATTGTGCGTGAACCCTTAAGTCCACTGCCTTCAAGTCAGCAGACAAGTTAAATGAATCACTAAAGTTCCGTGAACTTTTCTCTTCCTGACAGCTTAGCGCCCTAAGGGCGGCGGTGCCTTTTGCTATCATGGGAGAGATCTTATCGCAGTGCAGTGCGCCCTGTGCGTTTCTGTGCAATAAAGCAACGTAAGCGAAGGAACATCATGACTCAACATCTCACCGAAAAGGATGTGCGTGACATTGCCACGTACGCACGCATCGGGCTGACAGACGATGAAGTGGTTTCCATGACGGAAGACCTGAACAACATCATCGAAAGCCTGAAACCTATTACGGAATACGATCTTGAGGGCGTCGAGCCCACGTTTCATCCTATTGGCAATTTGTCCAATGTCATGCGCGAAGACGTGGAGGGTAAAAGCTTCACGCAGGAAGAAGCGCTGGCCAACGCGCCCAAGCAGCAGGATGGCAGCTTTCTTATTCCGGCAATTCTGGGCGGAGGTGACCAGTAATGGCAAAAACGTTTGCAGAAATGTCGGTCGCAGATCTGCAGTCAGGCTTGAAGGCGAAGGAATTTAGCGCTGAAGAAGTTGCAAGGGCTTCTTTGGATCGTATCGCGTCAGCAGACAAGGCAGTGCATGCCTATCTTGAAACCACCGAACAGCTGGCACTCGATGCGGCATCTTCTCTTGATAAGGCGCTTTCAGAGGGTACTTTCGATGAGATGGGTCCTTTGGCAGGTGTTCCGGTTGCTTTTAAGGACAACATGAATCTGAAGGGCACCCATACCACCTGTTCATCTCGGATGCTGGAAAACTATGTGTCGCCTTACACAGCAACCTGTGTAGAGAAAATAATTAACGCCGGCGGCATTCCTTTGGGCAAGCTGAATATGGATGAATTCGCATTTGGCTCTTCCACAGAAACATCCGCTTTTGGTTGCACCTATAACCCTTGGGATTTGGAACGCGTGCCGGGTGGTTCTTCTGGTGGTTCAGCTGCTGCTGTGGCAGCTGGCTTGGCTACGATTACCTTAGGCTCCGACACGGGTGGCTCCATTCGCCAGCCGGGCAGTTTCTGCGGTGTTGTGGCGGTAAAGCCTACCTACGGGGTGGTTTCTCGTTATGGCGTTGTTGCCTTCGGTTCTTCGCTTGACCAGGTAGGTCCGTTTGCTCGATCAGTAAAAGATGCTGCGCTGGCTATGAACGCGCTTTCTGGCCACGATCCGCTTGACTGCACCAGCCAGCCGGTAACTACCGATTTCACAGCCAACCTAGCTGAAGGTGTTGCTGGCATGCGTATTGGTGTTGTTCCTGCCTTTATGGAAGCTGAAGGTTTACAGCCAGAAGTTAAGGCAAAAGTGGAAGAAGCTATCGATCATCTGCGCCAAATGGGCGCCGAAATCGTTGAGGTTGAATTGCCTAACGCACAGGCAGCCATGAGTGCCTACTACGTTTTAGGTCCGTGCGAAGCGTTTTCCAACCTGGCTCGCTTTGACTCGGTTCGCTATGGCTATTGCACGCCGGGCTGCAAGGATTTGGGCACCCAGTACGAAGAATCTCGTGCAGCGGGATTTGGTATTGAGGCACGTCGCCGCATCATGCTGGGCAGCTATTTGCTCTCTGCAGGCGTGTATGACAAGTATTACTATCCTGCTCAGCAAGTTCGCACACTGATCACGCAGGATTACACCAAAGCTTACGAAAAGGTGGATTGCATCATTGCTCCGGTAAGTCCGCGTACCGCCTTTAAGTTTGGCGAAATTTCCGATCCCACGTCGATGTACTTGTCTGACATGTTTACCATTTCGATCAACATCGCCGGTAACGGCGGCATGAGCATGCCGGTTGGTCTGGGTGCTACCTCTCAGATGCCCATAGGCGTTCAGTTGATCAGCCCCGCCTTTAAGGATGAAAACATGCTGCGCGTAGCGGCGGCATTGGAAACGGTATATGGAGAGGCTCCGGTTGCTCCTGCTTTTGCTGATGGAAAGGCCGGTGAATAGCAAATGAAGAAACTCGAAGAAGTCCTCAAGGATTGGGAAGCGGTAATCGGCCTGGAAATTCATGCCGAGCTTACCACGCTGACCACCAAAATGTTCTGCAGCTGCAAGTTGGAATTCGGTGCTCCGCCTAATACGCATACCTGTCCGGTATGTTTGGGTTTACCGGGTGCACTGCCAGTTCCTAACAAGGCTGCAATTCAGTCTATTGTGCTTGCAGGTTTGGCAACGAATTGCGAAATTCAGAAGCGTTCAATGTTCTACCGCAAGAACTATATGTACCCCGATATGGCAAAGAACTTCCAGACCACTCAAGGCCCTATCGCATTTTGTATGCATGGCCACTTGGATTTGAATGTGGATGGTCCCAATACGAAAGAGCGTATTGATCTGGAAGGTCTAAAACCAGGTGAGTCGGGTGCGCCTGATAGCACGGCGGCCAATGTGACCGCCACCGATGACGGCTACATTGCCCATGTTGGTATCGAGCGTATTCATATGGAAGAAGACGCTGGCAAGATGATCCATATCGGTGGTGATGAGGGTCGTATTGCAGGGGCAACGCATTCGTTGGTTGACTATAACCGTGCCGGTACACCGTTGATCGAGCTGGTGACGAAGCCCGATCTGCGTACGCCAGAAGAGGCACGTCTGTTCATGCAGAAATTGCGTCAGATTTATTTGGCTATTGGCATTTCTGACTGCTCCATGGAAGAAGGCTCGCTGCGCTGTGATGGTAATGTATCGTTGCGCCGCCGTGGCTCGAAGGAGCTGGGCACCAAGACCGAGCTGAAGAATATGAATTCCTTCAAGAATTTGCACGATGGTTTGGCGTATGAAATTTGTCGTCAGGCTGAAGTGCTCGAAGAGGGCGGCATCATCTATCAGGAAACGCGCCACTGGGATCCATCGCAGAAGCGCACGATTGTTATGCGTGTGAAGGAAACGGCTGACGACTATCGTCTGTTCCCGGAGCCTGACTTGGCACCGTATGATCTATCCGATGAATTCATTGAATCGGTTCGTGCTAAATTGCCAGAACTCCCCGATCAGAAGGCCAAGCGCTTTGAACAGGACTTCGGCCTTTCGGCGTACGACGCCCGTCATATGATTGAGCATCGTTCCACTTCGAATTTTTTTGAGGCCTGCATGAAGGCGGCGGGCAAGGATGCTGATAAGTTGGCAAAACCGCTGGCAAATCTGATTATCAACGATGTTGCTGCTTATGCGAATGCAAATAATATTTCTGATATGGGCGAAACCACGCTGTCTCCGCAGCGTGCAGTTGAGCTGGTACAGCTGCTTGTCAGCGATGCTATTTCCTCCAAACAGGCCAAAGAGGTGTTCACGGCGGTTCTGGAAGAGGACAAGGATCCTTCGGCTATCGTTGATGAGCGCGGCATGAAGCAAGTTTCTGATGCGGGCGAACTGGAAGGCGTTATCGACGGCGTTCTGGCAGCATTCCCCGATAAGGTCGAACAGTACAAGGGCGGCAAAACCGGTCTGTTGGGCTTCTTTGTGGGTCAATGCATGAAGGAAACGAAGGGTCAGGGTAACCCTAAGCTCATCAATCAGATGCTGAGCAAGAAGTTGAATTCGTAGCGGATAAAAGGATAGTTTACGGCTAGTCCCAATGCACGTTTTTACTCTAAGCGCTCAGTGCGTATGGAACTCTTGGCATGGGTTTTGCTGGGCGCAGGGTTTGCGCTCACCGCATTATGGGCATTTGTGGGTACTGCTGGTATTGACAGCGTCCCTGTTCATTGGGGCTGGAATGGGGAAGCAGATCGTTGGGGTTCACCTTACGAGCATCTACTGATATATGGGATTCTTGGTTTTGTGTTTGCTATCGTGAGTGGTATCGGACACTTTATGCATCCCGATTTATGGAATATGCCCTCGAAGGTGACCCCAGAGACCAAGCCTGAATGGATTCGCTTGTCGGTGAAAGTGTTGGTGGCAACCGAGCTGGAGCTAGGAGTATTAGCGATTGTCCTGTCGCTACTTACCATAACGGGAGCACTCATTTCGTTTCCCTTGGCAGTGCCTGTGTTGTCAGGGGTAGTGATTACGGCAATGGCGCTTACCCTGGTATGGGCTTATATCTCGTGGCACCGCTATCGCAAAGCGCATCAATAAATTGTTGCCCCGCTTCAGCTTTGCTTCAATACTGTTGGAAGCAGATCCATGCGCTGGCCTGGATTTATGCGTTGGCCTGGATTTTTGCCAGACCCTGACCCATTTCGGCGTATTATGAAGAAGTTGTATTCGCGCATGGTTAGAAAGGTAAACCGCGCATGGCTCACGAAGAACACTTGCCAGAAGTAGCCACTGGCGAAGAACGTGACAAGTTTTCGACTCGTTTAGGATTTTTGCTCATCAGCGCAGGATGTGCGATTGGGTTGGGCAATATTTGGCGCTTTCCCTATATTACAGGCGAATACGGTGGCGCCGCATTCGTGCTGCTCATCATCTTCTTCTTGGCGGTGCTAGGCTTGCCGGTTCTGGTTATGGAATTCGCTGTAGGTCGTGCAAGCTATCGTTCAACAGCACGCAGTTTTGATGCGCTAGAGCCACGCGGCAGCAAATGGCATCGCTTTAAGTGGGCTACCATTGTCGGCAATTACATCTTGATGATGTTCTACACCTCAGTTTGTGGCTGGATGGTTGCCTATCTGTTCAAGATGGCGATTGGCACCTTTAATGGGGCAGAAGATATTCCTGGCGTATTTACCGCTATGACTGGTAACCCCCTTGAAATGGGTGGCTGGATGCTGCTGGTTACCGTGATTGGTTTTGCAATTTGTGCCATGGGTGTGCAAAAGGGCGTCGAGCGCATAACCAAGTACATGATGGCAGCGCTGTTTTTGTTTATGATCGTGCTGTGCGTACGTTCTTGTCTGCTCGAAGGCGGTGAAGCGGGCCTCGAGTTTTATCTGTTGCCCAACTTTGACAACTTGTTTAACAATCCTTCGGCAAGCTTTGCTGAAATTGTTTATGCAGCCATGAGTCAGGCAGTATTTATGCTGTCGATCGGTATTGGTTCTATGTCCATTTTCGGTAGCTATATGACGCGCGATCGTCGTTTGATGGGCGAAGCTGCTCGTATTGCCGGCTTGGACACGTTGGTGGCCATTATGGCTGGTCTGATTATTTTTCCGGCTTGCTTTGCTTACGGCGTTAATCCCGATTCTGGTCCTAACTTGGTATTTCTCACCTTGCCTCACGTATTTGAACAGATGCCACTTGGTCAGCTGTGGGGAACGCTGTTCTTTATCTGCATGGCCTTTGCAGCACTTTCGACTGTCATTGCCGTATTTGAAAACATACTTCGTTTTTCTATGGACGAATGGAACATTACGCGCAAGCGCGCCATTGCAATTAACGGTCCGTTGTTGGCAGTTCTGTCCATTCCCTGTGTGTTGGGCTTTTCGGTATGGTCAGGTGTTCAGATTCCAGGCATTGGTGATATTCAATCAATTGAAGACTTCTTGGTTTCTAACAACTTCTTGGTTTTGGGATCGTTGGTGTTTGTGCTGTTCTGTACGCGTAAAGCTGGCTGGGGTTGGAAGAACTTCTTGGCTGAAGCTGACCGCGGCAAAGGTATGAAGTATCCAAAGATACTTTACGGGTGGACAAAGTATGGCGTACCCATCCTGATCATTGTGGTCTTCCTTGCTGGCTGGGCACCTAAGATATCGTTCTGGATGAATATGTGATTCCTCAAATAGATAGGCCCCTCATCCCATATGGAATGAGGGGCCTTAAAGTTGTCTGGCAAAGCTTTTGTGGCATCACGCTATGACAGCCATTTTCTTTGACGCCTGCCTTTTAGCGCCTGTCGCGCTAGAAGTGGCTGTGCAACGCAGCTGCTATGCGACGGTTATTTTACGACCATGATGGGCAAGTTGCTAGCACGCAAAACGCCATAGCTCACCGAACCAATGGCACCGCGAATAGCACCGAGGCCGCGCGATCCCATCACAATTAAATCGCATCCGTAGTGCTTGGCGGCATCAAGAATAGTTTCAATGGTATAGATGCCAAATACTACTTCAGCAGTCAGCTCGCCTTTGAAATCCTTGACCAGAGACACAATGTCATCTTGGAGCTCTTTGTCGCTTTCTTCGTTGCGCTGTTCCACCAAAGAGGCGAAATCAGCTTTTGAGGTAAGCGAAACGCCCATCCCAAATCCAGTTTGATTGATGCTGCTATAAACTAAATCTTGTGGTGGAGCAGCCACTTCTACCACGTGAATTGCAGCATCTTCGACGCCGTCAAGCATATCAATGGCAGCACGCAAGGCGTTTTTGGCATGCTCAGAATTGTCATACGGTACGAGGATGTTTTTGAAACTCATCGTGTATCACCCCTCAACTCCCAAACTCTGTCCTCATTATACCCCTCAACTGGTAAGGCGGATGATGCGAAGATAACAGAGAATCGATAAGATGGTAAGAGAAATAGGATGCAATAAGGTGCTCTTAGCAGGTCTATTGTTCTTCGTTTTTAATAATTAACATTACTTTAGCGCTCTACTGTGCTAAAGTAACGATTCGTTAGATTTGATGCGCGCAGGATGCGCATCAAAATCAAAAGTCAACAGATGCATGAATAAGCTATACGAGCATTCGATAAATACGATGCCGGGGGAGAAACTATGAATTACGTAACGCCAATTGGATTTCGCGACGTGGTAACCGATGAGGCGCTGGTTCGTGAGGAGCTTACCGCTCGAGTACGTACGTGTTTTGCTACCAAGGGCTATTTACCGGTCGAAACACCTACCCTTGAGGTTTTGGACGTTATGGAAGCGGGCGGGCATGTTCCTGAGACACCGTTTAAATTCTTTGATTCACATGGTGATCTGTTGGCTATGCGTCCCGACGTGACAATGCAGATAGCCCGCATGTGTGCTGCTCGTGGTGTCACGCCTGAAAAGCCTGCGCGGCTGCGCTATACCCAGCGTGTGTTTCGCGAAAAAACAGCGGAAGCGGCAGCACGAGAACTGACCCAATGCGGTGTTGAGTGCATCGGTGCGGCGGGCGTTGATGTTGATGTGGAGCTTATTTCTCTGTTTGCCGAAGCGCTTCAAGAGTGCGGTATTTCCAACTTTACCATTGCGCTTGGCTCTGCAGGCGTCCTGCGCGATTTGTTGCGTGCCAGTGGTGGCAGTGCGCAATGGCAAGAAGCGGTGCTGCAGGCTTATCACACGTCCAATTTTGTAGCGTTGGCGCAGCTTGTTGATTCTGCGCTGGTAATGGCAGGTGAAAAGAAGCCCGATCAACCAATAGATATGACATGTCCGGTTAAAACGGATTCATTTAAGCTAGCTGAACCTGCCCTACAAAACCCC
Source organism: uncultured Coriobacteriaceae bacterium (assembly GCA_900539675.1). Lineage (GTDB taxonomy): Bacteria > Actinomycetota > Coriobacteriia > Coriobacteriales > Eggerthellaceae > Anaerotardibacter. The sequence continues at coordinate 71,982 of UQDJ01000001.1, read as the reverse complement.
GGTGAGGTAAATCCTCACGTTGCTCGGGCCATTTTTGAACTTTCGCGTTTTCGTGGTGGCAAAAAGGCGCTTGATGATGTGCGCGTTTTGATGGCGTCGCTCAAGGCGCGCTCAATCGAGGTGTCCCAGGTAAGCATTCAGGAATTGGAGCGGGCGTATGACGCTTTGGTTGCTGCGGGCTTGCGTGACACTCTTTTGATTGATTTTTCAGTTATGAGCTCGTTTGACTATTATACGGGGCTCGTGTTTGAGGCTTATGCGAAAGGTTTGGGATCTCCTCTGGGAGCAGGTGGTCGCTACGATAATTTACTTGCCTCTTATGGTGCAGGGCAGGTGCCAGCTGCTGGCTTTGCCTTCTATCTTGAGCAGGTTATGGCGGCACGTGAAGTGCAAACAGACAGTGATATGGATGGTGCAAGCCAGGTACGCATCGCGGTTCCCAAAGGGTCACTTAAAGAAGGTGCAGTTGCCGCCCTTGCGAAAGCTGGACTTGACGTGGATGGGCTGTTGGATTCCGGGCGCACGCTCATGCTTCGCAATGGGGATGTGGAATACCTCATCGTGCGGCCGACCGATGCACCAGTCTTTGTAGCATTGGGCGCTGCCGATTGTGGTATTTGTGGCGAAGATTCGCTTCTGGAAGCGGCACCTGATGTGGTAGAGCTGGTTGATTTGAAGTTCGGTGGATGCCGTTTTGTGGTGGCCGAGTCAGCGGGAACCACGCAGGCGGTAGAAGATCGTTATCGTAAACTGGGATCTATCCGTGTGGCCACGAAGTATCCCAACATTACACGGTCATACTTCGCCAAGATGGGCATGCCTGTCCAGATTGTAAAACTGCATGGCAATATCGAATTAGCCCCAATTACGGGCATGGCAGAGAGAATTGTGGATATCACCGCAACGGGTACTACTTTGCGAGAAAATAACTTACAAGTTGTTGATGATGTGCTGGCTTCCACGGCGCGTTTTTTCGCCAATCCCAGCTCATTTAGGACCAATCCCCGTGTCGGCCAGCTTGCTGATACGTTGTATGCCCAGGTAAAGGAGAACGAATAATGAGGCGAATTGAACTATCTAAAGGTCAGCAATTTGAAGAGAGCATGCTCAATCGCACGGGTGCATTTAACGCCGATGCCCTGCTTGCAGCAACGAACATCATCGAAGATGTGCGTGCTCGTGGTGACGAGGCTCTTCGCGAACTGACAAAGAAGTTCGACGGCGTTGAAATCGATCAGTTTCGTGTGCCGCAAGAGGCAATAGATGAGGCCATTACGCGCGTAGATCCGAAGGTTGCAAAGGCGATTCAAATTGCCGCAGAGCAGATTCGCGATTTCCACGAGCGTCAAAAGCAACAGGGTTGGTTTACGGTGCGTGAAGACGGGGCTTTGGTGGGCGCGAAGGTCCAGCCGCTCGATTCCGTTGGTATTTATGTGCCGGGTGGACGTGCGTTATATCCCTCGACAGTTTTGATGAATGCCCTTCCTGCATCTGTGGCTGGTGTTCCCCGCATCGTGTGCGTTACTCCGCCGTCCAAAGATGGCTCGCTTGACCCGGCTGTGCTCGAGGCGTGTCGTGTGGCAGGCGTAACAGAGATCTACTCGGTTGGTGGTGCTCAAGCTGTGGCTGCACTGGCGTATGGCACGGAATCCATCAAGAAGGTAGATAAGATTACCGGTCCTGGTAATGCTTTTGTCGCCGCTGCAAAAAAGGTGGTATCGGGCGATGTGGGCATCGATATGATTGCAGGCCCTTCTGAGGTGTGCGTTGTTGCTGATGAAACGTCGCTGCCTGAATTGGTGGCCATTGATCTGATGGCTCAGGCTGAGCATGATCCACTGGCAAGCTGCTATTTGGTAACGTTTTCTGCCGATTATGCCGACGAAGTTGAGGCGGCCATTAAGCGCCACATGCAAAGCACGACGCGCGCTGAAATAACTACCGCCTCTCTTGCAAACAAGGGCTTAACCATTATTTGTCCCGATATGAATACGGCTCTAGAAACGGTGAACATCATTGCACCAGAACACTTGGAGCTACATGTGCCTGATGCTTTGAACTTGCTGGGAGCTATTCGTCATGCGGGTGCTATTTTCTTGGGTGAATGGACGCCGGAAGCGGCTGGCGACTATGTGGCAGGTCCTAATCACACATTGCCAACAGGCGGGACGGCTCGTTTTTCTAGTCCGCTTTCGGTAGACGAGTTCATTAAAAAATCCAGCATTATTCAGTACTCGCCAGCTGCGCTGATGCGCGACTCAAAGGCAATTATTGCCCTGGCAGATCATGAGGGATTGTGGTCACACGCTCAGAGTGTTCGCCTGCGTCGCGAATTGATCGAACAGGCATTTGAGAATGCCCAGCAGGCGACCGCAAATGTCGATGGTACTGCAGCTGCAGCAGGGGTGCCGGGTAGTGCTGGTGCTGCCGGTGTTCCAGGGGGCACCGTAGGCGCTTAAGCTGAAAATATGCTGAGCTCTTAGATAGGTAGGCGTACATCGCAAGCATACGTGGAGCTTTGATAGGTAATAAGGAGGAGCTATGCAAACCGTGCGTTCATCGCAGCCCCAGCTGGAGGGGGTAATACCCTATGATCCGAAGTATTTACCGGCCACCCACTTGTTGTCTGCGAATGAAAATCCGCACAATGTGCCTGAGCAGGTACAAGTGGAAATCCTCAAAGCACTCAAAGATTTCCCCTTTAACCGTTATCCTGATCCTTTGGCCAACGATCTGTGCGATGTAATAGCGGATGCCAATGGGCTGTCGCGTGATAGTGTGCTGTTGGGCAATGGCGGAGATGAATTGCTGTTTGATCTGGCGCTTGCCTGGGGCGGCGAAGGACGCACGATGCTCAATATGCCTCCGACGTTTTCGGTATACGAGGCAAACGCGCGCCTGACCAATACTAAGGTGGTCAACATTCCGCGCACAGAAACGTACGACATCAATGAACCTGCGGTGTTGAAACGCTTAGCCCAAGGTGATATCGATTATCTGATTATCACGAGCCCCAATAATCCAACGGGCAAACTGACGCGTGCTTCGTTTATCGAACGGGTGCTTGAGTCTACCGACGCGCTGGTTATGGTTGATGAAGCGTATTTCGAATTCTCACGTTTTACGGTTCGTCCGTTGCTGGATAAGCATAAGAATCTCATCATTTTGCGCACCTTTTCAAAGGCCTTTAGCTTGGCTGGCGTGCGGTTGGGCTATATCCTTGGCAATCCGGAAGTTATCCGCGAATTTTTAAAGGTGCGTCAACCCTATTCGGTGGATGCGCTGTCGCAGGCGATTGGACGCGCGGTGTATCGCAACCGCGCCCTCTTTGTGCCGGGGATCGATGAGATTATTAGCCAACGCGATGTGATGATTGATGCACTGCGCGATATTCCTGGGGTTGAAGCGTTTGACTCAGATTCGAATTTCATTCTGGTGTGCATACCTCATGCGGATGAGATATGGCAAAAGCTATACGATCGCGGTTTTTTGGTACGCAATTTTTCTTCTGCGCCGTATCTGACAAACTGCCTGCGTATTTCAGTTGGCCTACCCGAAGAAAATGTGGGTCTTATCAATGTTCTGCGAGAAATAATGACAACGGAGGTGGCTAAATGACGCCGAACCTTCATGGGCAGCACAGTGTAGAGCCTCATGAGTTGCCCTGCGATACGGAACAAGGGACAGGCAATGCTTTGCCACCCGAGCAGCGCTGTGCAACTATAGCGCGCACCACCAAGGAAACAGACATTTCACTTTCTCTTAACTTGGATGGCACCGGCATAACTGATATTGAAACTGGCGTTGGTTTTTTTAATCACATGCTGGATGCATTTGGCCGGCACGGTCTCATTGATCTTATGGTGCATGCCAAGGGCGATTTGGATGTAGATGCCCATCACACGGTAGAAGATGTTGGCATTGTGCTGGGACAGGCTTTTGCGCAGGCTATGGCAGACAAACGCGGCATCACGCGCTTTGCGTCGCAGATGGTAGTCATGGATGAAGCATTGGTGCTGGCAGCGGTTGATATTTCAGGACGCGGGCAGTTGTACTGGGATGCGGATGTGCCCTTGTGTTTGTTGGGTAGCTTTGACTCTTCGCTTGCGAAGGAATTCTTTGTCGCGTTCGCCAGTAACGCACACGTGAGTTTGCACGTCAAACTGCTTGAAGGCGAAAACGCGCATCATATCGTTGAGGCATGCTTTAAGGCGGTGGGACGGGCGATGCGTTATGCGCTTGAGCTTGATCCGCGTATGGCCGGTCAGGTGCCCTCGACGAAAGGTGCTTTATGATTGCAGTTGTAGATTATTGCAAAGGGAATTTACGCAGCGTAGAACGTGGTCTGATAGACGCCAATGGTGATGCGCGTATTACCGATAGTCCGGCAGATATTGCTTCGGCTGCCGCTATCGTATTGCCGGGTGTTGGGGCTTTTGCTGACGCTTCAGCCACCATGTTTTTAACAGGTCAGATGGAGGCGTTGCGCGAAGCTTTGGCGCAGGGCAAGCCTTTCATGGGCATTTGTTTGGGTTTACATTTGCTGTTTGAAGCGGGTACTGAAGGCGCACCGGGCAAGACCACCGTTGAAGATATGCCAGATCAAGCCGTGGCAGAAGATGATCAGGTCCCGGTCACTGCTGAAGGTACTTCAGCCCAGCTTACCACCGAAGGCATTGGCCTTATTCCTGGTGTAGTGGATCGCATGCCGGAATACGATGCTTCGGGCGTGCGCTATAAAGTGCCTCACGTGGGATGGGATTCGATCGACTTTTCTGAAGATGTTGCCCACAAATGTCCGTTGTTGCAGGGCATTAAACCGGGTGAGTATTTTTATTTCACCCACAGCTATATTGCACCCGAAAACCCTTATACCCTAGCTACCACCACCCATTCGGTAACATTTCCCAGCGTTGTGCAGAAGGGTGATACTATTTTTGGTCTGCAGTTCCATCCGGAAAAATCGTCGGATGTGGGCGCGCAGATTATGAAGAACTTTGTGCGTTTAATCGATAGCCAGCGTGTGTATTAGGCGTGCATAAGACGGGCATGAGATGCGCCGGCGTGTAGGAGATGCGCAAGACGCATAGACGTGTAGATAAGACAGGTGCGAGGCGCGTATGAGGAGAGTGTGATGGATCTACTTCCTGCAATCGATATTTTGGATGGCAAGGCCGTTCGTCTTGCGAAGGGTAACTATGATGCGGTGACCGTTTACAATGACGATCCTGTGGCTCAGGCAACTGCGTTTTGTCAGGCAGGTGCAAAGTGGATTCATGTGGTAGATCTCAACGGTGCGCGCAGTGGCGTGCCAGAAAACCTCCCTTTGATTGAGCGCATCATTCGCGAAACGGGTCTCCACGTTGAAGTGGGTGGTGGCGTGCGCAGCATGGACACGATTGCACGCTTGGTGAATGCAGGCGTATCGCGTGTGGTGCTGGGTACGACACTCGTTACGGATCAGGCTTTTGCCGCACAGGCGCTCGCGTCATATGGTGATATCTTGGTGGCGGGCATTGATGCTAAGAACGGTGAAGTTGCTGTTGAAGGATGGCGCGAGGGCGCCGGTGTGCCTGCAGATGAGTTGATAGCTGAGGTGGGCTCACAGGGATTTAAGCACTTGGTATATACCGACATTGCTCGCGATGGCATGCAAACTGGCATTGATGCGAAGCGTTATGTAGAAGTGGCGCACGTATTTGGCAATCCCGTTATTGCTTCAGGCGGAGTGGCCAACATCGAAGACATTCAAAACTTAGCTCAGGTGGCATCTTCTATTGAAGGAGTCATTGCGGGACGTGCCGTCTATGAGGGCACGCTTGATGTGGCACAAGCGCTGCAACTATGCGCTCAGGCATAGGTAAAGGTAAAGGCAAAGGCGAAGGCGAAGTCAAAGGTAAGGCCCTAGAGGCGCCGTGAGATGAAGACGTACGTAGTGGGTGGCCTTTTAATACAGGCGAAGGCTCGCTACAGGGATGCAGCACGAATGTTTCGTTGCGAGATACGTGCGTGATATAAAAGGATCAACAATGCTGACTAAACGAGTTATACCTTGCATGGATGTTAAAGATGGACGCGTGGTTAAAGGTGTGAATTTCGTCAATCTGCGCGATGCAGGAGATCCTATCGAATTGGCTCAGCGCTATGACGAGCAGCGTGCCGATGAGGTGGTGTTTTTAGATATCACTGCTACAAGTGATGGTCGAAAAACCACGGTTGATATGGCAAGCCGTGCCAGCGAAGAGTTGCATTTGCCCTATTGCGTGGGTGGCGGTTTTCGCAGTGTGGCAGATATCCGTACGATGATTGCTGCTGGTGCTGATAAGGTTTCTATCAACTCTGCTGCGCTGGCAAATCCTGAACTTATTACTCAGGCAGCTCGAGCGTTTGGCGGGCAGGCTATCGTTTGTGCCATTGATGCTAAACAGGTTCCCGGCAATCCCAATAAGTGGGAAGTGTACGTGCATGGCGGCCGTAAGAACACCGGTGTTGATGCGGTGGAGTGGGCGCGTGAAGCATGCCGCCGTGGCGCGGGCGAAATTTTGCTTACCAGCATGGATCGTGACGGCAGCCGTGATGGCTTTGATCTTGCGCTTACACGATCGGTTGCTCGTGCAGTCACTATTCCGGTTATCGCTTCGGGCGGTATTGGGAAGCTTGAGCATTTTGCTGAAGGAATTCTTGAAGGTGAAGCCGATGCAGTTCTTGCGGCAAGCGTTTTTCATTTTGGCGAATTTACTATTCGTGAAGTGAAAGAATATATGGCTTCCCAAGGGATTCCCGTTCGTCTATAAAGGGACTTTACTATGAATCTTGATGAGCTGACCTACAATGCCGATGGTCTTATTCCCTGTATCGTGCAGGACGCCGATTCACTTGAAGTGCTCATGATGGCATGGATGAATGAAGAATCGCTGCGTCTTACATTGGAACAACGCACGACATGGTTTTATTCGCGCAGTCGTCAGAAGCTGTGGCATAAAGGCGAAGAATCGGGCAATACCCAGCAGCTGGTGCAGCTGCGCTATGATTGCGATAAGGATACGCTGCTTGCTTTGGTGATTCCGGCAGGGCCGGCGTGCCATACAGGGGCTACTTCTTGTTTCTACCGCCACTTTGATTTGGCAGACTATGTAGTCAAGTGAGGATTGCTTGTTCGGCTTTATTCTTCCCAGTTTAGAGAGTCTCAACGACAATGAAAAACAGCGCTACCATGCGGTGTATTGCGGTGTGTGCCAATCGTTAAAAGAACGCTATGGCCAGGCATGCCGACTTACGGTTTCATATGATCTCACCTTTATGGTTTTGGTGCTTGGATCGCTATACGAACCTCAAGAGCAGTCGGGTGCGAAGCGCTGTCCAGCACATCCCTGCAATCCGCAACAGTATGTGCGCTCAGAATTGAGTGATTATGCAGCAGATCTGAGCGTGGCACTGGCTTATCACAAGCTGATGGATAACTGGTATGACGATCATTCCCGATTAAGCCGAAGCGGGGCAGCGGTGCTACGCGGTGCCTATAAGAAAGCCAAACAGCGCAGGCCTAAGTCGTGTGCCACGATCGAAACCGCTATGGCTGAGATTCGTCGGCTGGAACAGATGGCGGATGCACGGGCACTGGGGGCACTGGGTGAACAGGCGGCTGGTGTACAGGCGGCTGGTGTACAGGTGTCCGTTAATTCACCGGAGGCAAATATCGTATCTCCCGATGCGCCGGCAAACTGTTTTGGACTCATGCTGGGTGACCTATTCGTGTATAAGGATGACTTTTGGTCAACAGATTTGCGACGTTTTGGTGCTCGATTGGGAAAGTTCGTGTATGTCATGGATGCAGCCATGGATTTGGAAGAAGATTTAAAGGCTGGTTCGTATAATCCCTTCAAAGGAATAGAACATGACACGCAAACGCTGCGTGAAAACTTGGAGTTTTTAGCAGCGGGTATGACCGATGCATTTGAGCGGTTGCCGCTTGAGCGTGATTTGCATCTGATGCGCAGTGTGCTCTATGCGGGCGTATGGCAGAGGTTTGAGGCGAAGGAGAAAAAGACACACCATGAATAAAGACCCGTATGAGGTTTTAGGCGTAAGTCGTGATGCGTCTGAGGATGAAATCAAGAAGGCCTACCGCAAGAAGGCTCGCGAAAATCATCCTGATTTGAATCCTAACGATCCTCAAGCGGCTGAACGCATGAATGAAATTAACGAAGCGTACGACCGTATTACCAACCCCGAAAAATATGCTGCAAGTGACCGCCGTGCTCATGCGGCGCAGGGCGGAGCGTATGGTGGGTATGGCGCCGGTAATCCTGGCAGCGCTGGTGGTGCAGGCCAGTCTGGCTACGACCCCTTCGGTGGTACAGGTACTGGTGGCCAGGGCGGATACACGTCTCAGGGTCCTTATGGATGGACTACGATCGATTTCGACGACATCTTTGGCTTTGGCGGCTATGGAGCAGGGCCTATTCATCCTGAAGCTGAAGTGGGCGATTCTCCCGCTGTGCGTTCTGCCATTGATGCCATCAATGCGGGTCGCTATCAGCAAGCGGTTAACATACTAAACGCCATCACGTCTGCTGGACGTAATGCTCGTTGGTATTACCTCAGCGCATTGGCAAACCAAGGAGCAGGTAATTCAATGATGGCAAACGAACAGATTCGCCGCGCTCTTAAAATGGACCCGCGCAATGCTGACTACCGTCGTGCTCAGCAGCAATTCCAGATGGCGGGACAGGAATATCAACAGCAGGGTAAAGCGCGCGGCTTTTCGATGGGTGTTGACCCCATGTTTGTTTGCTGCGGCTGCTGTTTAGCGCAGTATGCATGTTCCATGCTGATGCGGGGAGGCGGCGCGTTCTACTTTTAAGGTCGCACCTTGTAACACTCCTATTGCGGGCATCAATCCGGGTACTGGTCTAAGTGGTGATCCGAGATAAGGGTGTAATTCGCACACTGATTTGGGTACTGTTTAGGCGCGAAGGGGCTATTGGAAACTACGTGCGTCATGCGCACGAGCGTTGGAATAAATGTGCTTTGGCAGAAACGAGCTGCGCCATACATGAACTGTGACATAAACGACATTTGGCATAAACAAACTGTGGCATAAACGAGATTTGATATAAACGAACTGCGACATAAAAGCGTTTCGAGTGGCTTGAGAAAGAGGCATTGCATGGGTGCAACCATTGGTATCGATTTAGGAACTACAAATAGTTGTATGGCTACTATGGAAGGTGGTCATGCCACCATTATTCCTAACGCAGAAGGTGAACGTACCACGCCAAGTGTAGTGGCGTTCTCTAAAGATGGCGAACGTTTAGTGGGTACTATTGCTACGCGCCAAGCAGCCGTCAATCCTAGCCGCACTATTGCTTCGGTTAAGCGCCACATGGGTACTTCGTGGACGGTCAACATTGACGGTAAAGCATATACACCCCAGGAACTTTCGGCCATGATTTTGACAAAGCTTCGCCGCGACGCTGAGGCATTTTTAGGGCAAGAAGTAACCGATGCGGTGATTACCGTTCCAGCCTACTTCGATGATTCTCAGCGTCAGGCCACCAAGGACGCAGGGCGCATTGCTGGCTTAAACGTGCTGCGTATTATCAACGAACCCACTAGTGCGGCACTGGCTTATGGCTTGGATAACGGTACAGCACAAAAGGTTATGGTGTACGATCTGGGCGGTGGCACGTTCGATGTGTCTATTATTGAAATTGGCGATGATGTTATCGAGGTTTTAGCAACTTCAGGCGATAACCACTTAGGTGGCGATGACTTCGATGAGTGCATTGTGGAATATCTGCTGCAGAGGTTCCAAGAAAAGACGGGCGTTAAAGTGCGTGATGCTATGGCGCTGCAGCGCGTTCGTCAGGCGGCAGAAGCGGCCAAAAAAGAACTGTCAAGCATGACGTCGACCCAGATAAACTTGCCTTTTTTGGTTCAGAATGGCGCTGAGCCACTCCATATGGACGAAACGCTGACGCGCGCAGAATTCGATCGTCTGACGCGTCATTTGGTAGAGCGTACCACCAATCCAGTGCAATCAGCATTAAACGATGCTGGCATTGCTGCATCCGAGCTGGGCTGCGTTTTGCTGGTAGGCGGCTCTACCCGTATTCCAGCTGTTCAAGACCATGTGCGTGCGCTGACTGGTAAAGAGCCTTCAGCTTCTATCAATCCCGATGAATGCGTGGCAACCGGCGCTGCTATTCAGGGCGAAACTCTCTCGGCATCTTCGGCTAATATTGTTCCAGCAAACAGCTTGTTGCTGCTGGACGTAACTCCTTTGTCTTTGTCTATTGAAACAGTCGGTGGCGTAGCTACCCGTTTGGTGGAGCGCAATACGACACTGCCGGTTCATTATTCGCAGATTTTCAGTACGGCAGCACCGTTTCAGACCAGTGTTGAAATAAAGGTCCTGCAAGGTGAACGTCCTATGGCGAAGGACAACAAGGCTATTGGTACGTTTCGCTTGAAGGGTATTAAGCGCGCTCCAGCTGGTGTGCCACAGATCGAAGTGACCTTCGACATTGATACGAATGGCATTCTAACGGTATCCGCTAAGGATTTGGGCACCGGGCGTGAACAGTCCATTGTTATTGACGATTCGGATCGTATGTCGGATGAAGAGATCGAACGTGCTATTCAGGACGCAAAAGATTACGCCGAAGAGGACGAATTTCGTCGTGCTACGTTGGATGTGCGCCAGAAGGCTCAAGAGCTCTTAAACGAAGCAAATGCGGCTTTAAATGCCGTAGGCAAACAGTTGGATAAAACTGAAAAACGCACGATCAAATCGGACATCAATGAGCTTTCGCGCGTGTTAGCCCGTCGTCCTAGCAAGAAGGAACGTCTGGATCCGCAGGCAGAGGCGCGCAACATCGTTGTTGCCGCCGAGCGCTTAGATAATTCTAGTAAGCATGCCCGCGAGCTAGCTAAAAATGCTAACTAGTGTTCCTGCGCTAGCTGACGAGCTAGCAAAAAACGCTCACTAGTGTTTCCACACCAGCTGAAGAGCGCATCAGCCCTCAAACATGCTTTCTGCCACTATTGCAGGCGCACTGCCGTTGCACTACTTGCCTTGCCGCTCCGTGCTTTTTGTGCAAAGGATACTTTATGCGCCTGATACCTGGAGGTATCGGGGTAAAATACGGGCCACATACGATGACGAAGACAGCATACGCACAACGTGCAAACATACCAGAGAGTTGCTCCCAGGCTGAAAGGGCGGCGTTTGCAAGGCGTATGATTCCCTTCTGAGCATCAAAGTGAACCCAGGATGGTTTTACAATTGCCTGACAAGGTGCGAATAACGTGACTAAAGCCCAGGTAATTGACAATGTGCCATGGATGTTAGTAGCTTTGACGGGAGCTCCCGTTATAGAGCTTGTGAGTGGATAGACAACCGCCGTAACATGCCTTACTAGGGCGGGGTTGCTATCAACCAGGGTGGTACCGCGAGAGCCCTTCTCGTCCTTGGATTTCTAAGGATGAAGAAGGGCTCTTTTTTATTGTTAGTAAGAAAGGTTGCGAGGAATGTCAGTAGTTGACGACATCAAATCCCTGCACGCCGATACCTTATCGGCAATTAGTCAGGCGTCTGACACGGCAGCGCTGGAAAAAATCCGTGTTGAAGTGGTGGGAAAGTCTGGTTCCTTGACCAAGTATCTGCGCTCCATGGGTCAGATTGACAAGGAATATCGTGCTGAAGTGGGCAAGACGGTAAATGCGGCACGCAACGAAATTGAAGCGGCGCTTGAGTCCAAGAAGAAGGATTTATCCCACAAAGAACTGGAAGCGCGCATGGAAGCCGATGCGGTTGATATTACGCTTCCTGGTCGCGCTCAGCAGATGGGCACGCGTCATTTGATTAATGCTATTACCGATGAAATTTCGGAAATCTTTTTAGGCCTGGGTTATTCGGTAGCAACGGGTCCAGAAGTGGAAACCGACTGGTATAACTTTACGGCACTCAATGCCCCAGCTGACCATCCGAGCCGCTCTATGCAGGACACGTTTTATGTGCGCGATCTTTCGGGCGAAAAATCTAACGTACGGGGCGAATCTGACGTACTGCTGCGCACCCAAACTTCTGGCGTACAGGTGCACGCTATGGAAGATCAGGACCTGCCTATTTACGTTATCGCGCCGGGTAAGGTATATCGCCGCGATGTGGCAGACCCGTCGCATCTGCCGCAGTTTACGCAGTGCGAAGGTTTAGCAGTGGACAAAAACATTACCTTCAGCGATTTGAAGGGTACGCTTGAATATTTTTGCAAGCAGATGTTTGGCCCTGAACGCAAGACGCGTTTCCGTGCGCACTTCTTCCCGTTCACGGAACCGTCTGCAGAAGTGGATGTATCGTGTGGCATTTGTCATGGCAAGGGCTGCCGTATGTGCAAGGGTACTGGCTGGCTTGAAATTCTGGGCTGCGGCATGGTTGATCCCAATGTTTTGCGCATGTCCGGCATTGATCCAGAAGTTTATTCTGGCTTTGCCTTTGGTGTAGGTGTTGAGCGCGTAGCGTGCCTGAAATACGACGTTCCTGATCTGCGCATGTTGCTTGAAGGCGACATGAGATTCTTGCGTCAGTTCTAAACGAGAAGGATAAGTGACATGAAAGTATCTTTGAAATGGCTCTCACAGTATGTTGAGGTGCCGAGCGATATTAAGGCCTTCTGCGACCGTTTGGATCTTACCGGCACAGGAGTTGAAGGTGTGGATAGAACGGGCGCTGCCTTTGACGGGGTAGTCGTTGGCTATGTAGAAACCTGCATAGATCATCCCGATAGCGATCACATGCATGTTGTTCAGGTTGATGTGGGAGAAGATGAACCGCTGCAAATTGTATGTGGCGCTCCCAATATCAAAGCGGGCATTAAGGTTGCGGTGGCAACGATAGGCGCAGTTCTTCCAGGCGACTTCAAGATTAAAAAGTCCAAGTTGCGCGGCGTTGCAAGCTGCGGTATGTGCTGCTCTGCGCGTGAGCTGGGCTTAGGCAGCGACCACGAGGGTATTATGATTTTGCCTGAAGATGCCCCGGTGGGTATGCCTTATGCGGATTACGCTGGCTTGTCGGATACGGTTTTGGATTTGGAAATTACTCCCAATCGACCGGACAGCTTGTCTATTGTTGGCATGGCGCGCGAAGTGGGCGCCATGTATCAAGTGCCGTATACCTGTCCGCTTGATCATATGGTTGAAATGTTGGAGCTGGATACCTCTGCAACGCCCGTCGATGAAACCGTCCAGGTAACCATTGAAGAGCCGAAGCGCTGCCCGCGCTATACTGCGCGCGTTATTCGTGGCTGCAAGGTTGGCCCTTCGCCAGATTGGATGGTTGAGCGTTTGGCATCTATTGGCCAGCGTTCCATCAATAACATTGTTGACGTAACGAATTACATCCTGTTCCTGTTCGGTCAGCCACTTCACGCTTTTGACTTAGATACCTTAAAAGATAGTGATGGCAAAGCTCACATTGTGGTTCGCGCTGCCGAAGAAGGCGAAAAGCTGACCACGCTAGATGGTGAAGAGCGTATCTTAACGCCTGATATGACTGTTATTTCTACGCCTGAACGTGGCGCTGTGGCCCTGGCTGGCGTTATGGGTGGCCTGGACACCGAAGTAACCGATAAAACGGTTGATATTCTCTTGGAAGCAGCTGCTTTCGAGGCAGGTCGTACCAGTCGAACCAGCCGCAACCTTGGTCTTATGTCTGAAAGTTCTATGCGTTATGAGCGCGGGGTAGATGATCACGGCATGGATGTTCGCTCGGCCGCTGCTGCAGCACTGATTGCTGAAGTGTCCGGCGGCAAGGTAAGCTATGCCGCGTTTAACGATAAGGGCATTGTTGATGAATATCCGCTTCCTACTGAGGAAATAAAGTTGTTGTTCCGCATTCCGCGCTTCAACAAGATGATGGGCTCCGCTATTCCGCGCGACTTCATTGTTGATGTACTGCGTCGTTTGGGTTGTAAGGTAGATGAAACGGGCGATCCGAATATGTTGGGCGTTATAGCGCCAACGTTTCGTCCTGACCTGGAACGTGAAATTGATCTCTATGAAGAAGTACTGCGTTTGTGGGGTATGGATCGCATCGAATCCACGCTTCCCGCGGGGGCGGGCCGTTTGGGCGAGCGCACCGAGGCTCAGCGCACGATGGATAAGGTTAACAACACCTTGCGCGCGTGCGGCTTGAACGAGACTATGACCTATTCGTTTGGTGATCCGCATGAGCTCGAACAGCTGCGTATGCCTACAGAGGGCTTGGGTATTCCGGTTGAGCTGCTCAATCCCCTCAATGCAGAACAGTCAGTTATGCGCCAGTCTATTATTCCGGGCTTGCTGCGCAGTGTAGCGTACAACCAAAGTCGTGGTGTGCATAATGTGCAGCTCTATGAAACGGGTGTGGTATTCTTCGCCGCCGAAGGAAAGAAAAAGCCCAAAGAACGTCAGCGTTTAGCGGCCGTTATGGCAGGTGCGATGCATGATGCTCAGTGGAACAACACGCCAGCACCGTTTGATTTCTTCGATGGTAAAGGCGTTATTGAAAGTTTGATTCGCGAACTGGCTATTCCAAAAGCTCGCTTCAAAGCTCTTTCGGCAGATGAGGCTCCGCACTTGCAACCTGGTCGTGCAGCTGAAGTTCTCTCGGGGGGTACCACTCTTGGCTGGGTTGGTGAAATCCACCCCTTAGCATGTGAGGCGTTTGAAGCTCAGGCCCCGGTTGTTGCATTCGAGCTGGATTTGGAAGCGCTCATCAAGTGCGCTCGTCCTGCTCGCGATTATGTAGCTGTTTCGGTGTTCCCGGCAGTAACGATGGACGTGGCGTTCGTCGTAGACGAGTCGGTAACGCATGAGAAACTCCAGCGCGCAATTACGTCTGCTGGTGGTAAGTTGCTTGATACGGTTCAGCTGTTCGATGTGTATCGCGATGAGAAGCGTTTGGGTGAAGGCAAGAAGTCTATGGCCTATAAGCTTGAGTATCGTGCTGACGATCGTACACTGACAACTGAAGAAGTGGATAAGCAACACGCACGTTTGATTAAGAAGGTGTGTGGCTCTACTGGCGCGGAGGTTCGCAGCTAAGTGCTCAAACAGCAAAACAAGAAACCAAAGAAGGTACGTCTGTCTGCCGATGGTAGCCCCTATACCATATGGCAGCGGCGTACCCGCGTTTTGTGTATTGCTCTGGCGATATGGGCAGTTATCGAAGCCGGTTTCGGTGTTGGTTTTATCAGTCTTTCAATTGCAGGCATTTTTCATTTGCAGGAAATGGTTCCTATTTTGGAGGTGGGTCCATCGACGGTTATCGAAGGTGGGCTAACCCTTCTTATTGCACTGTCAGGCTTGTGGGGCGCACATAATCCACGCCGCATCGCTATCTTTTTTTGGGCCACCTTTCTCTACGCTTTATTGGCTGCCTGGTTTACCGCAAGTGCGTGGTCGCAAGGAAAAATCAATCCGGCAACCATCATGACCTTAATCATTGCTCTTTCCTTTGCAATCTGTGCTTGGAATGTGCGCGGTCAGACGGGCTATTTTGACAATCATCCTCATCCTGAACCTCGCGAAGTCCATGAGAGGCTTCCGCTGGGCGAAGACGAAGAAATTGCTGCTCTTGAAAAGCGCCATGATGAAGACTACGAACGGCGTAAACGTGAATTGATAGCTGGCATTAAAGAAAAGGAACGATAAATGGCATTATCAGACATCTTGGGTATTACCTTGATTGAATCTAGGCCGGATAAATATGTCACCCATATGGTGGTGACCCATGATATGCTTCAGCCTCATGGTGTGTTGCATGGCGGCATCAGTGCTGCGTTAGCAGAAAATGCCGCCAGCCAGTGCTGTACCGACCACTATGACAGTGAAAAGATGTTCTTTCTAGGAGTAGAGGTAAGCAGCACTCATCTTCTTCCGGTACAGGAGGGAGACACGGTAGAAACGATAGCCACTCCCATCCACGCTGGTGGTCGTATTTCGCAGTGGAAGGTTGAGCAGTATCGTCTCTCCGATGGCAAGCTGTTTAATGTGTCTCAGATGACCATGTATGGCAAAAAGAGACATCGATTGATGCCGTTTACATCGAAGCTGTATTAACAATGAAGCCCCGCTCAATGAACTTGATCGTACCTATGGGATAGCTAAGAGGAGTTCTTGAGCGGGGCTTTTATAGCATGGTGGCTTATCGTATAGTGACTTATCGCAAGGCGGCATTATCGGCGTTCAGGCCTGCCGGCAAATCTAAAACTTTAAATTAATCAAATTAGTCTAAAACCTCAACCAGGGTAATTTCGAAGTTGAGATCCTTGCCAGCCATTTCGTGGTTCAGGTCAAAGGTGACATGTTCGGGGGTAACTTCTACCACCTTAGCAGGTAGGGGTTGGCCACCAGGGCCCTGCAGGTATACCGTTTGACCAACAGGCAGCTCTTCGGCGCCTGGAACGTTTGCTGTGGGAACGGTTTGTACCAGTTCTTCACTGCGTTCGCCATATGCTTCAGATGCGGGCAGGTGAACCTTTTTGGTTTCGCCCACTTCCATTTCATTGACTGCTTTGTCGAAGCCGGGGATCATCTGTCCAGCCATGCACACAAATTCCAGCGGTTCACCGCGATCGACTGAAGAATCGAATACGGTGCCGTCATCAAAGGTGCCAACATAGTGTGCGCGAACGCGCTTACCTTCATTGCTCATGAATGTTCCTTTCGATGGGCGTGTTGTGTTTAAACTGCCATGTCAAAACGGCAAGGCTATAACTCATGCATCTTAGGGTAACTGCTGAGTCATAGCGCCTTATAAAAAAGCCCTGTCGCCGCAGAGGTGACAGGGCTTATATTGTACGCGTACTTGAGGCGCGTGATGGGCTGCGTGCGTGCGATTTAGGCAAATACGCAGAAGCGCAAGATCAGGTAGCCACAACAGATAGCCGTAAATACGATCATCATTGGGAACGCTGTCTTGGTGTATTGCATAAACGTAATGGGATAGCCATAGCGTCCTGACATGCCAGACAGAACAACGTTGGCCGAAGCGCCAATGAGCGTACCGATGCCGCCGATGCAAGCACCCAGTGAAATGGACCACCAGTAAGGCATAATATCCACGCCCGAGCTTTCCATGGCAATCAGAATAGGAATCAAGGTTGCAACCATGGGGATGTTGTCTAAGAAGGACGAAATGATTGCTGATGCCCAGGTGAGTACGATGATGGTGATCATCATATGTCCACCCGTCACTTCAATAAGGGCATTTGCCAGCATGTTGATAACGCCGGTTTCTACTAAGCCGCCAACAACAATGAATAAGCCAGCAAAGAAGCCGATCGTTGCCCATTCAACATCAACAAGAACTTTTTCAATTTCTGCTTGGCTAATAAGAAGCATAACGGCAGCTGCGGTGAGGGCTACCACACTCGGTTCCACGTTGAACATACTGTGAGTAACGAAGGCAACGGCGACCAAAAGGGTCATAACAACGCTTTTATGGAACAGCGACCTGCTTTTGATTGCTTCGTTCGCATTCATTTCCATAACGTGTTCGCGATCGGCGGTTGAAGCGGACATGCCGCGCCCGTACAAAAGATAAAACATTCCAAGGGCCGCAAGCATTACCAGAATAATTGCGGGACCGTTGTAGTTCAAGAAGTCCATGAACGTCAGATTTGCAGCAGAGCCAATCATGATATTTGGCGGATCGCCAATAAGTGTTGCGGTACCACCGATGTTAGAAGCCATAATCTCTGTGATAAAGAAGGGGACCGGGCTCATTTCTAGCATCTTGCATACCGTAAAGGTAACCGGACCAATCAGAAGAACCGTGGTGACATTATCCAAGAATGCTGATAGCACAGCCGTGATGATGGTGAACAGCACCATGATAACCCAAGGGTTGCCTTTGGCTATCTTGGCGGTTTGAATAGCCACGTATTCGAAAATACCCGACTGTTTAACCACAGCCACAAAGATCATCATACCGATCAAAACGCCAAGCGTGCCGAAGTCGATGTGCGTCATGCCGGTATTGAAATCCATAATGCCCAGTAAGATCAGCACAACGGCGCCCGCAAGCGCGGCAACAGTACGATGAACCTTTTCTGAAATGATCAGAGCAAACACCACAATAAAGACCACGATAGAAATGATCTGTGGGGTTGTTAGTTCAGGCATGCTCAACCTCCTTTATCCTCATAACTTCTTATACATTCAGGGCTATTGTGTGTAATCGCATGCCTTGAAGTAGTAAAACCCCTCACAATCGCGGCTCTGCAAGCGGTTGTGAGGGATGTTCAGCTTTAACTGTCATATTCAAGGTGTGATTGCACATAAGAAAAAGAAGGACTAAAGCCTTCTTTTACCAATGATCCCCCCCTATTAAAAAATAAGAACGCGTTCATTTGCTGTCAAGAACACGTTCACCTATAAATCGATAGCGTAAGGATATGAATCAAGCCCATATAGCAATAATGCATCTATAAGGTTTTCAGGTCATTAATTAATACGTTAGCTGTAATAAATAGCCGGCTGACGGAACATTCTCCTGATCAAAATGAAGAATTTCATAGGGGGTATGATCAAGGGGGAAGATATGGCGTTACTGCAACAAAAAACCCCGCTATATCGCAGCGGGGTTTTGATGACGAGGTTTGTGGCCGTCAGGGTCACGCCAGAACAACGAAGCGGAGTACCAGGTAAGCACAGGCGATGGCAGTGAATACCAGCATCATCGGGAAGCCAACTTTGGTGTATTCCATAAAGGTGATGGGATGACCATACTTGGTGGACATGCCTGCTAATACTACATTGGCCGAAGCGCCGATCAGGGTGCCGATACCGCCGATGCAAGCGCCCAGAGATACGGCCCACCACAAAGGCATAACGTCAATGCCGGTGGCCTGCATGGTCTGGATGATAGGAATCAAAGTTGCAACCATGGGGATGTTGTCCAGGAAAGACGACACGATAGCAGATGCCCAGACCAACACCACAATAGTGATCAGCATATCGCCGCCAGTTGCATCGATCAGAGCGTAAGCCAGCATTTCAATAACGCCGGTTTCAGCTAAGCCGCCTACTACCACAAACAGGCCGGCAAAAAAGCCGATCGTTGCCCATTCAACATCTTCTAGGGTTTCTTCAACATGAGCGCGACTGATCAGCATCATAACTGCTGCGGCGGCAAGGGCAACCACACTAGGTTCAACATGAACCCAGCCATGAATAACAAAAGCGATGGCCACCAGAACAATCATCACGACGCTCTTGGTGAATAAAGACTTGCTTTTAATAGCTTCATGAGCATGAAGCGTCATGATGGCTTGTTGCTTTTCGGCTGCCACGCCCATCTTCTTGCCGTAGAGCAAATAGAACAAGCCTATAGCAACAACCAAGATGATTAATACGGCAGGACCGTCGTACATCAAGAAGTCAAAGAAGGTCAGACCCGTTGCAGAACCAATCATGATGTTTGGTGGGTCGCCAATCAAAGTTGCGGTACCACCGACGTTGGACGCGATGATTTCGGTAATAAAGAACGGGATTGGGTTAACTTCTAGCATCTTACATACGGTGTAGGTAACCGGACCAATCAAAAGAACGGTGGTTACGTTGTCTAAGAATGCCGAAAGCACAGCGGTGATCAGGCAGAACAGCACCATAATCATCCAGGGGTTACCTTTGGCGGCCTTTGCCGCTTTAATGGCCAGATATTCGAAAATACCTGAATTTTTAACGACGGCAACAAAGATCATCATGCCGACAAGAACACCTAACGTGCCGAAGTCAATGTGTTCAACACCAATGTCGAACGTTACAACTCCGGTGAGAATAAGTGCTACGGCGCCAGCGAGGGCCGCTACGGTTCGGTGCACCTTCTCACTTACGATCAAGACCATTACGACAATGAAGATCACAATCGCAATGATTTGGGCAGTGGTTAAGGCAAACATCTCATACTGCTCTCTTTCTCCCTCTCAAGTTAAGAACTGTTGGGGTTTAACCTTTGTGCAAGCATTTTCTGCTGTTCTCGCATGGTGCGAAAACCCTCAATTAAAGCAGCAAATCCCCTCACAACTAAACAATAAAGAAAACGGTACGGGACGAAAAAATATTCGTCAAGAAACACGTTCACGCTTTTGAGGGTAAATGGCTCACTTATCAAAAAGTTGTATTAATCCTAACTATGGAAGCAGCAGTAATTGATCTTATTAAACCGATTGAAAAAGGCTCAAATGACAGAAGCTCATGCGTTATTCATATATAACTCAATAGTACAAACTATGAATAAAGGGATAACTGATAGTCGCTATGAATAATATTGTTGTTTGCTATTTATAACATGTTCATTATTGATTAGTAACACTTTAGGCCGATGTGTATATTTGTACCCGAGCCTTTCGTCCAATTCGCTGTATTGTCCAAAGGGGGATGACAACAGTGAAGAAAGCACTCAAGTAGGGACCATCTTCATGGGAAAGGGAGTTGCGAGGGGATTTCCGTTTGGTTTTGCCTCTATACGCATTAGCGTACTGCATCTGCATAAAGCACCTGTATTGAAGCCAAATGAAGCAGAACTCTTCTCGATCAGCCACTTTCCGTGGAGACACACCGACTAGACCTAAGTAACGTGCACAGACTTTCGTCTTCGGTGTGAATCAATTAAGGAGGAAAAGATGGTCGATCATTCCACTGCAGCTAAAGGCTGCATGCGAGGAGAGAGGGGTTAGGCCATGGCTATGCTTAAGCGCGAGTACGGCGGTATTCAGCCTTGCTGGAAGCTTTGGATCTTCCGTATTCGTCTACCATTCATTCACTTCAAGATTTCCCCACCGGAAGTAGTAACGGGCTTGATGAACGCTTGTACTTCTTACGGCGCTCTGGCAGTTCTTATTTCTACGTTGGGATTGGATCCTGAAGTAGCATGGGCTTTGGTTGTATTTGAAACGAGTTGTTATACTCTGAACTGGCTGTTAGGTGAGCCTTCCATTTGTGGTTGGATTACACCGGCAATGTCAATCATCGTTGTGTTCTTGGAATCTCTTGAACCTGGCGTTGCTCGATTACAGATGCTCACTGCCATAGAACTAGAATTGGCGGCGATGTTCATCATATTGGGTGCAACAGGCCTTTCCAAGAAGCTCAACACGCTGGTACCACCTGCCATTAAAGCAGGTATCGTACTGGGCGCTGGCGTCAACGCAGTAGCTGTTCGCCTGACTCAGGGCGGCGCAGTTGACACCGTAACCGTTGGCTGCCTTGGCGGTTTGGTTGTTGTATTCTTGCTGATGTTCTCCAGGCGTGTACGTAAGTACATGAGCACCAACCGCTTTGTTGCCATTCTTGGTAACTACAGCTTCTTGTGGGCAGTTATTGCTCTGTTGGTACTCGGTGGTGCAGCTGGCGAATTCCAGTTCAACTGGTCTGGTGAAATCCTGAAGGTGCCAGATTTCATGGCTATGTTCCATGTAGTATCGCCTCTGTTCATTGGCTTTGCTGCCGACCCGATGGTATGGGTTAACGCTCTGCCCTATGCTGTAGTTGCTTGGGTTATCGCATACGGCGACTTCGTAACCGTTCAGCAGCTCGGTCTGCAGGCAGTTCGCGATGACGAATACATCGAATTCGACCCGAACCGCACCAACGTTATTTGTGGTTTGCGTAACCTGTTGCTTGGTCTCTTCGCTCCGTATCCGGCACTTGCTGGTCCTCTGTCTGCTCCTTACTGCGTAGCTACTTACGCACGTTATCAGCAGTCTGACCGTCAGGGCATGGACTCCATCTACGATGGTTCTGGTACCAACCTGATCTTCACCGTAGTTGGTCTGTTCATCTATCCTCTGTATGAGGCATCCTTGGCAGCTTCCGCAGCATTGCTCGTAGTAGTACTGCTGATTCAGGGCTGGCTGTGCGCTCAGATTTGCTTCCGTCTGGTCCGCGACGACCTGGACAAGGGCATGTCTGGCATGATCGCCGGCTTCATCATTGCCCGTGGTGGCGGTGTTGGCTTCGTTGCCGCAATCGTGCTGTACTTGCTCATTAGCGATAATGACAAGATCCGCGACGACTATGCGTACAACAAGGAACTGCAGCGTATTGAAGACGAAGAAACTGAACGTCAGCTGCAGGCTCTCCATGAGCGCATGGCAGCTGCTAAAGCTGGTACACTGAAGGACGAAGAAGAGCCTGTTAAGAAGTAACTAACGTTATAGCTTGACAAGCAAACTTATCCGAAGTTTTTAAAAGACCCCGTGAGTGCACGTCTCGCGGGGTCTTTTGTGTGCGCTACAGCAGGGGTATCTTGCGGGTCTTTTGTTGGTGCGCCGAGCATGGCGCACCTCTTAACAGTGGCGCATCTTTTAAGAGGTGCCGTATCTCTTTATAAGCGGTGTATCGCTTAAATGGGGTATTGCTTTAAAGGGCGTTATGCGTGGGGCATAAACACCCGCTGTGTGTCGGCGTTTTCCAGTGCGAGAAGGGCCGCTTTTCTGTCAATGCCGCCCGCGTATCCTGTCAGGTTGCCATTGGCCCCCACGACGCGATGGCAGGGAACAATGATAGAGATGTGATTGCGACCAACCGCGGCACCTACTGCTTGCGCAGACATGCGATCGATCTTGTGTTTGGTAGCGATGAGCTTTGCAATTTCGCCGTAGGTAGTAATGCGGCCATAGGGAATAGTGCAAAGAATATTCCATACGTCCTTTTGGAAGGGCGTTCCAATGAAATGGAGTGGAACGCTAAAGGAAGGTTCTTTACCCGAAAAATAAACATCGAGCCAATGAGCGGTCTGATCAAAAAGAGGTATGTTCTTTTCTGTACAGGGGGTATCTAAGTGAAGGGCGAAATGTTTTTGTCCTTCAAACCACAGGCCGGTCAGTCCAATTTCGTCTGCAGCAAGAAGAATTGTGCCCAGAGGAGATGGATAGTGGCTGATGTAGTGCATGTATGCTCCTAGGGTTAAAGCGCGTGAATCCTTCCAGCATCAGGGCGCAAAGAGTGAACAGTCAGGACACAGGAAGAGTGAACAGTTGTGCCTGCCCACAAAAGGGCGCAGCTTGCAAAGCACAAAGAGGACAACGTGCAAAGCGCAAAAGCGCTGTTTGTCCAAAGGTGCGTTGCATCTGATAAAGACAATGCGGGCGCGCTTCATTAACCCTTCCAGCGGGAAAGGGGTGGATAGTCTAAATCGAAGCGATCAAAGATTTTCCCTATGATCTGATCTTCCATATCCTCAATGCTTTTGGGATGGTGATAATACGTCATCATCGGCGGCAAAATACTAACGCCGGGGATAGATGCTAAAGATTCTAAATTGCGAAGATGAATGGTGTTGAGAGGCGTTTCACGTGCCACCAAGACCAGTTTTCGCTGTTCTTTGAGGGTGACATCGGCAGCACGCAGGACCAGGTTGTCGGTGTATCCGCTGGCAATACCTGCGATAGTTTTCATGCTGCAGGGAATGATAACCATGCCCTGCGTTTTGAAAGTGCCGCTTGCAATAGCTTCGCCAAGGCGGGCGTTGTCATAGATTACATCCGCTTCGTCTAACATCTGTTCAAAAGCTTGAGGCGCTTCATATTGGGCAGTTAACCGTGCGCTTTTGGACGCCACCAGGTTTACTTCTACATCGCTAAACTGTTTGAGCTGGTGTACAAAGCGGCACGCCAAAGGCGTGCCGCTTGCACCCGTTATGCCGACAACAAGTCGATTCACAGGGATAGTCTCCTACTCGAAATCATAATCCGGCAACCAGTGCTTAGGATCAAGCTCCAGAAACTTGCAGCGTTCAAAGTGATCCTTTTGATCATAAGGTACCGTGCAGTCAAAGATGGTTTTGCAGGCGATGCCATGGTCTCTGATGGAAGGAGAACAGCTGGGATCATTCGAAGGATCTAGCGGATGGCAGCGAACGCCCGGGATGGTTATGATGTCAGCATCTCCCTGCATGCGGGTATTCATTGCCCACACTACGTCGTTAAGGTCAAACGGGTCAACATCTTCATCAACCAGAATGACGTTTTTCAGCTCGCTAAAGGCGCTGAATGCCAACAGGGCCATCTGACGCTGACGTCCTTCATCGGAAGGTGCGCTCTTTTTGATCTGAAGCACCGCCATAAACTTGCCGCCACCTGGGCTTGCGCAATACACGTTTTGTAGACGGCCAGGCATGGCGTCTTCGATCATCTGGATAATGCTGGCCTCTGTTGGAATGCCTGCCATAGACACATGTTCTTCAGAAGGACCAATGCAGGTTTGCATAATGGGGTTTTTGCGGGTGGTAACCGCCTTGACCTTGATGATAGGTAAGGCTGGGTTGGCAGGTCCGGTATATCCCGGGAATTCTGGCATAGCTTTTCCGGTGTGGCTATTCTGGTTTTCGGCTACGCGCTTGCCCGGTAAGATTTCGCCTTCAATGACATATTCTGCATGAGCGATGCAGTATTCATCGACTGTTAAGCATTTTGCCAGCGGAACCGGTTGCTTGCGCAGGGCACCTGCGACACACAGCTCATCGTAACCCAAAGGGGTCGTTGGAGGCTCAAAGCAGGTAGCCAATTCGATAGCAGGGTCTACGCCAATGCTGATAGAAATAGGCAAGGGCTTATCCAATTTTTCGGCATGCTCGTAGAAGGTGCCAATGTGGCGGGCACCAGGCACCATGTAGATAGAAATTTCATCTTTGCTTTGCAGACACATGCGATGAATGGTTACATCGTGAACGCCGGATTCGGGGTCATGCGCATAGCACAGACCCAGGGTGATGTAAGGGCCGGCATCTTCAGGCGTATTGGTGGGTGCAGGAACCAGCTTGCGAATGTCAAATCCTTCTTCATCGGCGTAATGCACTACTTCTTGGCATACCGCTTCGCTTGCAGGCACTTCTTTTGGAGCCACGGGGTTGAGCACTGCTTCATTAAGCAAGAAGCCCAAACGACGCGGGTCGGCGTCCAGCATGCGGGCAACGCGCTTGCGACTTGCCAGCACACCGATAATTACTCGAGCGTCGGGGTGTCCTTTGATGTTGTTGAAAATCATTGCCGGGCCCTCTTTGGTGGGGCGCTTTACCGTGCCGCCCGAACCAACATAGCGATATACGCCGCACAATTCGGCTTCGGGGTTTACCTCAACGTCGGTTTCAACAAGCTGACCTGGTATCTCACGCAGAAAATCAATTGCGGAACGCAGGTCGTGGATGTTATTCATGTGATCCCTCCTCCTTTATGGATGTGACTATTGTATCGGCTACAGCGGGCTTTGTTACAAACTATGTGCTTACAAACTATGCAGAGAGAAGTCCGATGATTGCTTCAGCCACGTGGACGCTGGCGTGTTGGATATGTTGCACGTCTTTCTGGGTGGCGTGATCAATATGAATGCCGCACGAGCATGCCACAACGCAGTTGCGCGCCCTGGCAACCTGTTTGGCTACATCGCTAGCAACAAGGTCATCCATATGTCCGGTGCGATTGATAACTGAAACAGTAGCGCTTATGCCTTCGCCGGTAAGAGAAGGGCGCGGAATAGCCAGGCATACACAGCCGACATGAGGGGAGCTGCCTCCGTTGATAATGATGGTGCAGTCATCACCCGAAGCGATGACCGATCCCCACAGGTCATAGGCAGAGCAGCTTACTTTGAAATGCATGGCATCTGTCATGATGGTTTAAAGCCCTCCTTTTTTGAACATGTTTATTATATAGGCAACATGTGGCGAAAATACGTTTCTAAGTTGTGCCTATTGGATAGAGACTCATGTCTTTGGCGTATGAAATCAGGGGAGATGAAGCGTTGAATAATACTTTTGCCAAATTAATAAAGCGCGTCATAATGAACGTTGTAACAGCACAGGAAAAGAGGGACGCATAAGAAAAGAGGGGGCTCAAATGTTTGATTCGGCGAAGCATTTGATGATTGAGGGCGTAGATGGCATCTCTATTCATACGGTAACTATAGGTCAAGGAGCCCCGTTGCTTTTGCTTCATGGCCATCCCGAAACATATCTGATGTGGCATAAGGTGGTTGATGAATTAGCTCGGCATTTTACCGTGGTAGCGTGTGATCTGCGAGGATACGGGGATAGCGATAAACCCGAAGGCTATCCTGATCACAGCAATTATTCCAAACGCACCATGGCCTGTGATTGTATTGCCGTTATGAATGAACTGGGCTTTGAGAAGTTTTCGGTTATGGGGCACGATCGAGGTGCGCGTGTGGCTTATCGTATGGCGCTTGACCATCCCGAAGTGGTAGATAAGTTGGTGCTGCTCGACATCGTGTCCACCTTCGATATGTATGATCTCAGCTCAGCTGAATTTGCCAAAGCGCTTTTTCATTGGTATCTGCTCACCCAAGATGCTCCCTTCCCGGAAGATCTCATCATTTCCAGTCGCAAAATGTATTTTCGCAATGCACTCCATATAGGGCGCTACCATTCGGAAAATGACACGTCGGCAGAAGCCTTTCCGCCCGAGGTGTATGAAGACTATCTCCGCCATTATGATGTGGCCTGCATTCATGCCATCTGCGAAGAATATCGTGCTGGGGAAGCGATCGATCGCATTCATGACGCACTGGATATTGCAAAGGGTAAAAAAATTGATGCACCTTGCTTGGTATTGTGGGGCAAATACGGCTTGGTAGAAAAATTCTTTGACCCCATTATTGCGTGGGCAAAGTTTTGCACGAATTACAGCGGTAAAGCGCTGGAGTGCGGTCACTTTATTCCCGAAGAAAATCCAAAGGCGCTTTTGGGAGCGCTCGGAGAGTTTTTGTGGTAAACGTATCGACGCAAGGAGGAATCGATATGGAATTAATGGAAGCAATCAAGACGCGCAGAAGTATACGCAAGTTTACTGACCAGCCGGTTGAGCGCGAAAAAATTGAGACCATTCTAGAAGCGGCTATGTGGGCGCCATCTGGTCAAAACTTACAGCCCTGGTATTTTGTTGCGTTGACCAAAAAAGAGGATTTATCGTTTCTGTTTTCCGAGCTGGGTACCACAGCTTTTTCCGAGCGCAAGCGCCTAGAGGCCCGTTTTAAAAATCACCCGGAAGTCGTTGAAGAAACCATGCAATTTATGAGTGCCATGGGCGGCGCTACCTGCATCTTGCTGGCATTTCTCAACAAGCCAAATTACAGCGAAGATATGCTCCCCAGCTGCGTAGAAAGCGTTGCTGCTGCTATGGAAAATGCAGTGTTAATGGCTCATGCTCAGGGCGTTGCATCGTGTTGGGTTGAAGCGGTGTGTCGCGCGGGCGAGGCGCTCCAAAAGCGCTTTGCACCAGATCATGGTCCGCTGATTGGAGGCATTGTGCTGGGGTATCCGGCTATGGAGGCCCGCCCAATCAAACGCAAGGATGATCGCTACGTTATCTTGTAGGCGCTCATACGTCGGGTGGCAGACTTTTGCGGTATCAGGGGTATGTCTCTGGTATCTGGGTGTCTTTTTTTGTTGCAGCTGGCGCAGGTGGCTTGCGCCAGCTCATGTTAGAGTGCGTCAACTTCGGCAAGCCAGAGTGCTGCACTGGCATCGGAAGGCATGCGCCAGTCGCCACGAGGCGAAACGGCAACACTGCCCACTTTGGGTCCATCCGGTAAGCAAGAACGTTTGAACTGCTGAGCGAAGAATCGACGATAGAACGTACGCAGCCAATACTTGATAGTGTCGGCTGCGTAGCGATTTTTAAAGGCAAGACATGCTATGCGATATATTTTGCGCGGTGGAAAGCGCAGACGCAGCATGTTGTACAAAAAGAAGTCGTGCAGTTCGTATGGGCCAACCAAGTCTTCAGTCTTTTGCGAAATAACTCCATCTTCAGGCGGCAGCAGCTCGGGGCTCACGGGGGTATCCAATACGTCAAGCAATATGGCAGAAAGCGTGGTGTCTTTGCACGTATCGGCATAGTGGCGCACCAGATGACGGACGAGGGTCTTTGGCACCGAAGCATTGACGGCGTACATGGACATGTGATCGCCATTGTAGGTTGCCCAGCCCAGCGCCAGCTCCGATAGGTCGCCGGTGCCAATAACCAAACCGTTCTCTTGATTGGCAACATCCATCAAAATTTGAGTGCGCTCGCGTGCCTGACTGTTTTCGTAGGTCACATCATGCACATCTGCGTTGTGTCCAATAGCAGCAAAATGCTCGATAACAGCTTCGCGGATGGGAATTTCGCGCAGAGTGGCACCGAGGGATTTTACCATGGCGCAGGCGTTAGCATAGGTGCGCTCAGTGGTACCAAAACCGGGCATGGTGAGCGCGATGATATGCTTGCGATCAAGTCCGAGTGCATCGAAGGCACGTGCTGTTACCAGCAGCGCTAGGGTTGAGTCCAAGCCGCCTGAAATTCCCACTACAGCGCTCTGTGCGTGAGTATGAGCAAGGCGTTTTTTGAGCCCCATACTTTGGATGGAGAGAATTTCTTCGCAGCGATGGTGCAGCAATGCTGGATTGTGTGGCACAAAGGGATCGGCATTAAAGGTGCGGGTGATCTGTGTTTCTTCAACAGTGACATCAAACGTGCAGGTTCGATAGTCTTGATCATTGCTGGCAGGGTAGGTGGTCATGCATCGACGCTCGGAAGCAAGATAGGCCACATCGATATCAGCCACGCATACGCTATTGGTAAAGGTCGAAGCTTCTGTAAGAACAACGCCATTTTCGGCAATAAGGTTTTGTCCACCAAAGACCAAATCGGTTGTTGATTCTCCTTCGCCAGCAGTAGCGTAGAGATAGGCGGCTATCAAACGAGCCGATTGCCCTTCAACTAAGCTGCGACGATAGGTGCGCTTTCCTACCATTTCGTCGCTTGCTGAGAGATTGCATATGACCGTTGCTCCTGCTAGAGCATGCTCGATAGAGGGCGGATTGGGAACCCATAGATCCTCGCATAATTCAACAGCCACTATCAGATTGGGCACGGCAGAGCAGCTGAAAAGCTGATTGGTGCCAAAGGGGACATCATAGGCAAAGTCATCGTTGCCTTTGTTGAGCGCGCACTGCAACATGACCGGTTGCATGTGTTTTTTGCCAGGGGAGAAGTGGCGGGTTTCATAGAATTCGTGATATGCAGGCAAGTGTACCTTGGGCACAAAGCCTACAATGGCACCTCGGTTGAGTACGGCTGCAACGTTGTACAGTTTGCCCTGCGCACGCAGAGGCATGCCGATCATAATCAGGGCATCTATCTGTGCAGTTTCGCGTGCGATTTTCATAAGAGCGACTTCTGCAGCATCGAGCAGGGTTGGTTGTAAGAATAGATCACTGCAGGTGTAGCCCGTTATGCAAAGCTCGGGCAGAACCATGATTTTGGCACCCTTGGCGTCCATTTGAGAAATGCAATCCAAAATGGCATCGGCATTGGTGTCACATTGGGCCACCGTAATGGTGGGTGTTGCGGTTGCTACGGTTATAAATCCGTCTTTCATGGCTGCTCCTTGGCAGGTGGTACTCTTCTCGAAAGTTGCTTTGGTTATTGTGACTCTTCGCGAAGGTCACTTCGGGTGTATTGTGGCGCTTTAAAATCTGAAAGGAAGTTGATAAAGCTTTGTACCTCAGGCGTTTTAAGCGCGTTTTTTTGGTAGGTCATCGAAATGGGGTAGAACTCTTCCGATCCGGGCTCATCTAGCGGAAGCAGAATCATATCCGGATCGGGCAACAAGTTCGAGGTCATCATACAGAGTGCCACGCTGGATTCATGTACCGCAAGGGCGCCCAAAATAACCTCGTCCTCATAGTTTCGAACCAAATTAAGTTTATCAATTGGAGCGTTGGTTTTTTGCAGGAATGCTTCGAGCGTTTCCCCGCATTGAATACCCCGGCGATAGGTGATAACCGTATGCCCGATCAAGTTGCTCCAGCGAACCTTGGTAAGTGATGCGAGAGGATGATCGCGGCGTACAGCAACGACTAAGCGCTGATAAAAAAGGGTATGGCATTCAATTGATGGCGCATGATAGGGGCCCGCTATGACAAGATCGTATACTCCCTGTTCAAGGCGCTGATTGAGGGGTGCCGTTTCGCCCTGTGCCACGAGGAATTCAACAAATGAGCCGAATTCGTCACGATAGGCCTTCATGGCTGCAGGCAAATACCCCGAGCGAACGGTGGCAATGGCGCCAATTTTAATGGTGCCTGAAAGCATGCCGTGGCGGCTTTGCACTTCTTTGGTGCCCTGTTCGATGAGTGAAAGCCCCTCTTCAATATATTTTTGAAAGAGGCTGCCATCTTCGGTTAAGACCACATTGCGTCCCGCTTTGCGAAAAAGGCTGCACCCCAATTCGTCTTCGAGCGAAGCAATAGAGTGAGACAGGGCAGATTGTGAAATGTGCAGCTCTTCTGAGGCACGGGTGTAGTGCTGCAGTTTTGCCAGATGGCAAAAGTATGAAAGCTGAGCTAGGTTCATAGGCCATCCATAACTCTTTAGGCTATTCGTAACTCTTGAAAGGTTGTGCGCCCATATACGCATATGAGTGCAACGCGATACGTTCTATTGTAGGAAATTATTCTATTGGCGGAATTCATACGATTGATAAATTTAGTACTTTTCCTCATAGATTATTGCCATATTGGGCACTATCTTGCGGGGTTTTCTTATAAGCATCTGCGGTAATGTGTTCTATAGAGAGTTAAGGGGGACAGAGCTCGGCGATGGCCATGAGGATTCATTGCGCTGGGTACCCCTTTTGGTACAGAGGAGGATATAACCATGGCAAAGGTACCTTTGAAGGTAGGAGACAACTGTTCATTCACAAAGACGGTGAGCGAATCTGACGTATATCTGTTCGGCGGCATCACCGGCGACTACAGCCAGATGCACTTTAACGAATCGTTCATGAAGACCACCAAGTACGGTACGCGTATTGTTCATGGGGTATTGACATTTGCGTTCGGCAGCACCGCATCCACGCTGATCCAGCAGAAATATCAGTCTCCTATTCCAAGCGCATCCTATGGCTATGATCACCTGCGCTTCACCGCTCCGGTGTACTTTGGTGATACGTTAACGGCAACTTATACGGTTTCTAAGGTTGACGAAGATGCCATGAAGACCTATGCCGATGTTGTTATTACGAATCAGGATGACGTTGTTGTGTGTGTTGCAACGCACATTCTGAAGTTCTTTGAAGTAGAGAAATAAGTATTGAATTGTGTCAGAGGGCACAGTTGCACTGGCATAGAGGGTACAACAGGCGATCTACACATATACGATCTACACATATACGATCTACGACATAGATAGGGAGCGGAGGTTTTTCCTATGGGCCATATTGATCATGCAGCAATACGCGCAAAGGATTTTGAGTGGCATCTTGATTTCTTCCAGCGCGTGCTTGGTATGGATATTACGCTAACTGATCCTAGGGATGTGGATCTGGTAAATGATTTTGCCCGCGTCCGTCAGGTGTGGGTAGGCGGTATTCAGCTGCAGCGTGCCGAGGATTTTAATCCGGCAGAACATACGGATGATCGTTTGCATCATGTGGGTATTGCGGTAAGCGATGTTGCTGCAACGCTGGATAAAGTGTATGCCGTCGAAGGCGTTACCCAGGCTCCGGGCAAGGATCGCAATTGGTTTATTTTGCCTGAAGGTCTCATGATCGAAGTAATTCCCGAAGCATAGAAGAAGAGTGAGGGATACATGAAAGTTGCAGTATTAGGTGCCGGTTCGTTGGGTAGCACCATTGGTGGTGCGCTCGCGCAGGCAGGAAATGAAGTACACTTTGTGGGCCGCAAGGCTCATATGGATGCCATTAACGAAAAGGGCCTCACGATGGTAACGCCTACCGGAGAGGTAGTAGTACATCCTAAGGGCCATAC
The DNA here is from genome assembly GCA_900539675.1 of uncultured Coriobacteriaceae bacterium. Taxonomy (GTDB): domain Bacteria; phylum Actinomycetota; class Coriobacteriia; order Coriobacteriales; family Eggerthellaceae; genus Anaerotardibacter. Next base: position 40,163 of record UQDJ01000001.1, on the reverse strand, counting down.
CACACCTGATGGCATTGGTGTATGCGATCTGGTCATCGTGTTGTGCAAGGCGTTCGACACCAAGGCCACCATGGAGGAAGGCAAAGAGCTTGTTGGTCCTGACACCATGGTAGTGTCCTTCCAGAATGGCTTGGGAGCCGAAGATGTCTTGTGCGAATGCGTAGGCAAAGAACACGTTTTGGGCGGCAAGACCTATGTAGGCGGCATGCTGTTGGAGCCGGGTCGCGTTCAGGCAACCATCCCGGGTAAGGACACCATTATTGGCGAACTCGACGGCAGCGTAACTGACCGTGCTGAAGAGCTGGGCAAGACCTTTGAAGATGCGGGAATTCACTGCATTGTGTCCGACAATATCATGGGTGTGATCTGGGATAAGCTGCTGGTCAACGTAGCCACGGGTGCTGTTTGTGGCATTACGTGTTTGCCGTATGGCGATTTGTATGCAGAAAAACAGCTTTGTGAAACGGCTAAGGCTGCAGTAGCTGAAGGCATTGCAGTTGCTAAGGCTGCAGGCGTAAAGCTGACAAGTGAAGATCCTGCTTATCCGCTTGAATTGGCAGGCAAGGGCTTGCCGGATGATTTCAAACCATCCATCCTGCAGAGCTTGGAAAAGCACCGTCCCACCGAAATTGATGTCATCAACGGCGCCGTTGTTGCGCAGGGTAAGAAGTACGGCATTCCGACGCCAGTAAACGAAACACTCGTTGCTTTGGTTAAGGGTATCGAACGCTATATTCGCGTGTATCAAAACGGCAAGTAAGGCGCTGCGCGTTGTGGCGCTTGCAGCGAAAGGCGCAGCGATAATTGCAGATTGCGGTGCAATTCGTTGTGGTAGTTACAAGCGCTCAACACCGATGAGGGTAGTACGGTTTTCGCCTGTCGAGGGTATGTTTAGTTCAGCCGTTTTAAGTCCCCTAAACGCGATGGGCAAAGACAGAAAGACGGGCGCAAACCTGCTTATACAAAAGCGAAGCTCTTAGAAGAGGTAACTTTGCGTTACGCAAGGAGGCATAAATGCGTAAGTTAGAAATTATCAATGGTCCCAATAACAATTTTTATGGCATTCGCAACAAGGATCAGTATGGAAACCAGACCTATGCTGATCTGATCGAAGAGCTGAAGGCCTACGGTGCTGAATTGGGCTTTGAGGTTAACGCTTTTCAGTCCAACGGAGAAGGCGCTTTGATTGATCACTTGCAGGAGCTCTATCTTGAGGCTGATAAGACTGGCGTAAAAATTCCGGTTGTGTTGAATCCCGGTGCCTTTACGCACTATAGCTATGCTCTGATGGATGCTTTGGAATCGGTCCATACGTTGGTACCGGCTATTGAGTGCCATATGTCCAATATTCACAAGCGTGACGAGTTCCGTCATAAGTCGGTAACGGCCTGCGAATGCATTGGTCAGATTGCAGGTTTTGGCAAGAACAGCTACAAGCTGGCCATGCATGAATACAAGCTTTTGATTGATGCAGGTGAACTGTAAGCCGTTCGGTTTGCTAGCTAACTCACTAGTCCCTTTCTGTTTGACCCCTTCTGGAGTGCACGGCCAGGAGGGGTCTATTGTTGTGACTGAAAAGAGTTTTACCGGGCGTAAGGGTTACGCTGTGCCAAAAATGGGAGTATTCTTAGAGACTGTATAAAAAGAGGATGCGGCATAAGATTGTAAGGAAGGAAAATAGCAATGTTAAAAGCGGGCATCGTTGGCGCAGCTGGATATGCGGGAGCAGAGCTGGTGCGCATTGTCCTGCGACATCCTGAATTCGACTTATGTGTAGCAACTTCCAATTCCGATGAAGGCGTTGCGCTTTCTGCTCTCTATCCCGCCTTCACTGATGTGACCGATCTGAAATTTACGCGTCATGATAATCCGGACCTGTTCGAATGTGATGTGGTCTTTTTGGCTACCCCACATACGGTTGCCATGAAACAGGCGCCAGCACTGTTGGATGCTGGCGTGACGGTGATTGACCTTTCGGCGGACTATCGTTTACATGATGCAGCCGTTTATGAGCAATGGTACAAGGTTAAGCACACGTCTCCTGAACTGTTAAACGTTGCCGTGTTCGGCTTACCGGAATTGAATCGCGAAGCCTTTGTCCGCGCTGCTGCGATGCATGCTGAAGGCAGGGCAGTGCTTGTGGCATGTGCCGGATGCTATCCAACAGCCACTTCGTTGGCGGCGGCTCCTATGATTGAAGATACGCAAGGTGTGGTAGTGGTTGATGCTATTTCTGGCGTATCGGGGGCAGGGCGCAGTGCAACGGCACGTACCCACTTTGTGTCTGCCAATGAAAACTTTGAAGCGTATGGGGTGGGCAGTCATCGCCATACTCCTGAAATTGAACAGATTCTAAATATCCCTGGCCGCTTGGTGTTTACGCCTCATTTGGCACCCGCAACACGTGGCCTTCTTTCAACGGTAACCATGCAACTTACCGATGCGCTTCGTGCTTCTCTTATCCAACAAGCTGCGACGCAGGCGTGTTCGGTTGCCGAGCTTGTTTTCCGACGATATAGCAACTTTTATGCGGATTCTTCGTTTGTGTCAGTGGTTCCTTTGGGAAGCCAGCCGAAAACGTCTTCGGTAGTAGGCACAAACAGGGCCCATGTAGGTGTTGCGTACAACGCTACGACTGGATGCGTTATTGCGACCGGCGCTATTGACAACATTGTTAAAGGTGCCGCTGGTCAGGCAATGCAGTGCGCAAATTTGGTGTGTGGTATCGATGAGACCTGCGCACTTTTGACTGTTGCTAATCCTTCTTAGATCCTCATTTAGGAGTGAACTCATATGGCTGATCTGACACTTTGCACCATCGAAGGCGGTGGCGTTGCTTCCGCACGCGGTTTTAAGGCTGGCGGTATTCATGCTGGCTTTCGTGAAGATCCTAACCGTTTAGATATGGCTTTGGTTGAAGCCGATGAACTTTGTGCCGCTGCTGGTGTGTTTACGCAGAATGTGTTCTGCGCGGCACCGGTAATAGTGTCTCGCGAGCATCTGGAAAACCGTGGGTTTGGGTTGGCTCGTGCTATGGTGATCAATTCCGGCACCGCTAATGCGGCAACGGGCAGTGTAGGGCTAGACAATGCCCGCAAAACGGCAGCTCTTGTTGCTGATACGGTAGGTTGCGCTGAAGAAGATGTGCTCGTGGCATCTACCGGTGTTATTGGTCAGCAGCTGGACATGGCGCCGTTTGAGGCGGCAGTGCCTGAATTGCATGCAGCTTTATGGACTGAAGATGCGGCTGACGAAGTTCAGCGCAATGCCAATGGACATAGAGCTGCGCGTGCCATTATGACTACCGACACGGTGCCAAAGGAATTTGCCGTAAGCTACGAAAGTCAGTGTGCTGAGTATGCCGGCTGTACGTTTACGGTTGGTGGTATGGCAAAGGGGTCCGGCATGATTATGCCGAATATGGCCACCATGATTTCGGTTATTACCACCGACGCTCCAGTTCCACCGGCTCTGTTACACCATGCGCTTAAGGTGGCGGTCGATGGCAGCTTTAATAAGGTAACAGTCGATGGTGATACGTCCACCAATGATACCTGCGTTGCCTTCGCTTCAGGTAAGGCGGCCAGTGGCAAGCCAGCATTCGATGAAGACAGTGTGGCTTATGAAGAATTTCGTGCGGCGCTTGCCGAAGTCACGACGTATTTGGCTCGTAGCATGGCGCGCGATGGTGAAGGTGCCACCAAATTGGTGACGGTAGTAATACGCGGCGCGGCAAACGATAAAGATGCTGATATGGCTGCGCGCACCGTGGCGAATTCGCCTCTGGTGAAAACAGCTATTTATGGTCACGATGCTAACTGGGGCAGAATTGCAGGGGCGCTTGGCAGATCGGGTGCAGCGTTTTGTCAGGAAAACGTATCGATTGACATTATGGGCATGCCGGTGTTGCGCGATGGCTTGCCAGTTCCCTTTGACGAAGATGAGGCGCTGCGACGATTCGAAGAGCCTGAGATTCTGATTGAAGCTCATCTTGGTGCAGGTTCAGCAGAGACTACGATGTGGACCTGTGACTTTTCGCACGAGTACGTATCGATTAACGGAGACTATCGCTCATGAAATATGCCAGAGATCGCAAAATTACCTCCAGCCATACTGCTGAAGTTTTAATTGAAGCCTTCCCGTGGATTAAAAACGCAACGGGTAAAACGGTTGTTATTAAATATGGTGGCGCTGCCATGGTTGACCCTAAGCTGCGCTATGACGTTATGAGCGATATCGTCATGCTGAAAATTATGGGCGTAAATCCGGTTATTGTTCATGGTGGTGGCAAGGAAATAACCAGCAATATGAACCGCTTCGGTATCGATGTCGAATTCAAAGATGGCCAGCGTGTCACCAACGATGAAGCTATGGACGTAGTAAAGATGACGCTCATTGGCAAGGTGAACGAAGAGCTGGTTTTGGCCATGAATGAACATGGCAATTTGGCAGTTGGCGTGAATGGCACCGATGCAGGAACCATTATTGCCGAACAAAAAGATCCATCTTTGGGACGTGTTGGCAAGGTTGTCGAAGTGAACCCCGGCTACATCAATGCTCTTATCGCAGCTGACTATATTCCCATCATTGCCTCAGTTGGTAAGGGCGAAGATGATGGTTCGTACAACATCAATGCCGATGTTGCCGCCTGTGCAATAGCTTCTGCTATCCACGCGCACAAGATTGTGTTTCTTACCGATGTGGATGGTTTCTATGAGGACTTCAGCGACAAAGATTCGCTGGTATCGCAGATGTCAGTCGATGAAACGCGCATGATGCTGGCGGAAGGCAAAGTGTCGAGCGGCATGATTCCAAAGCTGCAATCGTGTGTGAGTGCTATTGAAGGCGGTGTACCACGTGCCCATATTGTCAATGGCACGAAGCCGCATTCTATCTTAGTTGAGCTGCTTACTTCGAGCGGTGTTGGTACGCTGATTTATGACAACAGTGCAAAAATAACTAAAGAAGAAATGCGTCCGCTGGGTATTCTTGCCTCGCGTTTGAATGAAAACCTGTAAAATTGTGGGGTTATTGACGGAAAGGAAAGCTATGGGTTTCGAAGAAGCAAAAAAGCTCGATGACCATTTTGTAATGCACACCTTTAACCGTAAACCGGTCATGCTGGTAGAAGGTTCCGGTATGCAGGTAAAGGATGATACCGGCAAAACCTATCTGGATTTTATGGCAGGTATTGGCGCTGACAGCTTGGGCCATTGTCATCCGGCGGTAAGCCAGGCTATTGCCGAGCAGGCGCAGAAGCTTATTCACGTAAGCAACTATTACTACATTGAAAATCGCGGTGAAGTAGCCAAGATGATTTCTGACATGCTTAATGTATGCGTGCCGAAGTTTTTCCGTGCTCCTTGGCCGGTGTTTTTTGCAAATTCTGGCGCTGAAGCAAATGAGTGCGCCATTAAGTTAGCTCGTCTGTATTCCAAGAAGGAAGGTACGGGTGGCCAGTACATCATTACGATGGATAATTCCTTCCACGGTCGTACGTTGGCAACCTTGGCAGCAACAGCCCAGCCAGCAAAGCAGGAAAAGTTTGCACCTCTGCCAGGTGGGTTTATTCATGTTCCCATGAATGACATGAAAGCGCTGCATGAAGCTTACTTCGAACATGTTGATCAGGTTGCAGCCGTTATGATCGAATGCGTTCAGGGCGAATCGGGTATCCATCCATGGGATCCAGACGTTTTGTTCGAAGTTGTTAAGTTCTGCCGTCAGAACGGCGTGCTAATTATTTGCGACGAAGTTCAGTGCGGTATTTTCCGCTGTGGCGAATATCCCTTTGCCTTCCAGGCTATGGGCATCACTCCCGACATTATCACGATGGCAAAAGGCATTGCTTCTGGCTTCCCTATGGGTGCTTGCGCTGCTCGCATTGAAGTGGCCGAAGCGTTTGAGCCAGGCGATCACGGGTCTACCTTCGGTGGCAGCAATTTGGCTATGGCGGCAGCTCATGCAACGCTGGCAACCTTAACCCGCGGTCACTTTGACGAAGACGTTCAGGAACTGGGCGAGTACTTCGCCGATGCTCTGGCCAAGATTGATGGCATTACAGAAGTTCGCGGTTTGGGCTTGATGATTGGCGCTGATTTGGCTGATGGCATCGATGCTAATGACGTGGTAAACAAGGCCCTTGAAGAAGGCTACCTGTTAAACGCCACCAGCGCGCATACCTTGCGCTTCTTGCCTCCGCTGATTGTAACGAAGCGCGAAATTGACCAGCTTCTGGCCGATTTGCCGGGTATGATTGCCGCAGTGCGCGACGGCGCTAGTGCTCAGAGAGATGCGGCCAAGGAAGCTGAATACGACAACGAAGCCGATGCTCAGGCTGACGCAGAGATTAAAAACACCGTCGAAGAATAAGTTAGATACACCAGAGAAAGGTTTGAGATATGGCAAAGGAAAAGTGCGTACTGGCATATTCCGGTGGTCTGGATACCAGTGTATGCATCAAGTGGCTGCAAGAGGAAAAGGGCTTGGATGTAATTGCCGTAGTTGGCGAAGTAGGCCAGGAGCATGACGGTCTGGAAAAGATTAAGCAGCGCGCACTGGATACCGGTGCAATCGACTGCATCATTGCTGACATGCGCGAAGATTTTGCAGCTGATTACTTATCTAAGGCTCTGTATGCTAACGCTCATTTCGAGAACAAGTACCCTTTGGTATCGGCTCTTTCTCGTCCGCTGATTTCCAAGTATTTGGTAGATATCGCTCATAAGTATGGTGCCAAGTATGTGGCTCATGGTTGCACCGGCAAGGGCAACGATCAGGTGCGCTTTGAAACCTCTATCCAGGCGCTGGATCCTACGCTGGAAATTATTGCTCCGGTTCGTGAGTGGGATATGCACACCCGCCAAGAGGAAATGGACTGGGCTGCTGCTCATGGTGTAACGGTTCCAACTACGAAGTCCAAGCCGTACTCCATCGATGACAATCTGTGGGGTCGTGCTATTGAATGTGGCGTTTTGGAAGACCCGATGAATCGTCCTCCGCTAGATATTTACACGATGACCACCGATCCTGAAAAGGCTCCGGATGTTCCGACCGAAATCGAAGTTGAATTCGAAAAGGGTCTGCCCGTGGCTATTGATGGCAAGAAGATGAGCTATCTGGATATTATTGCCAAGATGAACGAAATTGCTGGTTCTAACGGTTTTGGCCGTATCGATATGATTGAAAACCGCATGATCGGTGTTAAGAGCCGTGAATGCTACGAGGCTCCCGGCGCGCTGGCTTTGATCGTAGCTCATCGCGGCCTTGAGGATATGTGCCTCGAGCGCGAAGTGCTGCGCTACAAGCTACATCTGGAACACGACTGGGCAACCATGGTTTATAACGGTCAGTGGTTTAGCCCCTTAAAGCATGCTGTCGATGCGTTTATGGAAACCACCCAGACCTGCGTAACCGGTCTGGTTCGTCTGAAGTTCTATAAGGGCAACTGCACCATCACTGGTCGTAAGTCCAACTTCTCTTTGTACGACTATGGTCTGGCTACCTATGATGCAGCAGATACCTTCAATCATCAGTCCGCAAAGGGCTTCATTGATCTGTATGGTCTGTCCACGCGTGTATGGGCCAAAAACCGTCGTGAGCAGGGTCTTACCGACGGCGAAATCATTGATGAATAGGAGATGGACTCCATGGCTAATCCAGTAGCAGGCTGGTATCCCGATCCATCTGGCGATCCCACCAAACTTCGTTGGTGGGATGGCAATCAGTGGACGAATGACTACGCAGCTGCTCAGACTAATCAGCCCCAGACGCAGGCAGCGCCAACCAATGTTGCAGGTCAGGGCAATTTCGCTCAGTCTCAGGTTGACCCCAATCAGGCATACCAGGCAAACCAAGCTAGCCAGGTAAACCAGGCTAGTCAGGTTAACCAGGTAAGCCAGGTAAGCCAGGGCGATGCCCAGTATGCTCAGGCTCAGTATGTGGCCGAACAGCAAACCTACGGTCCGATGCAGATTTCATCAAGCGATAGGACGCTGCGCCTGGTTGCTTTTATCTTTATGCTGATTTCCACCATTGGTACGTGCTGGCTCATTCTCCCATTGGCTTGGATGATCCCGATGTCGGTTCATTGTTGGGGTCTGTATGAGGGCACCAAAGCGAACTCGGTTGCGTTTGGTGTGTGTACGCTGCTCTTCGTGAGCCTTGTTGGTGGCATTTTGCTTCTGTGCTCCAAGAAAGAAAGGTAAGTTCAATGGCTTTATGGTCGGGACGATTTGAAAAGCCCGTAAGTGAATTTACGCAGGAATTTGGTGCATCACTGCCGGTTGATAAGGCAATGTATCACCAAGACATTGCTGGATCACGCGCCCATGCGCGTATGCTGGCAGCACAGGGCGTCATCTCCAAAGAAGATGCCGATGCAATTGTTGCTGGTTTAAACGATATTGAAAAGTCCATTGAAGCGGGTGAATTTGGCTTCGATATCAATGATGAAGACATTCACATGGCCATTGAAAAGGTGTTAACCGAAAATATTGGCGATGCGGGGGCTCGTTTGCATACGGGCCGTTCGCGCAACGACCAGGTTATCACCGATACGCGCTTGTACGCGAAAGAGCTTGCTAGCGAATTAATGCATGATGTTAACAATATACGTGGAGCTTTGATTGAAGCTGCACGCAAAAATATGGGTACCATTTTGCCGGGTTATACCCATATGCAACATGCTCAGCCGGTGTTGCTGTCGCATCATTTCATGGCTTATTTCTGGATGTTTACCCGCGACTTTAAGCGCTTAAAGCAGGCTTTTGATGCCGCGAATGCAAACCCGCTCGGTTCTGCTGCGCTGGCAGGCACCACCTATCCGCTGGACCGCGAACAGACCACTAAGGAACTGGGTTTTGCCTCAATGATTCCCAATTCTTTGGATGCGGTATCCGATCGTGATTTCCTGCTTGATTTGGACTATGCCTGCTCAGTGGCTATGATTCATCTATCCCGCCTGTCTGAAGAAATCATTTTGTGGTCCACGTCCGAATTTGGATTCATCACGCTAGCTGATGAATACTCAACGGGCTCTTCCATCATGCCCCAGAAGAAGAATCCTGACTTTGCTGAACTGATTCGCGGCAAGTCGGGTCGTGTTGTGGGTGATTTGATGGCTCTTCTAACCACCATGAAAAGCTTGCCTTTGGCGTATAACAAGGATCTTCAGGAAGATAAAGAAGGCGTTATTGATGCCTGCAAGACCTTGCATGATTGCTTGGTGTGCATGAAGGGCATGATTGCCACCATGAAGATTAACGCCGAGGCCATGCGCGCCCAGTCCAAGAAGGGTTATTTGGCTGCGACTGACGTGGCGGACTATCTGGCTAAAAAGGGCTTGCCGTTTCGTAAGGCTCATGAAATCGTCGGGCATTTGGTGCTGTTGTGTGACAAGCGCGGTTGCGACCTAGATGATTTATCGCTTGAAGATTTTAAGAAGGCATCCGATCTGTTTGATTCGGATATTACAAGCGCGCTGGATTTGGAATCTATTGTGGCGGCTCGTACGACATATGGTGGTACGGGCAATGCAGTGGTTAAGCAGCAGATTGAGCTTGGTGCATCCACGCTGGCAGAAGATGAGAAAACTCTTGCCAATGAAAAATAGCTTTTGTTTGCCTGTGAACGAGTGAATTACAGGTGACTTGAGCACGTATTTTGACAGGCGACCTGCAATATGAGCAGGTCGCCTGTGTTTTTAATAGGGATCAAACTGTTAGCGGGATGCCCTGTATTGGTCATGCGTTCTGAAAAGCTAGTGGGTGTCTACGCTTGCAATATGTCCTGCAATGATTGAAACCGCCTGTGCTTGCAATGCGTTCTGCAATGTTAGCGGGTTGCCTGCGCTCGCAATAGGGCTTCGCGTATATCCTGATAGCGGCGAGTGGGGAGTGGCAATTCGGTGCCATCTTCTAATTGAATTGATCTGCTAGTAATGCCTTGTACGTAGTAAGCGTTAGTCAAATATGCCCGGTGTGTTCGCACAAAGTTTTTGGGTAAGGCATTTTCCAATTCGCCCAGGAGCATATTCACGCTAAGCGTGCGATCTGTCATATGCAGAATGCTTCGTTTACCATCGGCTTGGGCGTAGAGCAGTGCGTCAGGATCAATAAGAGTGGTAGTGCTTCCCGCGTTTAAACAGAGGCGCCTGCGATCGGCAAGGGCAGAAGCGCTGTGCTGTAGGATATTTTGCACGTATTCAAACGTGGCTTTGCTTACATGCAGAGGAAATGTTTCTTCTTCTTCGACCTCGTTCCATTCGTTGGACGCCTGAATGCAATAAGCCTGCCATGCGCCATCTTGAAAGCGGCAGCTTATAGTAATGCGCTGTTTAACGGCGGAAATCATAGGCATGTCAAAATTGCTGTGAAGGCCATATTCGCCCATGATAAGCGCCTGATCGGGCGTGCCTGTTTCAATGAGGCGAAAGTCAGCTAATTCCATGGTGAAGGTGGGTATTCCGTCGCCATGATGATCACTGTTGGCAATATCGGTTTTGCAGTAAAACACGTCAGAAGCAGCGCCTATAAATACGCAGTCGTCGGTTATCAAACTGAGAAGTGGCTCGAAATTTCCTTCGTAGTAGGCCTGAATAGCATCTTGGGCAAGCGTAGTAAGTTTTTTGGCATCAGAAGGGTTTGCTGAGCGATTTTGTTGCACCATGATGCGCTCTCCTAGTTTTCGATATGGCATATAACCAGATCAGACGCTTTGTATGGGTTGTACAGGTAGCGGTTAATCTGGTTACTGTTGCTCATGGCTTTCATGCGGCTATTGTAGATCATGCCATATGAGACGTCATCTATTCCTATATCAAATCGTTCATTCTCTCTTCTTGCCTGTGCTTAATAAAACAAAGATTACATCGATATAGTAGAGGGTCAATAAATATCAGACCTGTTTGATCTGAATGTCAATACAACATGTATTGAGCTGGTATGAGTGCAAAGCATGTGTGGCAAAGCAGATCTTATAGAAGCGCTATGCGGGCGGTATATACGAGAGAGTAAAACGATGATTAATCTCAAATTATCAAAACACCCAAAGCATGAACGTAAAGAAAAGAAGTTACATTTTAGGAATCGCATGCGTGCAGCGATGGGAACAGCGGCGTGTGCATGTGCACTAGTACTCGTTGGCACAACAACTGCGTGGGCGCTGAGCGGGGCATGTATGCCACTTGGCGGGACAGGCGTGATGCCGTCTGCTACGCAAATGTCTGACCCTGAGGGGGGTGCTGAGGCGGCCCCAACAGCGGCACGGGCGGTAGGGGATTATAGCCAGTTCTGCACGCTCACTGTAGAGGGTGGTGTTTCAGGCGAAGACTATGTCTACGAGTACGACCCGATAAAGGGCACGGGAAACACGCTTACGGTGAAGACGGGCACGCCGCTTACCATTTCCACCGATTCGGACGTGATCAATCCTGATAGTTCCACGCGTATCGTGGTGGATGCGAAAAACGAAGACGGCTCCAAAGTCGCGAACCTCACCTTTAAGAACGTGAACAATGATTGCGGCGAACAGGGATCCCCTGTGGAGGTCAAACAGGGCAACACCCTTAACCTGACGCTTGCGGGCGACGTGGCTACGCCAAATAAGCTTACAGCCCAGTGGCATGCGGGTGTTAGTGTCGCTACTGGCGCGACGCTTAACATTAAGGGATCGGGCGCACTTGATGTTACAGGCGGCAGTGAATCTGCTGGCATTGGTGGCAGTGGCACATCCGCTACCGGTACTATCAATATCGACGGGGGAACCATTATCGCCACGGGAGGCAAAGTAGGCATCGGTGGCAACGGCGCCACGATAAATATAGGTAAAAATGCTCAAGAAGACATTCCCTGCAGGGTTACTGCTACGGGTAGCACTGGTATAGGGGCTGGAGTCTCCTCGACCGCCAAGAGCACGATTTCCATCGACCAGCCGCAAAGAACCGAGGTTTCCGTTACGGCAACGGGTAATAATCGCGGAGCCGGCATCGGTTCCGAGAGTTCACCCGTTGACATAACCATCGGAATGGGCACCGTCAATGCAACGGGCAGCAATAATGCGGCAGGTATCGGGATGGCTTCCAAAATCATGGGGGTCGATGCTTCCATTACGATAAATCCCCCTAATTCTCCGAGCAAGATTACGGCGCAGGGTGGTCCCAACGGTCCTGGCATCGGTGGCGGTGCGGGTTGCAGGGCGACGATTGCCATCACTGCAGACGAACTCACCGCAACAGGTGGCACGGGTGCACCCGGCATCGGTGTCATGCCGAATGGCAGCTCGCTTCCGATTGCCCCTGCCTCTTCCGCTGACATCACCATCAGCTCCGGCAAAGTTGATGCTATAGCGGGCGATGGCAACTCCGCTGGCATTGGCGCTGCTGGAGGTGCTAGTGCTGAAGTCACCATCAAGGGCGGTCGTATTACGGCGAAGCCGGGCAACGAGAGTGTGCAGGCCATCGGCAACGGCACTTCGGAGAATATGGGCCCTGATAACGGGTACCATATCCAGAACGGTTATTTCGCCGAACCCTGCCCTGAAGACATGGTCGAGGGTAAGCCGTGGGATACGATCTATGGCGTGAAGCTTGATACGCAATATTACGTTGCGTATAAGACGACCTATTATGGAGACGAGTATCCCACGAGCGTCCACTTCGTGGGAAAGACCGAAATATCGATTGGTGAGGACTGGGAAAACCCTACATTTACCAATAACCCCATTGAGCTGGATGCTAAAACATTGAATGCAAAGATCGTGCGCAGTTGGCCTGAGAAAGATCCAGGGTCAGGCAGCCCTACGCAGCCATCCGTAGACGGTCTTGTGATCTCATGGCATAAGGCAGATACGCAGGATGAGTGGACGAATGTCTCTGAGGGCACGCCGAAGGAGGGCGGTACCTATGAGGTGCGCGCGTTGTTGCCTGGGGAAATCGACGAATCATTGTACTATCCGTCCTCGGAAGCAACTATGGACATAGAAATTAAGGGGAGAGCAGACGGTAAGCTTCACGTGAAGAATTGGCCTACTGATTTCTCTCAAACCGATACGGTTCGCGTGGATGCATCCGTCTATTTCGGCGATGACAGGAGCGGTCAGGGCGGGGAAGGCGATTCGTCCGAAGAGAGCACGGAGCTTAAGGATGCGCAGTCGGGAGAGATTGCGCTGTACTACCGTCCTCTCGGTGCTCCTGCAGACGGCTCTAAAGACGTACAACTATCTCAGCCGAAAGATGCGACGAACTACAAATACAACGAAACCGAGCCACTCTACTACAAAGGCGAAAGCGGCGTACTTCCCCTTGGCAGCGAGGTTGTCCTCGTAGTCAAGTATAGTCCCAATAGCAGTATTACTAATTCTCTCGAGGAAACAAAAACCGTCACGGTGCGCCCGGACGCCCCGAAGCTCGTGGGTGAGCAGAGTGGTGCCACGAAGGCTGTCGTAGAGGTGGTCGAAGGGCAGGAGTATGCCATCGTTGAGGGCACGGGTAGCCTGCCTGAGGATGCCGAGTGGAAAAGCTATTTGGAGCCGATTGTTATCGACGATCTGAATCCCGGCACCAAGCTCCGCGTCTGGACGCGGGCAAAAGAGCAAGAAGTTCAGTCTGGTCAGAGCGCTCAGTGGGTCGTATCGAATCCGCTTGAAATCTCAACTCATCAGTTCCAAGTCAGTGCTGCCAGTGATCAGCCGCTTATCTATGGTGAGGACTACACATACGAAAACGGACTGCTCGTGGTGAAGAGCGCAAAGCCCATTGCTATTTCCCTTCAGTCGGGCGTGGAGAGTGCGACAGACAGAATTTCCGTTGAATCTCCGAAAGACGTCACCGCCAATGTGACGCTTGACGATGTGCGTACTCCGGGCACCCTTTTCAAATTTTAGTTTCCCGAGGTCACACGCTGTATCATCCCAGTTCAAACCCTATTTTCGACCAAAACAGTGTCACTCGGTATCACGGAAAATCACAGAAAATCATGCTCATACATATTACCATACAGATTACCTCGAACCCCTAGGCCGTACGAAGCATGTCCACCAAAACGGAGACGTTGGTCGTATCCGTATAGTAGCTGCGATTCACCTCGGGGCTGTGCCCGAAATACGCCGAGCGAATCAAATCGGGAACGCCTTTCTGCATCCACTCGGTGTTGAGGGTCGCGCGCCAGACATGGGTCGAGACCTTATCGAGAAGGGGTATGTCCAAGGCGTCTGCCAACTCGTGATAGAGCTTCTTAATGGCATGCTGCGCGTTATTGATGTCCCACGCGCTGCCAGGAGCCGCGGGGGCGGGGAACAGCAGCGCGCCTGGTTCGGCCCCCGCTCTTTCCAGCCGCGCCCTCATGCGCTCGGCAACGCGCTCGTCAAGAATGGGGATGGTACGCCCGCGATGGGTCTTTGACACCTCGGTCGTCACGGTGACACTAAGCAAGCCGTCCTTGTCCTCAACGTTCGCGCGGCTGAGAAGTCTCGCCTCGTTGATGCGAAGCCCCGTCACTGCCTGCAGCAACGTGATCTCAACGACAGCGCGGCGCAGATTGCGCACATCCTCAACGGTATAGCGCCCTCTTTTCGGCGGATTTACGTCATTGAGGTCAATCGCAAGCAGGTATTCGAGCACGCGCTCGCGTTCCTCTGGCGTGAGCGCCTGTCCGCCCGGAGCCTTGTTTGTCATGCGGCACTCAGGCAGGCGAGGCTTGAAGCTCTTGAGGGGGTTGTGGGCGATGACCTCGTCGCGCACCAAAGGCTCAAGAACATATTTGCTCACCGTCTTTTGACAATGCTTGGCGGTAGAGGTGCCGTGGCGTCTTGCTATCCCCTCCAAGATGCCTTCGAGGTTGCGCGGGCGAACCGCGTCCGCGATGCGAAAGCCTTCAAACGCTTCCGCCGCGAGATTAAGCACGTGGCAGTATTTGTCCCGTGTTCGGGGTCGTAAGATGGAATCATCGGTGCGCTCGATTCCGGGGATTACCTCTTTACGGATATAGTCGCGCATGCTCGACGAGCCCTTCCAAGGAGTGCTGCCCCCGCCTGTTGCGAGAATTTCCTCAGCTTGGGCATGAGCGCGGCGGCGCAGCTCACCTTTAGTGCACTTCCCCTTGGTCGTCTTCTTGATGAGACGCCCGTTCAGCAAGCGCATGCTCCACTGCATGCGATAGCCACCGTCGGGCGTCGGCGTAATCTTTGCGCGGTCAATGCTTGTCTCTCCAAGCTCAAGGGCGACGCGGGACATGTTTCACCTCCCTTCCTTTGCGTCACCTATCGGCGAGCATCTCCGCTCGCCTTTACCTGATGTTCGATAATCCAGTCCTGTACGTCGCTCAGGCGATACATCACAGGGGAGCGCTTCTTGCCCAGGCGAATGTACGCAGGCCCTCGACCCTTGCAACGCCAGTTCGCGAGCGTGCGAGAGCTGATGCCCAGCACGAATGCGGCCTCTTTTGAGTCGATGAGAAAAATAGAATCGGTTTCGTTTGTAGCCATGACTGCCTCCTGGCAACAGGCACAACCGCAATAGCGGCGTGCATCCTGGCCAGAAGGCGCTCCCATCGGATGCGATACGCACATCCGCGCTTCCTGACATGCGGGAATCGGCGAAACCCAATTCACGCGTCCCGCGAGCCGACCTGCAGCGGTCTTTTGACCTTGCCCAGCCCGAGCAGGGGTTTGGTGCATCGGACATGGCGTGGGGAGGCTCTGTTTCCCCGAGGCAACCTCTTAAGGCGTCATGGGAGACGCCACCTGTATCCAGTGGTTAGCGCTTCGAGGAGACGGAAGCGCCAGAGCACGAGGCCTCAAACGACCTGATGACACCTTACCCCGCTGTACCATTCTTGCCAAACGGGGAAAATGGCGCTTGTTTTTAGACACATCGTTCGGGAAGACCGATGCTGAGGGAAACGAGAGAAACGCGCCTGTTTTCACGCCGCGTTTTTCGGAAAACAGTTCCATAAAGTCACCATAAGCGGCAGGGCAGGCCCCGCACTTGCAACGCACACTCGCACGCGCCTCATCCCGTCGTTGCATGATCGGGGCGACGCCGTTGCGACTTCGCGGCAGTCTTGCGGCAGGGCTTTTCAGGCCCGAACTGCCGTCCCAAACCTCCGCCCGCAGGCTCGCAAGGCAGGACTGGCAACCCTGGCAACCCCTCCCGCCACCGCAAAACGGGTAGCGGTGGAAGGATACGTACACGAAAAGGCAGGGGGACACTTTTACCTGTGTCCATGTACTATTTAGGCTGCCAGGACTGCCAGCGCCCTCTCAACCCCCATCGCCGCAGAAGGAAGGGCGGCGGGAAGTCGCCGCGCCGACCCCTGCCGCGCACCTGCCAAACCTGCCGTGCGCCACCTTCTCCGCCGCGCCGTCCTCGCTTCACGAAAACAGCACACCGACTTTCCACTCATTTATGAACAGAAAGCCCTTCTACCTGCGCTTTTGCAGAAAATGAGGTCTTCTCAGTCACCGAATATCACGGTAAAACATTCTAAAAATACTGCGAAAGATTCGGAGAAGAAGCCATGGAACAGACGTATAACGAGCTTATAAGAACCGTGACCGAAGACTATCTTGCGGGCGTCGATACGGACAGCGCCCCGTCTCCGTCGACCATCGAAGGCGAGCTGCTCCAAGCCACCAACAACGCCATACAGGAATATAACCTTGGCCCTCGCGACCCCAATGCCCCCATGGGAGCAAAGGCGAAGGACGCCTACCCCGACCAGAAGCCGCCTGGCGAGCGCTTCAAGAAGCTCAAGGAGCTTCTGCCCCTCCAGATTGCGCTTACCATCAAGCAGGTCCACCACGCCAAGCTCATTTGCTGGGCGGCAGACGAAGGGGACGGGAACTACGACGTGGGCGTGTACCAGTCGGAGGGGGATGCCAAGGGCGTCTACGACACCAGAAGCGACAACCTCACGCGACTTATCCGCCGCTATGACGCAACGATCAGCAAACGCAACGTCGATGAGGTCGTTGCGATCTTGCGCGCGGTGTGCGAGGTGGTGTCTCCCTGCACCGACCCCGACCTCGTCGCCGTGAACAACGGCCTGTACGACTATCGCTACAAGATTCTCATGGACTTCGACCCCGGGCGGGTGTTCACCTCCAAAATCGGGACGGACTTCGTGGAAGACGCCCCCAATCCCGTCATCCACAACGACGAGGACGGCACCGACTGGGACGTGGTGTCGTGGATGGACGAGCTTTCCGATGACCCCGAGGTCGTGGAGCTTCTTTGGCAGGTTCTCGGTGCGGTCGTGCGCCCCAACGTCGACTGGAACAAGAGCGCGTGGCTGTACTCGACCCTCGGCAACAACGGCAAGGGGACGTTTTGCACCCTCGCCCGCAACCTCTGCGGCAAGGGGGCGTGGGCGTCCATCCCCATCAAGGCGTTCGCGGACGACTTCAAGCTCGAATCCCTCACGCGCGTCTCCGCCATCATCACCGACGAGAACGACACGGGCACCTACCTGGACGATGCGGCGGCGCTCAAGTCCATCATCACGGGAGACCCGTTCTTGATGAACCGCAAGTTCAAAGACCCGCGCTCGGTGAAGTTCCGAGGCTTCATGATTCAGTGCATCAACTCGCTGCCGAAGCTTCGCGACAAGTCGGAGTCTCTGTACCGCCGCCTTCTGGTGATTCCCTTCGAGAAGCGCTTCGAGGGCTGCGAGCGCAAGTACATCAAGGGCGACTACCTGAACCGACCCGAAGTCCTCGAATACGTGCTCCACCGCATCCTCGCAAAGACCGATTACTACGAGCTTGACGTGCCCGAGGCGACGCGCAGGCTCCTTGCCGAGTATCGCGAGGTGAACGACCCCGTGCGCCAGTTCCTCGACGACATCCTGCCGCAAGTCGTTTGGGATTTGCTCCCCTGGCAGTTCCTCCACGACCTGTACCGTCACTGGGCGCGGCGCAACAACCCCTCGGGAAGGGTTCAGTCCAAGCAGGTCTTCGTCAAGGAGGTCAAGGCGCTCCTGCCCCAGCACGGCATCGGATGGAGCGCCACCCAAAACCCCGTCCGCGCCCCCTTCAAGATGGGCTGGCCCGAACCGCTCATCTTGGAGTACGAAGTGACCGAGTGGATGAATAGAGCCTATCGCGGCTCCGACCCCGACCGCGCGTGCGCGCCCGACAGCATCAAGGAGCGATACGAGGGGCTGGTGCGAGACGACCCGCAAGGCGAGCCGCAAGTCAACCTGCAGCCCGCTGAACCTCATGATGCAGATCGCCGCGAAAGCGAAGCGATCTGCCCTGCACCGCAGGGGTAGTCGCTTCGATCACGGCGGCATCCATTATTTCGATAGGGACGGACGGCTTTTCGCCTCCGTCCCTTTTCATGTGGCGCCCCGCCGGCACCCAAGCCCGCTGGCGTACGTCCTGAGACGGCATCTGCGAGCGCCTTGCGCTCGCAGCGTTTGCGACCCTGAGGTCGCATCGAGGGGGACTGTCGGCTATGCCGACCGCAGCGCACGCTGCGTCAGTCCCCCTTATGCCCTTTTGCCTTTTTTGCCCCCGAAGCGTATAGCGGAGGGAGCCAAGGCGATTTCTCCTGATATATGGCGTGAAACGCTGTAGAAAACAAGGCGTGTTTTAGGGGTTGGATTTGTCGAAGATTGCGACAATTGTAGAAAGCGCTTTGGCAAGCCCCATAAACAGGGCAATCTTCTCGGAGGATTTTCTACAAGTTCAGGCGTAAAGTGACGACGTGTAGAAAGTGCATCTTGAGTGCGCGCGGAGCAAAAAATAAAGGGCGCAGCGATTGTTTTCGCTGCGCCCTTCGGCGTCTTTTTAGTCGTAGATTATCGGAGCGGGCACGAGCTGCCAAGCTGTGCCTAAATGATTTACCCCAAGGACGTACAGGTCAAGCTCCTCGTCGTAGAACACCGGCTCGCCCGTGTGCTCCATGATAAACGACGGGTCCTGTATGATGTACCACTGGAAAATCTCCTCCCACGGTGCCCAGTCTCCGCTCACAAGCTCAAGCGGGCGTTTTGCCATCTCGTTTGCAAGCACCATGTTCCCGCACGTCTCGGCGAGGTCGGCGTAGGTCTTGATGCCGTAGTCACTCATCGCTTTTCTCCTCCGCTTCCCGCTCCTCGATTCGCTTGAGACATTCAGCCACGCAGTAGCGCATGGTGCGCAGGGTCTCGCAGTCGATGCTCTCCGTGAGGATGTCCCCGTCGAGCACGACCTCGCCCAGCGCGTTCACGAACCGCCACTCCATCACGTTGTCGATGCGCTTGAGCACGTCCTTGAGGGTGCCGCTGTCGCGCATGGGGGTGTTCCCGTCCACCTTCGCCATGCGCTCAAGCTCCTTAGCCTTCGCCGAGCAGATGCGGGCGGTGCGCCTGAGCACCTGCGCCCTCCACATGGCCTCCTCCTGCGGGCTGTTGGGTTCAAAACGCTCCTTGTCCATCGTGTACCTCCTTATCTTCGTTTCAGGGGCACCCGACGCCACAGGCGTCTTTCAACACATGCCCATCCAAAGCCCAGCGAAAGATCTCCGAAAGACCTTCGCAGGGGCTTTGTTCGGGCAGGGACGCGAAAAGGTTTCAGCACAGCCCACCGAAAGACCTCGAAAAGCCCTTCAAAGGTTGGTGCGCTGTTGCTGATCCTGTTTCGCGGTATTCCGGAGCATCTGGGCAAAAAAGCAAGGGAGGCATCCGCTATGGCGAATACCTCCCTTGTTCGAGGAATGGACACCTGCACACGACCAGAGGGAGCGTGCGGGTCTGTGAGGGCTATGCCCGAACACAATACGTGCCGTTGCGGTTCCGTCATTACTGACGGACACCCGCATCCCGCTACGCGGGAACGGTGCTACTGGCGGGCACCGCACGAACTGCAATACACGTAGTCCACGTAGCTTTCGGTTTCGTAGTGACCTTGGTCTTCCTTGTGGGAACCAGTCTGAACTGTCTGCTCTTCGTAGACAGGCGTTGTCTGATAGCCAGAGTCCTTACCAGCCAAAATCAGTTCCTTTGCGTGTGCCTTGGCAGAGTCGATGCTGGTAGTGGAATAGCCGTCAGAGAATGTGTAGGTGTTACCCACAACAACCTTCTGGGTGCTGTAGTCAGGCACATCAACCCAGTTGCTTACCCAGACTTGGCGTGTAGCCGTATGGTTCACCCAAGTGTGCGTGTGGGTAGACTGCGAAGACTGACTGGAAGATGAACCAGGGTTCGAAGAACCAGTGCTGGTAGACTGATTGCCAGTGTTGGAAGACTGAGAACCAGTGTTGCTGTTGTCAGTCGTAGCAGACGGAGTCGTCTGAGCAGGCTCATCGTTGACATCGACTTCCTTGTCGGCGTCAGTTGCCTCCTGCTTAGTCTCGTCGCTTGCGTTCGGGTTCTGTGCAACATTACCCTCAAGTTTGTCAAGAATGTCAGTGCCAGCATCGCCCTTCAAGGTCTCGTCGCCGTTCTCAACGGCGTCCTTGGTCTGGTCGATGATGTCCTGAAGCATCTCGTCCGTAACTTGGTCAGCAGGAATTTGCGTCATAGGGCAGTCGACTGCAGGTGCGGTCTCAGCGTCAGCATCAACGGTGATGTCGACAGGAGCACCTGTATCGTAGATGTCGAATGCAGAACCGTCAGAGTTGACAGGGCTGACGAAGCTCACGGTGTAGTCGCCCTCGGCAAGTGCGACCGTGGAAGTGCCCTTGTTGCCTTCGGCATCAGGGGTCACCGCGTGGTAGAAGTCCACGTCGCTTCCCTCGATATGGGCGATAGCGGGTGTGGAGTTCTCGTCCCAGCCGCTGTCTGCCGTGACGTTGAGGGTCACGTCGACGGTTCTCGTCTCTTGCCCCCTCTGTTGCGCAGACGTTGCGAAAGCCCCGCTTGCGACAGCTATCGCAACGACGATCACAACTATTATCGCAGCGGCTATTGCCGCGACTTGGGGCTTGTGCGAGCGCGCCCACTGGGAAAGTTTATCCATTGTCTTCTTCCTCCTTTCTCATTGTTTCTTTGCAAGCAATTTCGGACACAACTTGCGTATTTGGTTAATCTACCTCCACGCCCTCGGTGCCTGGGGTGTCGAGGATGAATCCATGGTGACCCTGCTCGACGGCGGTGTACAGGCCGTCGTATCCCAGGAAGTAGAGGTCGTATACCGTCCAGCTCATGTCTCGCTTGGAGAACTCGATGGAGTCGTCGCCGACCGTCAGGGTCTCGGAGACGGCGTTGTTGCCGGTGTCGTCGGTCTCGATGCCGAGCGAGAAGGGCTGCGCTTCCTCCACATAGCTCCCTGAGTTGAGCTCGTCGAGCTTGGCGTTGTCCTCGTCAATCTTGGCGTTGTTGTCCGAAATGCGGGACTGGGCCTCGCTGATGTCGCTCTCGATGACGCCGAGGGTATCAGGGTCGCTTGCGTAATACCCCTTCTGCTCGTTCATGTTGTCGAGGTCGGCCTGCAGCTCGTCGTTGTCCTGGCTGAGCACCTTGATGTCGTTTTCCAGCTCGGCAATCTTGTTCTCGCGATTCTGCTGCTGGGCGAGCTCGATTATTTCCTCGTTGGATTTCCCGTTCAAATCTCCGTATGACATGCCTGTGTCGTACACGGTGACGTTGCCCGCGCCGTCGAAGGCGTAGACAGTCGACACTTTTCCGTCTTTCGATGGCTCGCCGTTCGAGTGGAACCACAGGCATTCCGAACTGAACGCCTGCGAAGCGGTGACGGGCTCGTCCGATTGGGCGGGCTCGTTGCTTCCGCTGCACCCCGCAAGGGGGAGAGCGAGCAGCGATGCCGCCACTATTGCCGATAGGGCAAGACCTTTAATCCTCATTCTTGTACCTCCTACTGTCATTTCTTGGGCGCTCCCGCCGCATTCCTGCAAATGCGGCTTCTAGCATTAACTGTATAGGCATATAACAGCCTTTCCAGTTTATTATATTTCTGAGCAATCGCCCATACGATTCAAGATGACTTGTTTCGTATAGGCGGTGATTGAATGAGATACTTCGAGATAGGCCAGCGCATACGGCGCTACCGCAAGGCATGCGGGTTGTCACAGGAGGCGCTGGCGGGAAGGGTGGGAATCTCCGTCACCCATATGAGTCACATCGAGACTGGCAACACGAAGCTGAGCCTTCCCGTTCTTGCAAAGATTGCGGAGGAGCTATCGGTAAGTACCGATGCTTTGCTGAACAACACCCCCAAACCCGACAAAGCAGGACTCTCTGCCGAGGCGCAGGAGATTCTTGATTCGTTTGAAACTGATGAACTGCCCGTGGCTCTTGAAGTACTCCGGGCACTGAGAGATGGCTTAGCAAAACGCAGGGTCTAACCAGCGGTTTTTCTCATACATACTACCATACAGATTACTTTGGGTGTTTTTGCCCCTTGATAACGAAAAAGCCCTGAACCGTTTTACCAGTTCAGGGCTGAAATTTTGGTCGCAGGGGCAGGATTTGAACCTACGACCTTCGGGCTCGCTGGACGTGAAGAATGGCGCACAGGTAAATCTCGTGCTCGCCGAGGGCAGCACGAACGCGTTCGACAAGGTTTCTGAGAGCCAGGAGTGTGCTCTCACGATCGATGGTGCGGGTTCGCTCAACGTGCCCGAATCGACCGACAAAGTCAAATCGCCCATCAGCGTGGACCACGCTTCGCTTGTTATCAACAACGGCATCATCAGTGCGACTTCCTATGACACTGCGGCGATCGGCGGAACCGCTTCTAACATCACCATCAATGGGGGCACTGTCGTTGCGACTTCAAGCAATGTTGGAATCGGTGGCACGCAGCCGAACATCACCATCAATGGTGGCAACGTTACGGCGACAAGCTCCAATGGATTCTGTGCCGCTGTTGGGCTGACCTATGAAGCTCCAGAAGGAGGAACGGTCACCGTCAACGGCGGCACTGTCAACGCGGCGAATACGGGTAGCAGTGGTGTCGCTATTGGCGCTGGCTCGGTTTCAACTTTGAAAAGCATCAAGATAACAGGGGGCGAGGTGGCAGCGAGCGGTTCTGTCGCCCTTGGAGGCAGACCTGCAGACTACCCGCAAAAGTGGGAAGGACATACCAAAAACGTTGAGATAAGCGGTGGCAAGATTAAGCTCAGCGGCACTCCTATTTCCGCTGATAGTAAATCGCTTACGGGCGGGGAGTATAACGACGAAGTGCGCGGGGGTCCAGAGGATATCTGGAATTATATTTACAACAATTTTAACTTGCAGCTTAATTCGGCTTATGTCGTAGGCGCAAACAACAATCCCGATGAACAGGCGCGAGAGATCTATCCTTCAAAGATATACAAGAAGGGTACGTCTTCGATTACCTTTGAAGAGGAGGAATACGAGGTCGGTTATGGAGCGCAGCTCCCAGCTCCTTCAGCGATGTGGGGCGACGAACCGACATCTGAAGACAAGATAACCGTACAATGGCGCGAGCCAGGCGAGGATGATGAAGCCTGGAAGTCTGCTTCGGGCGAGGGTGCGAGTCTGCCAACGAAGCTGGGAACCTATGAGATACGGGCGCAGCTCGCATCTGGGTTCGATGGCGACTTCTACTATCCCTCGGCTACGAGCGATATCAGGACGGTGAACATCGTCAAATCGACTACGTCCATCGAGCCGATTACCTGGAATGGCGATACGCAGACGGGTGAGTTTGCCTACGGGGATACCATCACCGTCAAGGCGAATATCAAGGCGACAGGGTTGCCCGCGTCCAGCGGCAATGTGCTCGACAGCATCGCCGCGTTCGCACGTGGGCTGTTCGCGGGCGAGCTTGCAGAACCGCAGCCAGGAGAGGCGGTGCTGTACTATCGTCCGGCGGGCGCTTCAGGCGACGGGCAAGACGTACAGCTAACCGACCCTCAGAACGTCGCGGATGCGAACGGCGAGCTCGAGTTCTCGTACAACACGAAAGACGGTGTGCTGCCTATCAGCGATAACATCACGCTCGTGGTGAAGTATGTCGGAACCGACAAGATGGATTCCCAAGAACAAACCTGCACCATCAAGCTTGCGAAAGGGGTACATGAAGGGGAATCTCCCTCTACCCCCACGCTCGAGCCTGCGCAGTGTGGTAGCTCGCAACTCGCTGTGAAGGCACAGGCAGATTCTGGTTTGGAATACACCGTTACCTCAGAAGACAAAGCTCCTGCGACGGATGCGGTGTGGACGTCAGCAACGGGCGCCGAGAAGGGCGTGCTGGTATTGAACAGCCTCTCTGATGGAAAAACCCCGCTTTCGCTTGATACTCAATACTACATTTGGACGCGCGTTGTCGCGACAGAGGTAGTGGATGCTTCGGCTCCATGTGATAAGCCGCTTATTGCGTCCACGTGGGGTTTTGCTATTGAAAAAGAGGGCGGCGATCCTGAATACGGTGCGGATTACACTTATGAAAACGGTGTGCTTACGGTAAAGACGGATACACCGCTTACCATTAAGAATCAAGAAGGACTTGACCAGACGGACGACAGCATTGTTGTGAGCGTGGCAAGTAGCGCAAAGTCCGCGCATATCACGCTTGCTGGCGTAAACTCCGTTGCTACGACAGCAGATCGCGCTCCTCTTTCGGTAATTCCAGGCAGCAGCCTTGACCTGGTGCTTGCCGATACGAGCACAAATGAATTCAAGGGCTCTTACAATCAGAACTCCAATATAGGTCCTATTGTAGGGCGTGCGGGTGTGAATGTGCCTGCGGGGGCACATCTTACAATTTCGGGTTCCGGCGTGCTCAAGGCTACAGCTGGAGGAAATAAAGCTGCAGGTATTGGCGGCGATTATATAGACGAAGATTTATCCAATTCGGATTCTGGTTCTATTTCAATAGAAGGTGGCATGATTATCTCAGAAGCCGACATGTTTGGTGCGGGCATCGGCAGCGCTCTCAATGGCAATGCGGATGAAATCAGCATTGCCCACGGCACTGTTAACGCCAAAGGTGGCGGTGCTGGTATCGGTAGTGCAGGTGGTCTGCAAACGTCAACCACCAAGATATACATCAGTGGCGATGCTCAAGTGACTGCGACATGCACTGGTAGCGGTGCTGGCATTGGTGGTGGCGATTACACTGAAGTGAAGGGTATTTCGATTGGTGATAATGTCGCCGTTGTTGCGAAGAGCACAACGAGTGGTGCTGGTATTGGCGCTGGCGAATATGGTACTGCCCAGGATATTTCCATAAGCGGTAATGCCACTGTTTTGGCGCAGGGCGGCAAGCCTGATAGTGTTGGTGGTGTAGGTGCTCCTGGCATTGGTGGCGGTTCGGGAACTTCCGAAAAACCTTATTTTGCTGGCGGCACAGGATCGGGCGCCATTTCAGGTGGACGCATTACGGCTGTTGCAGGGTCTGATAAGGTGAGCGCTATTGGTGATGGTTTGAACGCTCCTGAAACAGGGCGCTTCACTATTACAGGTGGTGTGTTTGCTGAAGATGCGCCAGAAGACGCCGATGAGACATGGAATAGTGTTTATGGCGTTGCGCTTGATGCGGATTCCTACGTTGCAGGTAACAACAACGATTCTGATACTGAAACTACCAAGGCTTATCCTACAAAGGTGTACCAGAAGGGAACTTCTTGGGTTGGCTTTAGCGAAGGATGGGATACTCCTACCTATAACGCCCAACCAATAGCTTTGGATGCCACCACACTCAAGGCAAGTGCTAGTCGCAGTGTGGCAACGCACGATAATCCGAATTCAGTAACAGATGACATCGTATTTTCTTGGCGTATGGCCAACACGCAAGATGACTGGACAAGCGTATCAGGCGCAGGCGTTACCACTCCTCAAAATGCGGGTTCTTATGAAGTAAAGGCAGATATTTCCAGTGTGTTTGAGGAAAACACCTACTATCCATCTGCTTCAACCGATGGCGTAAATCCTTCGGCTAATAAAACCATTGCCATCAATCCAGCATCACTCACAGTAGCCATAAATGATCCGGGCACTATTGCATATGGTGCTAAAGCACCTACCTTTACGTGGGAAGCTACGGGCTGGGTAGCTGATGAAGGAGATAAGCAGGGGACGTTGTACGAGTCACTTGAAAATGCTCTTACGTTTACGTGTAAGGGTGCAGATGGTAGCGACTATGCTCCTGGAAGTCCAGAAGGCAACTACACTGTTGCACTGGGATGGAAAGGTGAGGTGCAGCCAGCAGAATTGCACAACTACAAGGTAGAGCTCAGCGAGCCAAAGACGCTTGTTGTTGATACAGCCGAAGGAGCAATAGAGCTTTCTACCAGTAAAAATGGCACCCAGACAGATGACTTCACGTTTGGGGATACTCTTGAGCTCGCAGTGAAAGTTATTCCTCAGCGTACCCTTGACACAAATATGCTGGCGCAAGATAAGCCTGAAGTAGCGCTTTCTTATAATGGTGCAACGCTTACATCAAGTAGCGATTACACCGTTGACGATCAAGGTGCTTACCTCTATACCCTACGCTATGACACGGGCGAAGGAGGCATTCCTGCTCAACAGGGTGATAAGCCAGCAACGCTCAACGTGTCTTTCTCGGGAGATGGAAATATTGCGCCAGCCCAGAAGGATGTTGAAATAAAGCTTCATAAAGCACCTTATACAGGCAATGATCCTCAAAAACCAGAACTTAAGCCTGAGAGGTGCAATGGTACTGAAATTGTTTTTAGCGCTGTTCCAGATCAAGAATATGCGGTGACTGAAGATAATAAGATTCCTGGCGATGAAGCGGAATGGCACTCGGTCGATGAATCCGCGCATGGTACGGATTTAATAGGTCGCGTTTATGAATGCGAACCGAATAAAACCTATTACGTGTGGACACGCGTTAAGGCAACGGATACTACTTTTGCCTCAGCAGTACTCAATGATGCCCTGGTAGCTTCTACGTGGGGTCTTTCCATAGAATCGGAAGGCGACAATCCCGTTTATGGAACGGATTTCACCTATGAAAACGGTGTCTTGAATGTCATTAGTGATAAGGCGGTTACCATCAAGAACCAAGAGGGTGTTCAAGAAACTACCGATAGCATTGCTGTTAGTCCTCCTCAAGATAAAATTGCAAATATTACTCTTGGTGGAGTAGGGGTGACTCGCAGCGCAGGATGCAATTGTTCACCTTTATCCATTGCAAGCGGAAGCAATCTTGAGCTCATTCTTTCAGAAGGCAGTACCAACACGCTTTATGCGGGCAATTCCGAGTGGCAATGGAATACCGAAAATCGTGCAGGCATCAACGTGCCATATGGAGCAAGCCTGACGATAAAAGGTTCAGGCAAGCTACATGCTGAAGGTGGTAAGTATGCAGCCGGCATTGGTTCTAATGGGGCTCCAGCGCAAGATCCTGGTTCAAGTGAATCTAATCTCAATGAATTTGCTGCTGGATCAATAACTATTAATGGTGGTGAAGTAAAAGCGGTTGGCGGTAATCTTGCAGCTGGCATTGGCGGCGGAGCGCTTGGTCGAGCTGATTCTATTACGCTTACCGGTGGCACTATAACTGCCATTGGTGGTTCGAGTGCAGCCTGTATTGGCGGCGGCTTCTACGAACATGGATCAGGCACTATCTCGGGTGGTCGTATCATTGCATTGTCAGACAGCGCAGTTGTGAACAGCGACTCCGGATCTGCGCAAGTTATAGGTAATGGCTCTGGTTATCGGGGTACAGCTGATCAGACGTTCGTTATTACTGGGGGTGAATTTGGCGACGCGAAGCCGGGCGAGTCTGACGAAACGTGGTCTACGGTATATGGCGTTGAACTGGGCGATGGCTATCTCGCAGGTGAAAATAACGTAACAGATGACAAAGACGCTTATCCTACAAAGGTATACACAAAGGGGCAATCTTCAGTAGCTTTTGCTGACGGCTGGGAAGATCCAACCTATACAGGTATGGAAATAATGCTGCCTCCAGTTACTGCTCAATGGAACGGCAATGATGTGCCATCAGATAAAGTAACTCTACAGTGGAGAAGTACCAATGATGACAGTGACGGCAACGAATGGGCGCCTGCAACGGGTGAGGGTGCCAGCGCCCCTAAAGATGCAGGAACCTACGAGATAAAGGCAGATGTTGCTTCCGCATTTGAGGGGGACGTGTACTACCCTGCCATTTTTACTGATGGGCAAAATCCTTCTACGAACAAAATTATTACGATTAATCGTGCTCTTCTGAGCGTGGATTTGGATGAGGCAGATGCAATTGAATATGGTGATGATGCACCTGCCTTTACATGGAAGGCTCACACGTTTGTTGAAGGTGATGCATCTGAGCAGCAGAATCTTAATCAGGCGCTTAAGGATGCGCTGGTTGTAACATGCAAAGATTCTACTGGGAACGATTATGCGGCCGGTAGCCCTGCGGGGGCATATGATGTTGCGCTTTCTTGGAAAGAGGGTAAGCAGCCTGAAGCGTTGCATAACTATGATGTAGCGCTTGGTAATAAAAAGACTCTTACCGTTAATGGTTCAGATGATACCGATATGGAAATTACAACATCTGGTGCAGGTGGTGAACCCCAGAGCGAATTTAGCCTGGGTGACACCCTTGAAGTAACCGCAAAGGTGCTTCCTAACACTAAAACACAGGTGAATGCCCTTTCGACCGAGACGCCTACAGCAACGCTTTCTTATGGTGATACCGTGCTTGCACAAAGCGATGAATATACGGTTGATTCGAAAACGGGGGCCTATCTTTATACCCTTACCTACAATGTCTCTGATCGCAAGGTGGCACCTACTAGTGATGGAGGCCCCGTTGAACTTTCAGTATCCTTTTCGGGTGATGCCAATATGGATCGCTTTACTCAGCCAGTGAGCGTGAACCTGAAGAAGACAAAGCTTGAAAGTGATTGGTTTGTTGCGCCCGATAATCTTGTATACGACGGTAGCGCTAAAGAGGTGGTTGTTGACAGGATAAAAGCACCTGAGTTTTTGACCGATGCCGATTGGAAGGCGAGTTACGACAACCACGGCAACATGAATTATGGCACCGTGACTGCAACCATTCACGCGTTGGGTGCCTGGTTTGAAGATGCGGAAGAACCTTTTGAGGTTTCGTATTTCATCACTAAGGGTGGAACGAACATCTCCGATATAGATGAAAGCCTGCTCACAAAAGTATATGACGGTACTCCGTTTGATGCTCCTCATATAACCGTTACCGATGATACGGGTAAGGTGATTAGCAACGCCAAGGTAAGCTTTAGGTGGCAAAGCGCTACGTATGAGGACTTGCCTAACAATGAGGTTCCCACATCGGCAGGTGCATACAAGCTCTTGGTAGATGTGGAAGGATCAGAAAACTACGATGCCTGTTCGCGCAGCTTTGATATCACTATCAATAAAGCACCTCTTACGGTAGTGGCACAGGATATTGTTCTTGATTACGGTGATGATTTTCCTTCTAACCCAGGAGATCCTTGGGTGAGCGACGAATGGCAAAGGCCGGTATGTAAGGCAAGCGTAGAAGGATGGGTAAGCGAAGACGAGCAAAAGGCGCTTGAAGGCACCCTGCTCAAAGCGCTGGTATTCTCGAGCACCTATACCAATACCTCTAATGTGGGAACCTATCCTGTTTCGGTTGGGTGGGGCAGCAGTGGTAAGCCTGACGCGCTTTCTAATTACGAGGTAGTGGATTTTAGTGGCGCTACCCTTACGGTGAACCGGGTAGATGCCACCAAGGTCGAAGTTCTTACTCAAACTCCTGAACTCACGTATGGTGAGATGCTCGAAGTTAAAGCAGTAGTTTCAGCTGACCACGATGTGATGGATGAGAATGCAAGTGAGGTATCTGAACAGGACGCAGAAACACTCCAAGCTAAAGCATCTTCTGAACCTCAACATGGGAAGGCAACGCTTTCCTATGGAGATGCAGTTCTATGTGAATCTTCGCAACCTTCTCGAGTGTCAGCTGGAGAGTATCGCTACACCTTCACCTACGATACGGCACGTGGCATTGTGCCAGCGGGATCACCGCAAACGCTAACCGTTCATTTTCTGGGCGATAACAACATAGAAGAGGGTACGGGCACCATTGAAGTAACTATCAATAAAGTGCCTGCAAAAACTGTAACGGTAGGCAAAATAAACAATAAGTCTTATGACGGTAAGGCGATTGCTCAGCCTGAAGTTGATTTAGGCGGCTACGATGGTAACCTCGCTTTTAATTGGTATGTTTCCAATGGTGTAGATGGTTGGCTAAAGCTAGCAAGTGCGCCAACAAAGGCGGGAGCGTATCAACTGCGTGTAACGGCAAACGAAACTGCCACCCAAAAAGCTCCAACAATAGAAAATGCTGTTCAGGCATTTGAAATAACGAAACAGACTCAAAGCAAGCCCGAAGCAATCACCGTGGTCGGCGAAAGCTTCAAGGGCGGAAATGATGGATCAATTACCGGTTTGTCCCAAGGTATGGAGTGGCGCGCCGTAACTCCATTAGCTGGTGCTCAAGAGCCGGGATACGACGGAACATGGGCGCCAGTCCCGGAAAGCTGTTCTTTGTTTGGCCTTGCTCCTGGCATTTATGAAATCCGTTGGGCTGCCGATGAAAATCATGAAGCTTCCGAACCGGTGCAGGTGACAGTTGAACAGAGCACGAAGCCGAACCCGCATGAAATATCAGGATCTTCTCAAGGTGGGGGCATTTCTGGCTTTGGTAATGGTGGATCAGGCGGTGTTGGTTCTAGCAATAGTGGCGACGTCGATAAGAACAACAACGACAAGAATATGCCTAGCACTTTAACCACTACAGGCGATTCACTTGGTTTGTTTGCTGTTCTTGGGGCCTTACTTGTTGTGTTAGCTGCGGTAATTGGTGTGATTGCGTATCGGAAAACACATCATCACGGTAGGTATGGTGCGCACGGTGCACATGGCATACACAGCGCGGGTAATATGCACAATTCGAATGATGCTTACGACGTATACAGAAGACGCCGCTAAGGTACAGAAAGGTAATTATGTTTGGTGGATTACGGAAACAAAGCGCTTTTTCGCGCATGCGATTAGGGCTTTGTGTGCTCTTGTGCTTTTCTTTAGCGCTGGTGGGTACACCTGCGTACGCGGCAGAATCAAATAGCAATACCAATGCTGATTCCAGTGGGGGTGTGTCGGTAGATAGCAGTGACGTAAACAATGCTGATTCTGGTGATGATGGAGCGTCCGCCGATGGCGGCGATACCGCTTCAAGTACTGCTGTTGATAACACCAGTGATGATGCTACTGCTAGCGACAATACTGGCACTGATGTACGCAGTGATACTGCTGATGCTGGCGATAAGAGCGGCACTGATACTGGTAACACTACTGCAGATGCTCGTGATGATGCCAACGCTGGGGTGCAAGGATATGATGAGGAGGGTAAAACTTTTACCAAGGAAGGCATAACCTACACCATCACAGGATTTGGCGATTGGGCGCCGGAATGCGAGATAACAAGCGTTGATTCTGAATTGTTGTCCGATCCGGACAGAATTGCGATCACGTCGTTGGAAGTTTCTCCTGACAAAACGAGCGGTTTGCGTTTTGGGTCTTATCGAATCACGGGCATCGCCAAAGGGGCTTTTGCCGGCTTTACTGGCTCTGTGATGTTTTCCCTCGGCGAGCTGAGTTTGGTGGACTTCCTTGAAGACAGCGGCCTTTTGTCTAAGAATATCGATTTGCTCATCGATGACGATTGCTTTATTAATTCGCATTCTAAAGTTACCTGGTTTATTTCCTACGATAACCAGAAAGCCTACGAGCTTTCCCAGGGCTATGCCTTCGACTTCTATATGGACGATGCCTCGGGCTACTACGGAATAGAGAATGATTCAGACAGCTCCATAACGCTCAACTCGCTCACAACCTCATGCACGATAGACCTCGCAGCTGGAGACACACTGCAGGCGCAAGAGCTTCAGCCAAAGCTTTCTGGCGATGACATCGAGTACAGCACTGATGGTGGCAAAACCTGGGAGCAGGGCGAGGTATTCCTTGGGGATGACGGTGACGAAAACTCGCTTGTTGTCGAACTGGCCAAAGGAACGCCCGATGGCCCGGTGCTCTTGCGTCTGGTCATGCCTGGCATTGAAAAGGGATATATCACCTCTGATTGGAAGGACAACACCTGCGAGGTTACCCTGAACCACCACAGCTCAGATACCTTTTCCCTAGGTCTCACTTCGCTGTTCCTTGACACCTCGTCTACGACTACGCTAAGAGTTACGGCAGAGCCTGGTGAAAACGCGGTTTATATTGGCGGTGTGCTGCACGAAGAGCCGTTTTCGGAAGACGGGGTGACGCTTGCCTACGACAACGAGGGACATCCAGTCCTGACTCTCAACGGGGCTTCCATTACTGGGACAGGTGGTCCTGAGTATTATTCATCGGGTGCGGCAGTTTATGCCATGGGAGACATTACCATTAAACTTGAAGGTGAAGATTCGAATATTTTAGTGGACAAGCCCAAGTATTCGACGCATGGCATCTATGCTCGCGGTAATGTCTCGATCATCGACAACACCACGGGAGATACTCAACCTCAGCTTACAATAACACTTGCTTACGGCAACGACAGACCCAACCCCCTACCGGCCGTCATCATGGCGGGTAGCGTCGACATCACCAATGCCAAGGTAACGTTGAGGGGTGGCTATGACGCGGGGTGCAGCTCTGGGTTATCATCCCTCGATTTCATGAGGGTGGGCGGCGACATAACGTTGTCGGGTGAAAGATGCGAAGTTAGCCTTGAGAGCTTGGACACCGCTGAGGGAAGCCTTGGCCTCTACGGAATGGAAGCGGGCGCTATCACCATTCAGGACTCTACCGTCGCAATGAAGGGCGAGTTTGTGCGAGCGATCAGGGCAAAGTCTAGCATCGCTATTGCGGGCTGTGCCAAGGTGGATTTGGTCTGTGAGCCAAGGTGCTCTCCCGCTGCCATATCGGTGTTTGCTGATGAGACCGCTGGAACATTGAGTGTCGACCTTGCCAAGGATGGGTACTTCAAGCTGAAGAGCAGTGATGATGTGGACCTACCTTACGGGATCTTAGTTGGTTCTGTTACCTTGGGAAGCAAGACCGTTCTTGCGGAGCCTAAAGGGGCACGGTTTGCGACCGTAGACTTCCCGCTGGGATCTTCAATTTGGGCATCCTATCCCGAAACATCCCAGACTGTGGTTAATGAATCAGGCGAGGTCGTGGGTGCATTCACCTTCAAGGCTGCTGACCCTCAAATAGTCCCTGCGATTCCCTTAACGCCAGCAGTCCCTATCAATGGCGATATGGGTTCTGGCGATCCTGCCGACGATGGTGCGGACGATGATTCTGGAAAGGCTACGCCGCAAACAGGTGACAGCGCACTTTTGGGGCCTCTCGTTGTCTGTGCGGGCGTAGCTCTTATAGCGCTGGGGTTGAGCAGGGTGCGCAGCCGTAGTTAAAGGGTTCGCTGCGAACATGTAATTGCAGAAGCAAAACTTAAGTACGTCGGTCGGATAGCTTTACGCTTCGACATGGTAAGAAAAAGGCAAAAGATCTTTTGCCTTTTTCTTTTGGGTGCGCCGAGCATGGCGCGTCTTCTAATGGGTGAAAGTCCCTAGTACGCCTGGCAGTGGGAAGTGCATAGCCTAAGGCAAGGGTGTCCATCGCGAGGTGGAATCTGAAGGAAGCCGGATAGCAAACCTCTGGTCTGACGAACAGAAATCGCATAAGGCCTGTTAACTGGGTAAGGTTGCCATTCAAACCAAAGCCCTAAAGCTATACGGAAGGTTAGTGGGTAGATGCGACAGGTAGATGGAGGGAAAGAGATGCGTCTTACCTCGGGAGGTCTCACGGACGGTAGCGACGATGTATTTCAAGCTACCGGAGTAAAGCTTGTCGTGAGAAGTCAGCCGAGACCATAGTACAAAAGGTTTTGTCTTTGCCTTTTGGAAGGGTCGAACCTTTAGTGGGATAAGTAGAAAAGGAGGTTACCTGTGAGTGTGCGTAAAGACTGCCAACTTCAACATGAAGCCTTAGTGCAAAGGGTAGGTGCGGAACGCCAAGAGTATGCGCAAGGGTCTAACACGTACGGGATAACCCCTATTAAACATTCCAATCAGTGCCTGTCGGATGATTTTTTAGAGAACATCGTTGATAAAGACACCATGCTGCATGCCTACAGGAAAGTTAAAGCCAATAAGGGTGCAGCTGGAATTGATGGTATGAGTGTTCATGAATTAGATGAGTATCTAGATGAGCATCTAGCAACTCTACAAGATCAATTAATAAAAGGGACATATCAACCATTCCCAGTACGCCGTGTTGAAATTCCTAAGAAAGAGAAGGATAAAACTAGAAAACTTGGTATCCCAACAGTAATTGATAGAGTAATTCAACAAGCAATCACCACCACCCTTACCCACTTATTCGAGCCACAGTTCAGTAACTAGAGCTTTGGCTTTAGACCAAACAAAAGTGCACACGATGCACTTTACGCTTGCAAGCGTCATATTGATAAGGGATATATCTGGATAGTGGATATGGTTAGAAAAGTTCTTCGATACCGTATGCCAATCAAAACTTATTCAAGTGGTGTCTAACACCATTTATGGTTCACCTTTGAAACGCGCTTCTAGGCGTAAAATAATGAGTGATCTTAGAAAAAAATGTAAAATCATGCATTAATTTCTAGAAAATAGTGTTATATCTTACATTAATTTCTAGTTGATATACTGTTGCTGTTCTTTATTGGGTGGTTTAGGTATGGATATTAAGCGCAAACTATCTGACTGCCTCCGCGCTTGGAGCAATTCTTCGCAACGCAAACCCTTAGTGCTATTTGGCGCAAGACAAGTTGGTAAGACCTATATAGTTAAGCAGTTTGCCAAGGATTGCTTTGACTCTTTGGCGTATTTAGATTTCAGCCGTGATAGCCAAGCATCAGCGATTTTTAAGCAGTCGCTTGACCCTCAACGTGTTGTTTCTAATTTAGAGCTCTATCTTCGTAGGGATATTGATCCTAGTCGTACTCTGATATTTTTTGATGAGGTGCAACTATGCGATCGCGCACTTACTTCCTTAAAATATTTTTGTGAAAATGCCCCTGAATATCATGTGATTGCGGCAGGTAGTTTATTGGGGGTTCAAATTAACAGGAAAATTGCCTCATTTCCTGTTGGTAAAGTGGATATGATGCGCTTGTATCCTCTTGACTTCGAGGAATTTCTTTGGGCTCTTGGAGAACAAAGACTGGCCAGTGCGATTCGTGAGGCGTTTGATGTAAAAACACAAGCTTTCCCGCTGCATGAGAGAGCACTAGAAATACTTCATTCCTATGAGATCATTGGGGGCATGCCTGAAGTGGTGTCTACTTTTGTGCAGAGTGGCGCAACAGGAAATAATTCCTATGATCTGGCAAAAACAAGGCAGCGCGATATACGAGTCGCTTATGCAGCCGACATGGTTAAATATGCAGAAACCACACAGGCGCCACGTATTTTGGCAGCATGGAATAGTGCCCCAAGGCAGCTAGCGAAGGAAAACAAAAAATTTCAGTATAAAGTTATCCAGTCTGGCGGCAGAGCAAATCAGTTTTCTTCGGCAATTGAATGGCTAGTAGCAGCGGGTGTTGTTTTAAAGTGTACAAAAATTACCGAACCGATAGCACCGTTGAAGGCCTTTGAAGACGAGGCGTCTTTTAAGCTTTATTTTGGTGATGTGGGTTTGCTTGCATCAGCCTTTGGTGCGGTGCTAGGTGATCTTGATCCTCTGTCCAACAAGGCCTCAAGTTTTCGAGGCGCATTAGCTGAAAACTATGTGTATCAGCAGATTTGTTCTGCTGGGGCTTCAGCATACTATTGGGGAACTGCAAGTAAAGCAGAAATTGAATTTGTTGGAAGGGATCATGACGGTTTGGTAATTCCAATAGAAGTTAAGTCAGGGAAAAATGTTCAATCGCCAAGCTTAAAAACATTTTGCCAGAAATATAACCTGGGTTGTGCTGTCCGGATAAGTGCTAAGAATTTTGGATTTGAAAATGGGATTCAGAGTGTTCCGCTCTATGCCGCTTGGTTGGTTGCGGAAACGTTGATGTAGCACCTTCGCTATTTATCTCATGACAATCGCAACTAAGAGCAAGTGGCAATAATGTTGCTTTTCATGCCTTATACGGTGCATACATTTCACATTTATGATTTTCGTTGAGTGCGTTATTGCTCAGATGCGATACTTATGACCACTATCGATTTTTATGCTCATTCGAACAATTAAGCATGTTGAATATTGAGCACGCATGGAAAGAGGTATTCGTGTCTGCGAGGAATAGCTTGGTTTCATCCGCTACAAGTAATGATCACGCTACGGTGGCTTCAAAGCTAAGTAGCACCGCTCAGCGGTTAGGTACTTTCGTCATCGGTGTATTGTTAGCGGTGTCTTTGGTTCCTATTGCGCCTGTAAGCGCTTATGCAGATACTTCGGCATCTGCTCCGGCTGCTGCAGCAGACAATCCTACCGAAGTGTCTGAGCCTGCACCTACCGACGTGTTTGTAGAAACTTCCATGGAAGCCCCTGGGCCGGCCTCTGCGGAAACTTCTGCGGTATCCTCAACGCAAAGCGACAACCATGCGGTGTCGGTCATTTTTACTAACGATGTGCACTGTGCTATTGACCATGTGGATCCGGGCGCTAAAGACAATAGTGGCCGGGATGTGGACCCTTGTTTAGGTTATGCGGGCGTAGCGGCATTTGCCAATGATGCTCGCGCACAATATGGCCAAAACAACGTAACGCTGGTGGATGCAGGTGACGCCATCCAAGGCGGTGTTGCAGGCACCCTTACCAAGGGTGAAGCATTGGTAGAGCTCATGAATGCGGCGGGATATGACTATGCAGTACCCGGCAATCATGAGTTTGATTACGGGATGGATCAATTCCTTAAAATCGTTGATGGTAAAGCTGACTATACCTATCTGTCTTGCAACTTCATTACTTTAGGCGATAAAGCAACCGTGTTTCGCCCTTATGCGTTAGAAGTTTATGATGAAGTTTCTGATGGCAAGGACGTTGCAAACAAAAATAGCGATCCATCAGCTGATGGGGTGCTCAAAGTAGCGTATGTGGGTATTTCTACTCCTGAAACACTGACCAAATCTACTCCTACGAGCTTCCAAGATGAAGCGGGCAATTACATTTATGGCTTCTGCGAAGATTCAACAGGCGATGCGCTTTATAATGCCGTACAAAAAAGTGTCGATATGGCACGCGCAGATGGTGCGGATTACGTCGTAGCAGTGGGCCACCTGGGTAAGTCGGGAATTACCAAGCGCTGGACCAGTGAAGCAGTTATCGAACACACTACCGGCATCGATGCGTTTATCGATGGTCACTCCCATGAGGCTTATACCGAAGAATATCCTGCAGCAGAAGAGACTGCAGTGGAGACGGAGCCTTCCGTTGAATCAATCTCCAACGAACAGGGCACTATGGTTCCCTGTGTTCAGACGGGCACGAAGCTTGCAAACGTAGGGCAGCTTGTTATTGATCCTTCCAAGCCGGATGATCAGGACATATCGGTGAAGCTTACCTCGGCTGAAGACTACACAGAAACTGATGCAACGGTAGAAGCTGCCGTTGATAAAGTAAACAACGAACTTAAAGAACAGACAGAAAAAGTCGTAGGGCAAAGTAAGGTAAATCTTCTTTCAGAAGATGCAAACACTGGCCTTTACGTGCGTTATCAGGAAACCAACCTGGGGGATTTTGTTGCCGATGCCTACCGAATTCGCATGGGAGCTGATATTGGTCTTGTGAATGGTGGCGGTGTGCGCCAGAGCTTAAAAGCAGGCGATATCACAAAAGGAGATCTGATTAATGTTCAGCCGTACGGCAATGAATTATGTTTAGTGCAGGTGACAGGTCAGACGTTGTTAGACGCTCTTGAGATGGGCGTTCGTAATTTGCCAGAACCATCAGGCGGATTTTTGCAGGTATCGGGCGTTAGCTACAAGGTGAATACTGCCATTGCGTCGCCTGTCAAAACCGACGATCATGGCAGCTTTGTTAGCGCCGATGGGGATCGTCGCGTGTATGATGTGAAAGTTGACGGCAAACCACTTGATCCTACGGATACCTACACCGTTGCGTCGCATGGCTACATGCTGCTTCAAGGTGGAGATGGCATGACCATGTTCCAGGGTGATGACGTGAATGTGCTGCAGGAAAACGTGATGATAGACAATCAAGCACTGATTGACTATATGCAAGAAGATCTTGGCGGCACCATCGCTGAAGGGTATGAAAATGTGAATGGTGCAGGACGTATTCAACTTACCGATGGGTATGTGGAAGATCCAAGCGAAGATGAAGTCTTGGTCTCGAAAGATAATGGCAATGGCACCAAAACAGTGTATTTCGACGACAAGACAACCGTCATCGTGCCAAACAGTGCCAAGGTGGGAACTGATAGCATTGTTACCGCTGAAGGTGTGACTATCACACAGAGCAAGGCTGGCATGTTGTTAGTGCGTTTTGCGCAGGGTGCTGAATTATTAGTCCCGAGCGGCTCAGCAGTAGAGGCAGACAGAATTGTTACGCCGCAGAATATCGTTATCACTCTTACGGATGAAGGTACGTTCCTCGTAGTATTTTCTGATGGAAGCGAACTTGTTGCGCCAAGTGGGTCGTCAGTTAGCGCAGAAGGTGTGGTAACCGACGCTGATGGCAATGTTTTATTGCCGAACAACCCTCAAGAGACTGCTGATACCAATCCATCAGCAACTCCTAAAACTGCAGATGATGTGAGCTCGGTAGTTCCTGTGGCTTTAGTGGCGTGTCTTATGGCAAGCGGGGTAGCTCTTATGGTGTCACGTCGTAGAGTAGCATTGCACAAAGCAACATTGAACGGGACCGTAAGCGCGAACAGGGATCGTATGAATTAATTGCAATCAGTCATAAAGTGCTAGTCAGGACCTAAACAAGTGCGCGCTAGGATTTTGCTAAAGTATCGGTCTGGACGTTTATAGAGCACTAGTTAGGACATTGTCATGAAAAAGCTCATAGCATTAGTTGCCTGTCTGTGTGCATTGCCTCTGCTGAGCGCATGCTCATCGACACAATCGCAAGACTCTTTGCCTGAGGCTGGCTATGCAGCTGAAGATGAATTTATGCAGGCGGCTATAGATGAAGCGCGTGCGGGTATCTATGCAGGTGACGGCGGTCCCTTTGGCAGCGTTATCGTAAAAGACGGCCGTATTGTGGGGCAAGGGCATAATCATGTGCTTTCGAATACCGATTCAACCTGTCATGGTGAAATAGATGCGATTCGAAAGACGGAACAAACACTTGATACGATTGACCTTTCGGGCTGTGTTTTGTATACCACCGGAGAGCCTTGCCCTATGTGTTTAGCTGCCTGCTTGTGGGCGAATATCGATCATGTGTATTACGGTTGCACCCTTGCTGATAACGAAGCCATTGGATTTCGTGACGCGCGCTTTGATGAGTTGATGGGTGGGCGCGAAGCTCTGTCTGATTACCTCGAAGAACTTGATAGGGCAGCTTGTTTAAAGCTGTTTGACGAATACAACAGCCTTGACGCCAAACGCTATTAGCCAAACGCAATTAAGAGGCAACATCATGAGTTGCTGCCGATCAGGCTTATTGGCAGGCACCATACGATTGTTCTCCTGTGCCCGATGAGAAGGGGTTTGCGCTCTTGCCGTATAAGACGGTATCTGTCGAAGGCTTCCTTATATATCTGAAGCAGAAGACTAGCACGAAATACAGCGCCTTTTACTGGTGAAGTCTTTGCGGATGCGGCAGTCTGGCTCGACAAGGCATGCTCACTGCAAGCCTTATGGCTTATGTGCATAGAAGGGTATTGAATATAGGTATTAGACACCCTTTCAAGCCACCAAGATAATAATTACAGCCTCAAGGCTACGTATAGCTCTTTACCACGGTGATCAAACTAGACTCTCAGATGATGCCTGAGTCTTTCTTCGATTGATTTGACTACTTTCTAATATTCAATAGCGACAGTATGAAATAGATCTTTATGTTTTTGGAGAACGATAGTGGAACCCTTATTTAATTTCGATAGTAAAACCGTGAAGCTCAACAGTGGGTTTTCAATGCCCCTCAATGGACTAGGTGTCTATAGTCTTCATGGAAGCACGTGTATTAATGCGGTGTCTTCAGCTCTAAAAAGCGGCGTAAGATTGATCGATACCGCTTCCTTTTACAGGAATGAAAAGGAGACGGGCCAGGCAC